>NZ_JAIUHT010000010.1:0-223450 GCF_020165255.1 Mesorhizobium sp. CA12
ACCGAGCCGCAATTCTGGCAGATGAACTGAACGCGCGATTTGGCCATTAGGGACGGCCCAACATTGGATAGGCCGGCGGGACAGCGCCCCCCTCTGTCCTGCCGGACATCTCCCCCTCTAGGGGGGAGATCGGCAGTTTCGCCGACGGCGCCCATCTTGCAACGTCGGCGATTGGCGAAAGCCGATGCGACATCCAATCTCCCCCCTTGAGGGGGAGATGTCCGGCAGGACAGAGAGGGGGGTGACGGAGTGAGACCTGTCTCAACTCACTCGAACCTCTCCGGCAGATGATGCTCTTCCGCCAGATCCGAGAACCGCGTGAATTCGCCGTGGAAGGCCAGGCTGACGGTACCGGTCGGCCCGTGGCGCTGCTTGGCGATGATGCACTCGGCCTTGCCGCGCGCCTCGTTCATCTCGTTTTCCCACTTGATGTATTCCTCGGTGCCGAGCTTCGGCTCGCGATTCTTGAGGTAATATTCCTCGCGATAGACGAACAGCACCACGTCGGCGTCCTGCTCGATGGAGCCGGATTCGCGCAGGTCCGAGAGCTGTGGGCGCTTGTCGTCGCGGCTTTCGACCTGACGCGACAGCTGCGACAGCGCGATGATCGGCACGCCGAGCTCCTTGGCCAGAGCCTTCAGGCCCGTGGTGATCTCGGTGATTTCCTGCACGCGGTTCTGCGAGGCGCGCGCGGAGGAGCCCTGCATCAGCTGGATATAGTCGATGACGATGAGATCGAGGCCGCGCTGGCGCTTCAGACGCCGCGCGCGGGCGGAAAGCTGCGCGATCGAGATACCACCGGTCTGGTCGATGAACAGCGGGATCTTCTGCATCGTCTGCGAGCAGGCGACGAGTTTTTCGAAATCCATCTCGGTGATCTCGCCGCGGCGGATCTTCGAGGACGAGATCTCGGTCTGCTCGGAGATGATGCGGGTGGCGAGCTGCTCCGACGACATTTCGAGCGAGAAGAAGCCGACGACGCCGCCGTTGGCGGCCTTGAAGCTGCCATCGGCCTGCTGCGCCGGAACGTAAGCCTCGGCGATGTTGAAGGCGATGTTGGTGGCCAAGGAGGTCTTGCCCATGCCCGGGCGCCCCGCGAGCACGATCAAGTCGGAGGGCTGCAGGCCGCCCATGCGGCGATCGAGGTCGCGCAAGCCGGTGGCGATGCCCGACAGGTGGCCGTCACGCATATAGGCGGCGTTGGCCATGTCGACGGCGGTCTTGACCGCATCGTTGAAGCTCTCGAAGCCGCCGTCATAGCGGCCCGTTTCGGCAAGCTCGAACAGCCGCCGTTCGGCATCCTCGATCTGGTCGGAGGGCGACATGTCGACCGGCGCGTCATAGGCGATGTTGACCATGTCCTCGCCGACGGTGATCAGCGCGCGGCGCGTCGCAAGGTCGTAGATGGCGCGGCCATAGTCGGTGGCGTTGACGACGGTGACGGCCTCGACGGCGAGGCGCACGACATATTGCGCCACCGTCATGTCGCCGACCTTCTCGTCGGCCGGCAGGAAGGTCTTGAGCGTGATCGGCGTCGCAATCTTGCCCATGCGGATGAGCTCGGCCGCGATCTCGAAGATGCGGCGGTGCAGCGGCTCGTAGAAATGCGCCGGCTTCAAGAAATCGGAGACACGATAGAAGGCGTCGTTGTTGACGAGGATGGCGCCGAGCAGCGCCTGCTCGGCCTCGATGTTGTTCGGTGCCTCGCGATAGAGCGGCGTTTCCGCCGCGCCGAATTTCAGTGCCGCCTCTGCCATGATATCCCCGGTTTTGATCCCGCTGTCCTCGATATCAGAACGGGAAGATTCGATGCTGACCTTTCTGCAACACCCTCGGTCCAACCAGCTTGACGCCCCAATGTTCACAGGATCGGCAAACCATCCACAGGACAGTATTCCGGGGGCCTGATTCCGGTTGACTCGGCAAGCGGCCATTCTTAGTTGCAAATTTGGAACGAAGCAAGAACATTCGGGCGACCGATTGTCGTCGGACGCTCGCTCACAACCGACCAGCCGCATCCGCTCGCGCAAAGAATCGCGGACGTCCTCGCTGATCGCCAAAGTAGCGAGCTGCTTCTTTTGGGCGTTCACCTTCGAGATTAGCCGAAACGTTGGTGAAGTCGTCATCCACGGGCGGAGCAAGGAGCGAAGCGACGCGCGCAGACCCGAGGATCCATTCCGTGACCTGTGAGCGTCGCGGCGAGCCAGAACGAGCTCCGTTCTGCGACGCCTTCATTCTTCGCGCAACGTCACGGAATGGATCCTCGGGTCTGCGCGCCGCTTCGCGTCGCTCCGCCCGTGGATGACGAAGTTCGCGCGCGTCGGCTGATCTCCAAAGTAGCGACGGGTATCGACGATACGTCTTCTCCCGATTTCATTGGCCTACGCTCCCTCAGTCCAGCGTGTCGCCCCAGTCAGCCCGTCGCGCCGCCTTGAACAACTCGCCGTCGCGCTTGCTGAACAGGCGCTCGCCGGCGCTGCCGTCGGGTTGGCACAGTTTTAGCACCACCTTGCCGGAGCCCCCCTTTGGCGGCGCGATCACCCGCGCCGAATGCGCCGGCGCCGGCTGCCGGGAGGCGGCGAGGTAGATGAACTTCTCGTCCTCCCATGGCACCTCGGCCTCCTTGACCAGGCGATGCAGGCGCGAACGGGCGACGCGGCGCGCGAAATGGCACCAGTCGGGCGGTGCGAGCGGGCAGGGCGCCGCGTGCGGGCAAGGTGCCGAAACATGCGCGCCGACCGCAATCAGTTGGCGGCGCGCGGCAAGGATGCGCTGCCAGCCGGCGGGCGTGCCGGGCTCGACGATGAGCAGCGTGTCGGCCGTGAGCCGCCAGAGGCGGTCGATGAGCCTCGGCAGGGATAAAGGCACGATCTCGTCCAGCACATAGGCGGCGCTGACGAGGTCGGCGGGCATGATGCCGTCGAGATCGATGGTCGCGTCGCCGGCGATCCAGTCGGCGCGGGCCGTGATCGCACCTTCCGCGAGCGCCTGGCCGACCTTGCGCACGGCAGCGCTTGCCTCGACCAGCACTGCCCGTTCCAGCTCAGGCCAGGCGTCGGTCGTGGCCCAAAGCATGGTGCCAGGTCCGGCGCCAACATCGAGCAGGCTCGCCGGCCGGAAGTCGGGGCGAGCCTCGATCAAGGCATCGAGGCTGGCGCGCACGGCGGCATAGGTGGCGGGCAGCCGCGTCGCCAGATAGGCCTTGACGGCCATGTCCTCGCCCATATGCAGGCGGCCGTCGCGCAGCTCGGCGCGGTAGCGTTCCGAGAGCGTCCGCGCCGCCTGCTTCAGCGCCGGCAATGGTACCTTCTCCAAGAGGCTGTCGACGCCTTGCCGGAGCGGGGCGGGCAGTTCCATCTCAGGCTCCCCTTGGAGCGAGCAGGATGACCGAGGCGCCGACGATGCAGAGCGCAGCGCCGGCCAGATCCCAGCGGTCGGGACGCACGCCTTCGACCAGCCACAGCCAGCCGAGCGAGGCGGCGATGTAGATGCCGCCATAGGCGGCGTAGGCGCGGCCCGCCGCATCCGTGCCGACCAGCGACAGCAGCAAGGCAAACAGCGCCAGCGAGACGAGGCCGGGGAGAAGCCAGAGCGCCGACTTCTCCAGCCGCCACCACGCCCAGAACGAAAAGCAGCCGGCGATCTCGGCAAGAGCGGCTGCGGTGTAGATGAGGTAGGTCATGAAAAAAGGTCTCGCGAACGAGACCTTTTTCGTGGCGTCAGGCCGCAATGGCAAGCGGCATTGCGCGGCTACCCCACCTTCTTGCGGCGGGTCGGCTTGGAGGGCGCCGGCGCCGCCGGCTCCTGGTGGCCGATACCGCGCAGCTCCAGCGCCTTCTCGCATTTGGCCATGTAGTCGCGCGTCATCGGCAGCGTGTCGTTCTTCTTGGCGATCTGGAACTGGAAGATCACCAGGTCCTGCCAGCGGAAGGCGGCCTCGGAAGCGGCGAGATAGAACTCCCACATGCGGCAGAAGCGCTCGTCATAGATCGCTTTCGCCTTGTCGCGGTTGGCGGCGAAGCGCTCGCCCCAATGCTTGAGCGTGTCGGCGTAATGCAGCCGCAGGATTTCGATATCGGTGACGACGAGGCCCGACTTCTCGATCGCCGGCATCACCTCCGACATCGCAGGGATGTAGCCGCCCGGGAAAATGTATTTGCGGACGAAGGCGCTGGTCGCCCACGGCACGCCGGAACGGCCGATGGTATGGAGCAGCATCACGCCGTCGGGCTTGAGCAGCGTCGCGGCCTTGTCGAAGAAGGTGCGGTAGTGATTGACGCCGACATGCTCGAACATGCCGACCGAGACGATGCGGTCGAAACGTTCGTTGATGTGGCGATAATCCTTGAGTTCGAAATGCACGCGGTCCTGCAGGCCCTGCGCATGCGCGCGGTCGGTGGCGACGCCATGCTGTTCGGTGGAGAGGGTGACGCCCTGCACGTCGACGTCGAAGACCTTGGCGAGATAGAGGCCCAGCCCGCCCCAGCCGGAGCCGATGTCGAGCACCGTCTGGCCGGCCTTGAGCCTCAGCTTGGCGGCGATGTGGCGCTTCTTGGCAAGCTGCGCCTCGTCGAGCGTCATGTCGGGCTGTTCGAAATAGGCGCAGGAATACTGCATGTCCTCGTCGAGGAAGAGCTTGTAGAGCTCGCCCGAGAGATCGTAGTGGCGTTCGACGTTGCGGCGCGAGCGCGCGGCGGTGTTGATCTGCTGCAGCCGGCGGAAGGCGTGGCGCAGCCCCTCGATCGCCTTCGACCAGGTCACGTCGATGCCGCTCGATCCCATGTTCTGGAACGCGATGCGCATCAGGCCGAGAACGCCGCCCTCGATCACGTCGAGCTCACCGTCCATATAGGCTTCGGGCACCGCCAGCATCGGATCGAAGGTGATGGCGCGCTCGGCATGCGTGGTCTTGATGTGGATATGCACCGGCTCGCCGCTGCCGTCGCCGAACTTGTGCGTCGCGCCCTTCGGTCCGGTCACCTTGAGGTCGCCGGCGCGCACCAGGCGTTCGAGAACGTGTTTCAACAGGATATTCATGACCAAATGTCCCCTCAGTCGGATCACCCGGTAATCGGACTGGAATGCCAGATCGAAAATGCCACGGCGCCTCGCCCGCGTCCAATCGACGCGCCACGCTGTAATGTGCACAAGATATGGGGTGTCGAAAAGTTCCTTTTGGCACAAAAAAGCCCGGGTCAAAGACCCGGGCGTTGGTCCAGAAATCCTGGACGTCTGCGAGCCGAAGCGACGCTTCGGAGGATGTGCCAAATCAGGTCCAGAGATCAGGCGTTCTCTTCGCCGCCTTCGAATTCGGCGTTCGGGTCGAAGAAATTCTCCGGCCGGGCGTTGTCGTTGATGTCCTCGCCATAGATTGCTTCGGCGGTGGTCAGCGTCTCGCCCTTGGCCTGGCGCTCCGCCTCGTCGGCCGAACGGGCGACGTTGAGCGTCACGGTGACCTCGACTTCCGGATGCAGCGCGATCGCCACGTTGGAGAGGCCGATGGTCTTGATTGGCTGGTTGAGCTCGACCTGGTTGCGGTTGACGGTGAAGCCTTCGGCGATCAGCAGATCGGCGATGTCGCGGGTCGACACCGAGCCGTAGAGCTGACCGGTCTCGCCGGCCGAGCGCACCACGATGAAGCTCTTGCCGTCGAGCTTCTCGGCGACCTGCGCGGCCTCCGACTTACGCTCCAGGTTGCGGGCTTCGAGCTGGGCGCGCTGGCCCTCGAACTTCTTCTTGTTGGCTTCGTTGGCGCGCAGCGCCTTGCCCTGCGGCAGCAGGAAATTGCGGGCGAACCCGTCCTTGACCTTGACGGTCTCGCCCATCTGGCCGAGGCGGGAAATGCGCTCGAGGAGAATGACTTCCATGGTTTCGTTCCTTCGGTTGGCGCCGGCCGGAAGGCTGGCGCAATGATCTGGAACAGGTCAGGAAGCTCTTTGCGGCGCTCGCCGCTCTTGTCGCTGTCCTGCCTGTCCTGGCAGTTAGAGGCCATCCGGCCCCAACTCGGGATTTGATTTGAACCGCGGCGCCCGTCGCCGTGGGGGATGCGGGCGCCAAGCGCCCGCATCGAAGTTTCAGGCCTCAGCGAACCACGTAGGGCAGCAGGCCGAGGAAGCGGGCGCGCTTGATCGCCTTGGCGAGCTCGCGCTGCTTCTTCTGGCTGACGGCGGTGATGCGCGAGGGCACGATCTTGCCGCGTTCGGAAATGTAGCGCTGCAGGAGACGCACGTCCTTGTAGTCGATCTTGGGCGCGTTGGCGCCGGAGAACGGGCAGGTCTTGCGGCGGCGGTGGAAGGGGCGCCGGGTCGGGATCTGGTTGATGTCGACCATTATTCTGCACCTCCTTCAACGCCTTCGCGCGGACGGCGCGGGCCACGGTCGCCGCCTTCGCGGTCGCCGAACGAACGCGGGCCGCGGTCACCGCGGTCGCGGTCGCCGAACGAACGCGGGCCACGGTCGCGGTCGCCGAAACCGCCGCGCTCGGAGCGCTCTTCGCGCTTCTGCATCATCGCCGAGGCGCCTTCCTCATGCGCTTCCACCTTGATGGTGAGGAAGCGAAGGACGTCTTCCGACAGGCCCATCTGGCGCTCCATTTCGTTGAGCGCGGCCGGCGGGCAGGTGATGTCCATCAGCGTGTAGAAAGCCTTCCGGTTCTTCTTGACCCGGTAGGTGAGGGACTTCAGTCCCCAGTTCTCGATCCGGCCGACCGAGCCGCCATTCGCCGTGATGACGCCCTTGTACTGTTCGACAAGCGCATCAACCTGCTGCTGCGACAGGTCCTGCCGGGCAAGAAACACATGTTCGTAAAGAGCCATTATGTTTAAGTGCCTTTCTTCGTTTCTCTCACCGGCCCTCGCGGCTAAGCCTCTGCAACTTGTCTGACCCGATCGCGAAAGAGCGGGGAAGAAAGGAGCATCACGAGACGGTCGAGAGCGGAGACACGGGAGGCTGGAAGCCCTTCCGGCTTCGTGTCGCGACCTTCGAAAAGGCCGCGGCCCTCCGTTCAGCCCCCAGCAAGGACCGGCAGATTGCGCGGGTCTATATAGCAATTCGCCAGGAAGGCAAGGCCCGGCCTGCGTCGCCGATGCCGCGGACCTGCGAACCGGCCGTTTCGTTTACACGACAGATTGATGCTTTTGCTGGGACCGGAGCGCTGCCCGGCCGACACGGCAAGTCAGATCCTGCGGAGCGCTTCAGCGGGGAGAAGGCGCGTGGCGCGCCAAGCCGGGTAGAGTGCGCCGAGCGGACCGGCGATGAAGACGAAGATCAGCGCCTGGGCGATCGACCAGCCTGACAGATAGGGCACGATCAGCCCCGCCGCGACCCTTGTCTTCGCCGCCGCTTCCATGGTCAGGGCGCCGAGAACGATGCCGATAACGCCGCCGGCTGCGCTCATGAAGACGCCTTCGATGAGGATGAGCCGAAGAATCCGCCGCGGCGCCCAGCCAAGCGCCGCCAGAACACCAATCTCGAACGTCCGTTCGTTCACGGCCATCAGCAGCGTGTTGGCGACCGCAACCGAGGCCATCGCCATGACGACCAGCGAAATCGTGCGGGCGATCGCCCGAAGCAGATCGAAGATGCGAATGCTGTTGGCGAACTGCTCGGTGTCGACGACCACGAATCCCGGCGCGGCTGCAACGAGCCGGGTTCGGGCAGCGGCGATGCCGTCGGCGTCGAGCGGGCGCTTCAGTCTTACCTCGAACAAGGTAAAGGCGTCCTCCCGCGACAGGAGCTGCTGCAGCCCCTCGAGCGGAACGATGGCGCTGTTCTGGTTCAGCATGGACGAGAACGACGCGATGCCGACGATCCGATAGGGCTGGAACTGCAGCTCGACGGTATCGCCGACCCGCTTGTCCAATGCGCCGGCGATCGATTGGCCAAGGATCACCGGCCACTGGTCCCCCGGCACAGGGAGCCGCCCCGCTACGAGCGGCACGTCTTTCCACAGGAAGCTGCCGCTTGGCCAGCCGGCCATGACGATATTGGCGTCCTCGTCGGCAGTGGTGATGTTGAGGAGAACGCCCGACACCGCCTCGACATTCGGCACCGCCGAAAGCGCCGGGCCGAGCGCTCTGGGCACGGTGCTGCTCACCAAATTGAAGGTGCTGCGCTGGCTAACCACCAGATCTGCGCCGTTCTCATCGATTCCCGACGCAAATGAGCGCTGGACGCCGGCGGTCAGGCCGGTAAGCGCCACGAAGCCGGCGACCGCCAAGGCGATGCCGAGCACCGTGAGCAAAGTGCGCAGCGGACGTGCGATGAGACCGCGCAAGGGCAGGGTCAGCTCCGTCATGGGCTAGCCGATCCCCGATGCCGGTGCGGGCGCTGAGATTGCCGCCGCCCGGCTGTCCGAGCGGATGCGGCCATCCGAGATCTCGACCCGCCGTCCGCACAATGCGGCCACGTCCTCGTCATGGGTCACCACGATCACTGCGGTCCCGAACTCGCGATGCGCATTGCCGATAATGTCCATGACGGATTGGCTTGTCTGCACGTCGAGGCTTCCTGTCGGTTCGTCGGCAAGAAGAAGCTTCGGACGGTTGGCCAGCGCTCGCGCAATGGCAAGGCGCTGGCGTTCGCCGCCGGAAAGCTCGGCCGGCCGCAGCGCAGCGCGATCGGCAAGACCGAAATGCGCCAGAAGTTCCAGCGCGCGAGCGCGACGCTGCTGCGCTCCGCCGAGGTTTCCCAGCAGGGCCACCTCGATGTTTTCGCGCGCCGACAAGGAGGGGAGCAGGCAGAAGTTCTGGAAGACGATGCCGATCCTGCTGGCCCGGACTGCTGCCCACGCAGCGCTTCCATTGACGGCCCGGCCTTCGAACCGAACTTCGCCGCGGGTCGGCCGGTCAAGCCCACAGACCAGGTTCAGGATCGTCGATTTGCCGCTGCCGCTGCGTCCGACAATCGCGACGGTCTCGTCATCCCCGATTGCGAGTGACACGTCGTCGACGGCGACGATGCGGCCGCCGTCAAAATGGCGGCCGACATTGCTCAATTCGACGAGGGAGGACATGAGCGCCGGCGAGGAGTCATACCCGGCCTTTCCTGAGATCGACGACAAGCGCGGGGATCGAGCCGCCATTGCCGGCGAGGATCTGGCCGATGCGGTCCCGCTGCCGCACGGTCACCGACCCGCCGTCGACAAAGACATCGCCGATACACAGTTGCCCGCGGCAGCGGCGGACACGCCAGTCCACGGACGTCGGGCCGCGGAGCTGCCGGCGGAATTCGCTGCGCACCAGTATGTCGCCGTTGGCCAGGGCCTTTGTGCCGAGCACGGTGAAAGTCTTGTCCTGCGTCCGTTCCAGCTTGTCGGCCAGCCCGTGTGCGATGGCATAAAGAAGCGCATCGACCACCGCGGCGCGGTCGTCCGCGCTCGCGCTGCGCCAACGCGTCCCGAGCACGGCTTGGGCAATTCCCTTTCCGTCGAAGGCCGCTGAGATCGAGCGGAGCTGCGACTCGGCGGGCCCGCCGCGCCCGAGCACGAGCGCCGCCTGGCGCACGGTCTCAACCAGCTTGATCGCATCGCCTTGCTCGTCGGCAACCGCTGAGATCGGCGGGGCGCAGATGCTGAGCAACAGAGGAACGAGCAACAGCCGGGCCAAACCTGCCCAGCTTGCGTATGACCATGGGCCTGCCGTCATGATGCCATGTCATCCAATGCGCGGTTGGCTGTCAATATTGACCGTCCCGGGAGGCAGCGCAGGCACATGCCCGAAATTGGAAGCGAGCGGTTCGAGGCGGGCTAGGCGCGCTTTCTGCCCTTCCGTCAGGTCGGGATGGCGGTTGCGCGGCTGTTTGCCGAACGTCGCGGCGACTTGCAGCATGCGCTCCTCGCAGCCTTGGGAGAATGGCAGGCCCAGTTCGCGGTAGATCCGCTTCATCTCGCCCGTCGGATCGGCAATGAGATCCTGTAGCCGCACCTCGGCGAGGTCGGCGGCTGGGATCCGGGTTCTATCAGCCAGATAGTGCATCTCCGTCGCAAGATATTCGCAGGCGATGATCTCTTCCTGCTCGTGCTCGGGCAGCGGCGGCTGCAGGGCGAACGCACGCTGCAACTCGCGCGTCAGAACAAGGTTGGACCGGAACACCGCTTCCGGCGGACGCGAGATGTGGACAAACTTGGCGCCAGGGAACAGCTCCAAAAGGTGGCGGACGCGCGCCGTGTGGCTCGGCGACTTGAGCAGAAGTCGCCGCCCTCCGGCAACGAGCGTGAGCTTCTGGACGAAAGCGAGCTGATGTGAGCGCCAGCGGTTCAGCTCTTGCGCCGAAAGCGAGTCGAGATCCTGATACCGATTGAAGAAGGCTTGCCGGCGGGGAAGCACGGCTCGTCCCGCTAGGATCGACATTCCACCCAGATTGTTCAATGCGAAGTCGTCCTCCGCCGGCAGCCTGGCGCCAACCGGCACGACCGCGTCGAGGCGCGTCAACGGCAGCAAGGGCACGAAAAGATAGCGTAGCAGGGCCCAGCCAAGGACGAATGTCTGAGGCGCCAGGACCTGCGGCCAGCCCGGCGATCTCAGGTCCGGGTCCGCCGACAGCAGGTTCTGCAAAAAAGTCGTCCCGGAGCGGAAGTAGCCAAGAACGAACACAGGCGCGTTATCCGGTTCCATCCGGGGAGGTCGCAGCCGCAGCCATGCCCCAAGGATCACGCGCTCCGGCAGGGAGGCGATCGTGTTGATGCCCGAAATCAGGAACAGGAGCATCAGGCGCGGCCAATAAACGGGAGGTAACCGGCCTTCCGCACGCCATAGGACCCGCAACACGGCGTCAAGAGGTGCCACACACATGAAGTGCGGATACGGCAGGTAGGGCACCAGCCAACGGGCTGCGAAAGCACGGACGCGGTGCCGGATGGCGTTCGACTTCATCAGGCAGTCCGGAACATCATGGTCTCGGTGGTCAATCCCGGCCCGAACGCCATGCCGCAGCCGAGCAAGCCCGACGGCTCCTTCAGCATTTCAGCCATCGCGAACATTACGGTGGCCGACGACATGTTGCCGTATTGCCGGAGCACTTCGCGCGATGCGGCGAGCGCAGTCGGCTTCAGTTCGAGCGCCCGCTCGACCGCGTCGAGCACCGAGCGGCCGCCGGGATGGACCGCCCACAAATCGATCTCCTTGGCGGGCCTGCCGCCGAGGATCGCCCGATGCTCGTTGCGCAGCGTCTCACGGACAGCGCCAGGAACCTGGCCCGACAGCACCATGTCAAAGCCGTCGTCGCGGATATTCCAGCTCATCAGCTCCTTGCGCTCCGCCGCCACGATCGCGTGGAAGCTTTCGAGCAGGATGCCGTGCGGCTCGGCTGTCACCAGCGAGGCCGCGCAACCGTCGCCCCATAGACAGAACGAGATCAGCTTCTCGAGCTCCGTGGCCTCCTTGAAATGCAGCGTGCACAATTCGATGTTGACGATCAGCACGCGGGCCTTCGGATCCGATCGCACGATGTGGCGCGACAGCTTCAAGGCGTTGATGGCGGCATAGCATCCCATGAAGCCGATTATGGTGCGCTCGACCGACGTCGACAGGCCGCATCGCTGCACCAGCTCGAGGTCGATGCCGGGCGCCGAAAAGCCGGTGCAGCTCGTCACGATCAAATGCGTGATCAGCGAGCGGTCGTCGTTGGCCAGAAGTCTGTCGACGGCCCTTTGCGCGAGCTCCGGTGCGGCGGCTTCGTACATCCGCATACGCATTGCGGTGCTGGCGAACGAGCCTCTGACCGAGGTGCCGTCGCGGTCGATTGCCCCGCCGCGCGGATCGTCGGCAGGCGCAAAGCAGGAATAGCGATGTTCGATCCCGGCCAGAGCGACCATTCGCTCGAAGAGCGCAAGGCGCTGCGCGTCGTTTTCAAGCAGCGAGGCTCCATAGCCGAGGAAGAACCGATGCACGTCATGTTCGGGGACACACGTGGCAATGCCGTTCAGATACGCTTGAGGGGACAAAATAGCTCCGAGCATGAGCGCAATCGGGCTCATAAGGTCTGCGAATTGGAGAAGCGTTCCTAAGGTAAACGCCTGCATAGAGCATTTTATTGCGCGGTGCCGATATTTCTCATTAGCAAACTGTGATATCAGCCTCCGATGTCGCATGAAGGGACCGACTTTCTTCGGTATCCGGGTGGGTTCAAATGCGGGTTCCGCGACCCAGCAGCGCGCGGCCATGAAGGAACGACCCGAATTCTATTTGCCGGATTGCCGGCTGAAACCTAGATTTCCGATCCATCGCATGACCGACATAGACATCCGGCATCTGGAGCCAGAACTCCTCGACGGCCTCCCGGCTGACGATCCCCGTGCGATTGCATCCCGTCGCGATCTCGTTCGCATCAATGCATTGATGTTCCAGGCCAGGATCATGGCATCGCTGATGCGGCAAAACGTGCAAAAGCCGCCGCTGCGCATCCTCGAAATAGGCGCCGGCGACGGAAAGTTCATGCTGGCGGTGGCGCGGCTGATGGCGCGCCATTGGCCCGACGTCGAGATCGTCATGGTCGACAGGATCGGCCTGATAGGCGAGGACTTGCGCAGCTCTTTCGCTGAATTGGGCTGGCGGGCGCAGCCCGTGACTGCGGATCTGTTCGATTGGACCCAGGACAGGCCCTTCGACCTTGTTTGCGCCAACCTTATCCTCCACCACTTCGACGACATGCGCCTGCAGGAGCTGTTTTCTCGGATGATGACGATGGCCCCGATGCTCATCGCCACGGAGCCGTTGAGAGCCAAGGTGCCGCTTTTGGCGACAGGGTTTCTGCGATTGATCGGCGCCTGTGCGGTAACGCTGAATGATGCAGCGCAAAGTGTGCGCGCCGGTTTTCGTGGCACGGAACTTTCACAATTGTGGCAACTGTCAGGTGGAACGCCCGTGATGGAGGGCCGCAGAGGCCTGTTTACGCAAGGTTTTGTTGGCGCGAGCACGCTCGATACGAAATGATGCACGACGCAATTGTCATCGGTGCCGGTCCTGCCGGAAGTTCCACCGCCATTGCACTCGCCCAACATGGTTGGTCGGTGGCAATGGTGGAGAAGGTGGCATTTCCTCGCCGCAAGGTCTGCGGCGAATTCATGTCGGGCACCAGCCTTGCCTTGCTCGATCAGCTGGGCGTCGGCGAGAGCTGGCGCGCGGAAGCCGGCCCCGAGATAAGGCGCGTCGGGTTCTTTTCGGGCGATGTCTCGGCGCAGGCGCGAATGCCGAGCGCCAAGACGGGTCTCGGCCGCGCGCTCGGCCGCGATCGTCTGGACACCATCCTGCTGCAGGCTGCCGAACGTGCGGGTGTCGAGATCCTCCAGCCTTGCAAGGCAGTCGCTATCCGCCGGCGCGATGACTTGCAATTTCTGACTGTGGAATCTGACCAGCAACAGAAGCTGCTCAGCACACCCGTCATCATTGCCGCGCACGGATCCTGGGAAACTGGGAAACTTCCGAGCCAGCTTGAAAGAACCAGCCACCCCTCCGACCTTTTCGGCTTCAAGGCGCATTTTACCGGCGCCGCGCTGGCGCCCGATCTGATGCCGCTGCTGGTATTCCCAGGCGGATATGGCGGGATGGTAACTGCGGACAATGGCCGGGTTTCAATCTCCTGCTGTATCCGCCGCGATGTTCTATCCGGGCTGCGCCGGCGCTTTGGGAATATTGCGGCGGCGGATGCGGTATCGCGCCACGTCCTGGCCTCGTGCCGAGGCGTGCGAACTGCGCTGGCAGGTGCCGAATTGGATGGCCCATGGCTGGCTGCGGGACCGATTCATCCGGGCATCCGGGCCGGTTACGATCAGGGCATCTTCCGTGTCGGCAACATCGCGGGCGAGTCGCATCCTGTCATCGCCGAAGGGATTTCGATGGCGCTGCAATCGGGCTGGCTGCTTGCGCGAGAACTGATCGCATCGGGCAAAGGTCACGAGGACCGCGACGCCGCTGGGCATCGCTACGAACGCGAATGGCGTCGGCAATTCTCGACCCGTCTGCGTGCCGCGGCCTTGATTGCCAAAATAGCGCTTGGGCCAGGTGGCGCGTCGGCCATGCGCGCCGTGATCAAGAATTTTCCGGCCGCTTTGACGCTTGGCGCTCGGCTGAGTGGAAAGGTCCAGCCCGTTCCAGGCTTTTGACGTCTAGCGCGTTCACCGTTCACGGAAACGGCGAAACGCCCTATCTCCTTGTTTGTTACGCAATTTCGGACGGAAAACCGCTCACACTTTTCCTGGAATTGCTCTAAATCGCAGCGACAAAACCTTTCCAAGGCCCGGCATCGAAACATCGTTTCGCGCCGGGATAGCTGTGATCGGCTGTGACCGCCGGTCAGCTCAGCTTGTATGCGCGACCAGCCTGTTCACCGTCTCGGGGAAGAAATCGGGCGCCGAGAGCCGCTTGCCGAACATCATGTCGTATTGGATGAGCCGGAAATCGTTGATCTTCGGATCGATCTGCTTCTGCCTCGCCCAATCCGGCGTTGCTTCGCCCACGGGCGACAGGAGCAGGTTGCGGTCGACCACCCGGTAGTGTTCGCGCAGCGCGCCGAGGAAGCCGGTGTAATAGGGGTGGCTGATGCCTGCCGTGGTCAGGATATGATAGGGCAGGAAGGCCGGGCTCACCGAGCCGATGTTCTCGACCGGACCGGAGCGGTTCGACCAGATAACCAAAGGCGTATCGTGGTGTTCGAGCGCGGCGACCGCCGGCTCCTTGCGCGGCGCGACATTGTCCTTGAGGAAGCCGGTCTCGACATAGACGGGTCCGAGCGGCGGCAGATGGTCGCCGAAGAAGGCGATGATGGTCGGCCGCTGGCGGGCCTTCGCCCAGTCGATCAGGCGCTGCAGGCCGCGGTCGGCGTCGGCCGACCCCTCGGCATAGGAAAGCAGCGATTCCCGCGCCCAGGAACTGATCGGCGCGTCGATCGAATGCGTCGGGTTGTAGTAGCGGTAGGGCTCGTAAGGACCGTGGTTCTGCAGGCTGACGGCGAACAGGAACACCGGATCGTCGCTGGTGTCGGCCTCGCGGATGATCTCGTCGGTCATCGCCGCGTCGGAAGCCAGCGGCCCGCGCTTTTCCATCGGCGGCAGCGTCTCTTCGGAGCGGAAGTCGTTGAAGCCGAAATCGGCATAGACGGCGCCGCGGTTCCAGAACCAGTTGGTGCCGGGATGGATGGCGCGCGCCCGGTAACCCTGGCTCTTCAGGAAGGTCGCCAGCGACGGGGTCGGGGTGCGCACATATTGCTGATAGGGGATCGAGCCGGCCGGCAGGAAGGCGTTGGAAAAGCCGGTCAGCGCCTCGAACTCGATATTGGCGGTCATGCCGCCGAACTCGGGCGAGAACATCGAGCCGGAGCGCAACGCCCTGACCGTCGGGATCGGGTCGGGCTTGATGGTGACGCCGGGCAGGTGCGTCGGATCCCAGAAGGATTCGCTCATCACCACCACGATATCCGGCTTCTCGTCCGGCATGGAAGCGGCGACGTCGGGGCGCTGGATCGCGGCCATCGTCTTCTCGGAATAGCCGGGCGGCGCCGCGACATGCGCCATCGGCACGTTCATCGCGAAGGCCAGCGCAAAGCCGTTGGAGGCGTAGTTCTCCTTCTGGTCCCACATGATCGGGATGATCTGCAGCCGGTCGCGCGTCCACGAGAAGGTGGCGTAGTCCATGATCGAGACGAAGAAGGCGAGCAGCGGCACGGCAAGCGCCAGCCGCGCCAGGCGGCCCTTGCGGCTGAGGATGGGTACTCGCCGGCGCCAGGTCCGCCAGCCGTAGACGAGCAGCGTCAGACCGCCGACGATGCCGACCGCCAGCATGACGGCCGTCCACGGGCGCTCGCGCACCAGGAGCGGCATCAGCGCCATGATCTGGCGGGCGAACAGGAAATCCGTGGGATAGAGCGGGTCGCCGAGGTAACGCGATTTCTGGTGGCCGACAAAGGCCAGCGCCAGCGTCAGCGGCGCCACGATCATCAGGCTCTGGTGGCTTCGGCCGAGTATGGCGTCCAGCCCGAGCAGCACCAGGGCGAAGACGATGATGGTGGTCCAGCCGGGCTTGAAGGGCTGCATGAAGAAATCGACTGTGCCGAAGAAATCGCCGCGTACGATCAGCTCGATCGCGAAGACGAGCAGGGCTGAGGCAAGAAGCGTCGACAGGCCGTAGCGTACGGTCGGCCAGGCTCGTCCCGGCAGATAGCCGGTGGACGGATCGTCTTCCAAAAATTGCGGCGCGGGTTTGGCCGCGCCTTTCCTGATCCTTGCCACTTTGCTTCCCCGGCCCTTGTCACGCGTCTTCCACTCGCGTCACGCCACTGTCATCGAAATGTCACGCAAAGCTAGCGCCTGTGGCGGAAATAAGAAGAGCCAGCAAACTAAACGTGAGCGGTTTTCATCAGGTGTGATCAAGTAAAAGGCCTTTTGGAACAGGCAGTCAGCAGGATTTCCGACCGAAATGCAGGCCGAAGAGACGCCTGCGGGCTTGACTTGGCTGTCCGCCTTGCGCCAGAGGCAGACAAAACCAGCCTCTGGAGAGACCTCAAAATGGCCGTCGCATTCACCTTTCCGGGACAGGGCAGCCAGGCCGTCGGCATGGGCAAGGACCTCGCCGATGCATTCCCCGAAGCGCGTCGCGTCTTCGAGGAAGTGGACGCAGCGCTCGGCGAAAAACTGTCGAAACTCATCTGGGAAGGGCCGGAAGAGACGCTGACGCTGACCGCCAATGCCCAGCCGGCGCTGATGGCGGTGTCGCTGGCGGCGATGCGCGCGCTCGAAGCGCGCGGCTTCTCGCTGAAGGACAAGGTGGCTTATGTCGCCGGCCATTCGCTTGGTGAATATTCCGCGCTTGCTGCGGCCGGCTTCGTTTCGGTCGGCGACGCGGCGCGGCTGCTTCGGACCCGCGGCAACGCCATGCAGGCGGCGGTGCCGGCCGGCGAGGGTGCCATGGCCGCGATCATCGGGCTGGAACAGGCCGACGTCGAGGCCGCTTGCGCCGAGGCAGCTCGCGAGGTCGGCAACGGCTCCGTCTGCCAGGTCGCCAACGACAATGGCGGCGGCCAGCTGGTGATCTCCGGCGCCAGGCCGGCGGTCGAGCTGGCGGCGAAGCTGTGCACCGAAAAAGGCGCCAAGCGGGCGCTGATGCTGCAGGTTTCCGCCCCCTTTCATTCGGCGCTGATGACGCCTGCCGCCGACATAATGCGCGAGGCGCTGGCCGGTGTCGCGAAATCCGCGCCGGTGGTTCCGATCGTCTCGAACGTCACCGTAACCCCGACCAGCGACCCCGATGAGATCGTCCGCCGCCTGGTCGAGCAGGTGGTCGCCCGCGTACGTTGGCGAGAGACGGTGGAATGGTTTGGCGCCAACGGCGTCGCGAGCCTCTATGAAGTCGGCGCAGGCAAGGTGCTGTCGGGCCTGGCGCGCCGCATCAACCGCGACATCGCCACCGGCGCCGTGGGCACGGCGGCGGAAGTCGAGGCCGCGCTGGCGGCTTTGGGGTGAGGCCCCGTTTTCGTCATTCTAGGGCGGAGCAAGGAGCGAAGCGACGCAGCGCAGACCCTAGAATCCATGCCGTGACTTGGAAGTGCCGCCGCGGTGCAGAATTCTGCTCCGTTGCATCCTTCGGCCAATGTCACGGCATGGATCCTCGGGTCTACGCGTCCGCTTCGCTCCCGCTCCGCCCGTGGATGACGACGGGAAGGAGGCCTTCGCCAAGTCCGATGCTTGTCTAGCGTGACTTGGACGATATGACGTATACGGAGCGCGACTGCTTGCAGCCGTCTGGAAAAATGAGGTTGAAGATATGTTCGAACTGACCGGCCGCAAGGCGCTCGTCACCGGCGCATCGGGGGGCATCGGCGAGGCGATCGCCAGGGTGCTGCACAGCCAGGGCGCGATCGTCGGCCTGCACGGCACCCGTGTGGAGAAGCTGGAAGCCTTGGCGGGCGAATTGGGCGACCGCGTAAAACTGTTTCCGGCGGACCTGACGAACCGCGACGCGGTCAAGGCGCTCGGCCAGAAAGCGGAGGCCGATCTCGAGGGCGTCGACATCCTGGTCAACAATGCCGGCATCACCAAGGACGGCCTGTTCGTGCGCATGTCGGACGCCGACTGGGATTCGGTGATCGAGGTCAACCTCACCGCTGTGTTCCGGCTGACCCGCGAACTGACCCATCCGATGATGCGCCGCCGCCATGGCCGCATCATCAACATCACCTCGGTGGTCGGCGTCACCGGCAATCCCGGCCAGACCAACTACTGCGCCTCCAAGGCAGGCATGATCGGCTTTTCCAAGTCGCTGGCGCAGGAGATCGCCACCCGCAACATCACCGTCAACTGCGTCGCCCCGGGCTTCATCGAATCGGCCATGACCGACAAGCTCAACGACAAGCAGAAAGAGACGATCATGGCCGCGATCCCGACCCGGCGCATGGGCACCAGCGTTGAAGTGGCGTCCGCCGTCGCTTATCTCGCCTCCAATGAGGCGGCCTATGTCACCGGCCAGACCATTCACGTCAACGGCGGCATGGCAATGATCTGAGGCAGGGCGGGCGCCTGTGAAAACAGCCATTTCGGCTTGGACGCCCGTCATTTTTCGTGTAATGCGGCCCGCAACCCGGCGGTTCGGGCAAAAACCGGTCCTGTGGCGTTGCGTTGCCCGCAAGACCATCTTTCAGCTTGATTAGCGGCATTCCGCCCGCTAACGAAGATAGACAACCTAAGACGAGGATTGCCCCAAATGAGTGACACCGCAGAGCGCGTCAAGAAGATCGTCATCGAGCATCTCGGCGTCGATGCCGACAAGGTGACGGAGCAGGCGAGCTTCATCGACGATCTGGGCGCGGACAGCCTCGACACGGTTGAACTCGTCATGGCGTTCGAAGAAGAGTTCGGCGTCGAGATTCCGGACGATGCGGCCGAGACCATCCTCACCGTCGGCGACGCCGTCAAGTATATCGACAAGGCCTCGGCCTGAGTTCTTTCGCAGGCATAACCGGGGAGGACCTGCGATGAGGCGTGTCGTCGTCACGGGCCTTGGCCTGCTTTCGCCGTTCGGCATGGGCGTCGAGCATAGCTGGCGGGAATTGCTCTCCGGCCGCAGCGCCTGCCGGCGTGTCACCGAATTCGAGGTGGACGATCTTGCCTGCAAGATCGCCCACATCATTCCGCGCGGCGACGGCTCGAACGGCACCTTCAATCCGGAGGCTGTGCTCGAGCCGAAGGAACTGCGCAAGATCGGCGAGTTCATTCTCTACGGCATCGCGGCCGCCGACGAGGCGCTGGCCGATTCCGGCTGGAAGCCTGAGACACATGAGGACCAGTGCGCCACCGGCGTTCTGATCGGCTCCGGCATCGGCGGCATCGACGGCATCGCCGAGAACGCGATGATCCTGAAGGAACGCGGCCCGCGCCGCATCAGCCCCTTCTTCATCCCCGGACAGATCATCAATCTGGTTTCTGGCCAGGTTTCCATCCGCCACGGCCTGAAGGGTCCGAACCATGCGGTAGTCACTGCATGCTCGACCGGCGCGCACGCCATTGGCGACGCCGCCCGGCTGATCATGTGGGGCGATGCCGATGTGATGCTGGCCGGCGGCGCCGAGGCGCCGGTCACCCGGCTGTCGATTGCCGGCTTCGCGGCCTGCCGCGCGCTCTCCACCGAGCGCAATGACAGCCCCGAAACAGCTTCGCGTCCTTATGATCGCGACCGCGACGGCTTCGTCATGGGCGAGGGCGCGGGCGTTGTCGTCCTGGAAGAGCTGGAGCACGCCAAGGCCCGCGGTGCCAAGATTTACGCCGAGGTCACCGGCTATGGCCTGACCGGCGATGCCCACCATATTACCGCGCCGGCCGAAGATGGCGATGGCGCCTTCCGCTGCATGACGGCGGCGCTGAACCGGGCGAAACTCTCGCCGGCCGACGTCGACTACATCAACGCGCACGGCACCTCGACCATGGCCGACACGATCGAGCTCGGCGCGGTCGAGCGGCTGGTCGGCAATGCCGCTTCGAAGATCTCGATGTCGTCGACCAAGTCGTCGATCGGCCATCTGCTGGGCGCCGCGGGTGCCGCGGAAGCGATTTTCTCGATCCTCGCCATCCGCGACAACGTCGCGCCGGCAACCATCAATCTCGACAATCCGGAACGCGAGACGGCGATCGATCTCGTGCCGAACAAGCCGCGCCAGCGTCAGATCGATGTCGCGCTGTCGAATTCCTTCGGCTTCGGCGGCACCAACGCCTCGCTCGTGTTCCAGCGCTACAATGGCTGAAAGGCCAACGGGAGCAATCCCGGAAAGAGTGCTCAGCGCTTTCCGCCCCGGGATTGCTCAGAAAAAGACAACCAGCCGGCAGTCCCGCCACCTGCCGTCATTTTTGCCAAATTCTCCCCTAGTTTGTAGCTAGGGGATTCGTTGCAAGATCAGACGGTAGGGCGCCATGAGCACAAATCCTGGGAGCACAAATCCGGGCGGCGACGGGGATTTCGCACGGCAGGGCACAAAGGTGCCGATCATGCCGAAGACTGCGGCCGAGGCGTTGCGCCCGGAAGCCGGCACGCCGCCGCCGTCGAAGCGCTCGCGCGCTTCGCGCAGCCAGTTCGTCGTGTTCCTGAACTTCTTCCTCTCCATGGTTATCCTTGCGGTCATCGCCTCGGGTGCCGCGCTCTATTTCGGCATGCAGGCTTTCGTCGAGCCCGGCCCGTCCACCAATGGCGACACCTTCATGATCAAGCCGAACACCGGCGTGCAGGAGATCGCGGACCAGCTGGAACGCCGCAGCCTGATCAGCGATGCCCGCATCTTCCGGCTCGGCGTGCGCGCCACGGGTAATGAATCGGCGCTCAAGGCCGGCGAATACGCCATCAAGCCGCGCGCCTCGATGCGCGACATCATGGAGCTCTTCAAGAGCGGCAAGTCGGTGATGTACTCGCTTACCATTCCCGAAGGGCTGACGGTCGAGCAGGCGCTGCAGCGTGTCGCCGATCAGGAGGCGCTCACCGGCGACATGCCGCCGACCTTGCCGCCGGAAGGTACCATCGCCACCGACACGCTGCGCTTCACCCGCGGCGCCACCAGGCAGCAAATGGTCGACAAGCTGGTCGCCGACCAGAAGAAGCTGGTCGAGGATGTCTGGTCGCATCGCGCGGCCGACCTGCCGATCGCCAACATCAACGACTTCGTCACGCTCGCCTCGATCGTCGAGAAGGAAACGGGCAGGAGCGACGAGCGCTCCCGCGTCGCCGCGGTGTTCCTCAACCGCCTGGCCAAGGGCATGCGGCTGCAGTCCGACCCGACCATCATCTACGGCCTGTTCGGCGGCAAGGGAAAGCCGGCGGACCGGCCGATCTACCAGTCCGACCTCGACAAGCAGACGCCCTACAACACCTACATGATCAAGGGCCTGCCGCCGACGCCAATCGCCAATCCGGGCCGCGCGGCGCTTGAAGCGGTCGCCAATCCGTCCAAGACCGACGACCTCTATTTCGTCGCCGACGGCAATGGCGGCCATGTCTTTGCAGCGACGCTGGAAGAGCACAACCAGAACGTCGCCCGTTACCGGGCGCTGCAGAAGAAGCAGGCTGATGCCGCCGCCAAGGCCTCGGGCCAGACGACGGCGCCGGCAGCCCCCGATGGCAACGCCGACAGCAGCGATGCCGGGGCCAATGGCGAGAATGGCGACGCCGGCGGCGACGACGCGCAATAGGCGCCAATGCATGTCGCCCAAAAGTGCGCAGCGGTTTTGGGAAGACGACATGCATCGAAACTCATTGCATGTCGCCCAAAAGCGCACAGCGGTTTTGGGAAAACGACATGCATCGAAACTCACTGCATGTCGCCCAAAAGTGCGCCAGCGGTTTTGGCAAACGACATGCACCACGCAGAAGAATGCGTCCTTTGACGCGAGGCCATATTCATGTTTTGAGGGGACGCCGGCCGATCGTCCGGCGATTTTTGGGCGCGCAGCGCTGGGCAACGCATGCCTTGGCTGCGACAGGGGGACGACAGGGCAATGAGCCTGCAAAGCATGACCGGTTTTGCGCGGTGCGCCGCTGAAAGCGAGGGCACCTCGATAGCCTGGGAGGTGAAATCGGTGAACGGCAAGAGCGCCGAGGTGAGGCTGAGATTGCCGCAGGGTTTCGACCGGCTGGAGACGGCCGTCCGGCAGACCGTTCAGAAGCGTTTCGCGCGCGGCAATTTCCAGGCGACGTTGACCGTCGGCCGCGCCGCCGCACGGCAAATCCAGCCGGTGGTCAACGAGGCGTTCCTCAAGGACCTGGCAGGGCTGGCCAGGCGTTTGCAAGAGCAGTTCGGCACCGAGCCCGCCACCGCCGACGGCCTGCTCTCCCTGCGCGGTGTGCTCGACATTCCCGAAGCCGTGGAGACGGAGGAGGAGCGGGCCACTCTCGACGCCGCGATTCTGTCTGCGCTCGAGATGGCGCTCGCCGGGCTGGAGCAGGCGCGCCGCAGCGAGGGCGCGGCGCTGGGCGCGCTTCTTGCCGGCCATGTCGATATCATCGAGGCGCTGACGCTGAAGGCCGAGGCCGATCCCTCGCGCGAGCCCGCGGCAATCCGCGAGCGTATCGCCGAGCAGGTGCGCCTCTTGACGGATGCTTCGGCCAATCTCGACGCCATCCGGCTGCACCAAGAAGCGGCCTTCCTCGCCAGCAAGGCCGACATCCGCGAGGAGATCGACAGGTTGAAGACGCATGTCGCTTCGGCGCGCGCGCTGCTTAAAAGCGGCGCCGCCGTCGGCCGCAAGCTCGATTTTCTGGCACAGGAATTCAATCGCGAATCGAATACCTTATGCTCCAAGTCGAACGCTGCCGCGGTCACCGCGATCGGGCTGGAGCTCAAGGCGGTGGTCGACCAGTTTCGCGAGCAGGTCCAGAATCTGGAGTGACGGGATGGTTGCCAAGGAGCCGACGGCCGCCAGGGATCTGGGGTCCCGCATCCGCCGCCGCGGATTGATGCTGGTGCTGTCGTCGCCGTCGGGCGCCGGCAAGTCGACCATCGCGCGCAATCTTCTCGAAAGCGATGGAAGTCTCGAGCTTTCGGTCTCCGTCACGACAAGGCCGCGCCGCGGCTCGGAGATCGAAGGCGTCCACTATCACTTCCGCACCATGCGCGAGTTCGAGCGGCTGCGCGATTCCGATGCGCTGCTGGAATGGGCCGAAGTGCACGGCAATTGCTATGCGACGCCGCGCGAGCCGGCCGAAATCGCGCTGGCCGAAGGCCGCGACATGCTGTTCGATATCGACTGGCAGGGCGCCCAGCAACTCAAGGAGAAGATGCGCGCCGACATCGTCTCGATCTTCATCCTGCCGCCGTCGATGAAGGAATTGAAGGCGCGCCTGAAGCGCCGCGCCGAGGACCAGGAATCGGTCATCGAGACCAGGCTGAAGAACGCCCGCCTCGAGATCGAGCATTGGAAGGAATACGACTTCGTCATCGTCAACGACGATCTCGACCGCGCCTTCGCCGAGGTCCGCGCCATCGTCACGGCGGAGCGGCTTCGCCGAGACAGGCGGCCTGGTTTGTTCGATTTTATTTCGGGCTTGCTGGACGAGAAGACGGGGTGACTCTTCCTTCTCGCCGCTTACGGGGGAAGGTGGCCCGAAGGGTCGGATGAGGGGCAGCGCCGGCCTGCGGCCCGCGAAGCGTAAAGGCGAACTAGACGATCATCACTCGCGACCCGCTACCGCCCGTCTCTCGGTAAAATGTGCTTTGGCTTGATCGTCGGAAACGTCAGGGCGACTGTCGTCGAGCGCTTCTTGTACCTTGGCACGAAACCACACGTCGTATGCTTTGCTGTGCTGAGCTTGCTCCCCGATCAACGCTCTGCGTTCGTCACCGCTCAATCGTTTGGTGTCGCTTTCCCTCAAGATGGCACCCATGCGTGGAGACAGTTTAAGGCCTTCGACAGCACTGATTTATTCGCCTGTATCACGGGTCAAAACGAATTGACCGGTTTTGCTCAGGTGCGAGGCGGCAGCTCTGTTTTTCATGAGGTCACATTATCATGCGCGGCCGTTTTCGGGCAATTCACTGCGTCACAATCTGATCCCGTCGACCAGAATGAGGTTGCGGCTGAGCGCTGTGTCGCGCACTTCAAGTGCGGCCGCATATTCGGCTGAACGATACCAGCGCCGCGCGCTGTCCATATCGGGAAATTCGACGACGATCAGCTGTCCGGGCTTCCAATTGCCTTCCAGCGCCTCCACCTCGCCGCCGCGCGCAAGGTAGCGTCCGCCATGCTGTGCGATGGAGGCTGCGGCACGGGTTCGGTAAATCTCGATCACCTCCGCGTCGCGGATAGTGACATCGGAAATGACATAGGCAGGCATTTGTAGACTCCGGCTGTTTCGCCTGCCTATCTATGGCGCCGGGGTCTGGATTCCAGTGACGCTGGCGGTCAAACCGCGTTGGTCAGCCTGACAAACTCTTCCACGCTGAGCGTCTCGGCCCGCCGCGTCGGGTCAATGCCGGCCCGCGTCAGCAACGCCTCGCCGCCAAGGCTCTTAACGCTTTGCCTGAGCATCTTGCGGCGCTGGCCGAAGGCGGCCTCGGTGACGCGGCCCAGCTTTCTGGCGTCCACGGACAGGGGAGATAAGCGCGGCACCAGATGCACCACCGATGAGGTGACCTTCGGCGGCGGCGTGAATGCCTGCGGCGGCACGTCGAAGGCGATCTTCGCTTCGGTGCGCCAGCCGGCCAGGATGCCGAGCCGGCCATAGCTGTCGCTGTCCGGGACCGCTGTGATGCGCTCCGCCACCTCGCGCTGGAACATCAGCGTCATCGATTGGTAGAAGGGCGGCCAATCGGCCACCGTCAGCCAGCGGATCAGAAGCTCGGTGCCGATATTGTAGGGCAGGTTGGCAACGATCTTCACCGGCCCGCCGTTCGCCGCGCCGGCAAGCGCGGCAAAATCCGTCTTCAACGCATCGCCGGGAATGACCTCCAGGCGACCGGGATAATGGCTGGAGACCTCGGCCAGCGCTTCAAGGCAGCGCTCGTCGCGCTCGATGGCGATCACGCGCCGCGCACCGTTGAAGAGAAGTGCCCGCGTCAATCCGCCCGGGCCTGGGCCGACCTCGATCACCGTCGCCTCGCCGAGATCGCCGGCGGCGCGCGCGATCTTGCCTGTCAGGTTGAGGTCGAGCAGAAAATTCTGCCCGAGCGCCTTCTTGGCCTGCAGGCCATGCCGCTCGATCACCTCGCGCAACGGCGGCAACCCGTCGATTGTGGTGCGCCCGCTCAATGGATCCTCACGCGGCGGTGGCCGGCCGTCCGCTGTCGGCCAGCCGGCGCGCCAGCCTTAGCGCAGCGATCAGGCTGTCGGCGCGCGCAATACCCTTGCCGGCAATGTCGAAAGCGGTGCCGTGATCGGGCGAGGTTCGGATAAAGGGCAGGCCCAGCGTCACGTTCACCGCCTCGTCGAAGGCTAGAGTCTTGGCCGGGATCAGCGCCTGGTCGTGATACATGCAGAGCGCCGCGTCATAGGAAGCGCGCGCGCGCGGATGAAACATCGTGTCAGCCGGCAGCGGTCCGATCGCGTCGATCCCTTCCGCTTTGAGCATCTCGACGGCCGGGGTCACGATCGCAGCATCCTCCAGGCCCATGGCGCCGCCTTCGCCGGCATGCGGGTTGAGTCCGGCGATCGCAAGCTTCGGCCGCGCAATGCCGAAGCGGGCCTCGAGATCGGCGGCGGTGATGCGCGCGGTCGCGACGATCAGCTCCGTCGTGAGCAGCTTCGGCACTTCGGCCAAAGCGATGTGGATGGTCACTGGAACAGTGCGCAGATCGGGTCCCGCCAGCAACATCACCGGCGTCACATCCCTGCCGGTGTGGCGCGAAGCCAGGTGCGCCAGATATTCGGTGTGGCCGGGAAAGCCAAATCCGGCGTCATAAAGCGGCTTCTTGGAGATCGGGCAGGTGACTATCGCCGCGGCGTGCCCGGTGAGACAGTCGGCGACGGCGCGGTCGATGGCCTCGATGGTGCCGGCGGCGTTGGCGGGGTTCGGCTGTCCCGGGCTGTCGAAATGACGCGCATCGAGCGGAACGACAGGCAGAGCCCGGGCAAAGTGGTGCGCCGCCTGTCCGGGCAAGGTCTCGGCGATCGTCACATTCGCGCCGACCAGGCGGGCGCGGGCTTCGATCAAAGCGGGGTCGGCAAGCAGATAGAAGGGCGGCACACCGGCGCTGTCGCCAGCTTGCCAGGCGGCGATGGCGATCTCGGGCCCGATGCCCGAGGGATCGCCGACACTGAGCGCCAGCGGCGCGTGGGTCTTCTGCGTGCTCATGCGGTCGGCTGGCTGCGGCATCGCACGCTTGTCGCTCAGAGCATGATGCCGAAAAGTGTGCAGCGGCTTTCGGACGACATCATGCTCTATCTCTTTGATTTAGAGGCGGATTCAGATTTCAGGTCGACTCGACCTGAAATCATCCGGCTCTAGCGTTCGACGATCTTGGCCTTCTGGCGCAGCTCGGCGACATATTTCTTGCTGAGCTCGTCGGCGTCCTTGTCGTTGCTGCCTTCGGCCTGGAACACCATCTGCGCGGCCTTGTCGTCGGAAACCTCGCGCGAGGAGCAGATGCCGATGAACTCGACGCCACGCTCGGTCTCGCGCGTCGGCGTCGCGGCGCCGACCTTGGTCGCCTTGATCTGCTCGGCCCAGTCGGACGGCAATTGCGGCGCCAGCACGCGGCCGAGGTCGCGCACGGTGACGTCGATCAGGCCCTTGGCGAATTCCCGCGTAGTGTTGCAGCCGCTGAAGCGGGCGCGCATGGCGTCGGCCTCGCGCTTGCGCTTGGCGAGCGTGCCGGCGCGCTCCGATGCCGGAACCACGAAGATCACCTGCTGCAGCATGTATTCCGTCGCGGTCGGCTTGGCGCCGCCCTTGTCCAGCATGCGCCGCACGGCATCCTGCTCGGTCACCGAGCCGCCTTCGCCGGAGCGGTAGCGCGAGCTGAGCGCCTGGTTCCAGGCCATCTGGGCACGGATGAATTCCTTGAAATGTTCCTTGGTGACGCCCGACTGCGCCATGATCGCGTCGAGTTTCGCCAGTGGCATCTTGTTGCCCGAGGCAAAGCGCTGGTAGGCGGCGTCGACCTGCTGGTCGGTGATGTGGATGCCGAGCCGCTTGGCCTCGGCCAGGCGCAGCGTCTGGTCGATCATCTCCTGCGCGGCATCGCCCTTCTTGTGCTGCAGCTTGAAGAAGGCGGCGCGGTGCGCGATGTCGCCGGTGGTGATCGGCATGTTGTTGACGACATACTTGATCTCAGCGGCGAAAGCAGGCCGCACGACAGCCGTGACCGAAATGGAGGCCGCCACCAGAAGCGCGAATCCCGCTGAAAACAGGTATTTCCTCATCTTACCTTCCTAATTTTTCCCCATCTCGAGTTTCCCGCCATCGCGGCGCCGCGCGTCCTCCGAACGCCTGCCGGATGCAGTCGACCCCATGCCCATCTTATGCGGCGAAACGATGTCGCCGGCGCATGGCCCTGGGAAACGCGCCCATTTTCGAAGGAACACGCTCCAAATCAAGACCAAAGCCCATCAGCGCCCCAGCCGGCGCACGGCTCGGAGACCGCCCGCCCGCCGCTTGATCACTGGATGGTATCGACTGCGCTTGTTGACGAACCGAAATCGCCGAGCGTGCGGAACGACAGGTTGAAACCGATGTTCTGCGACACTTCCTTGGTGACGGTGTCGCGCGTCTGCGAATACGTCATGATGTAAGTGAAGCAGCTATCGTTGTAGGCGAAGCCGACGCCGTCCTTGACCAGCACATTTGTCTCGATGTCGTAGGTGCCGGTGCCGAACAGCCGCCAGTTCTGCGCCAGATGGGTCGAAGCGCCGAGCGTGAGCTCGTGGCGGTCGGTGGTGAAGCCATAGAGCGGCTGCGCCTCGATGAAGGCGTATTTGGCGCTGAGCGATATCGGCAGGCTGGAATAGGCGGCCTTCACTTCGGCGCGCCTGACCTCGAATGTCTGCTCGTCGAAACGCCCGCTCAGCGAGCCGGAGAAACCGCTCGGGCTGTTGAAGCCGATAAGGCCGACATAATCCGAGGTCTGCTTGTCCAGGCCGGACTCGGCCCCGACATTGACGAGGTCGGGCGCGGCAAAGGAGTTTTCGCCCGCAAGCTGGTAGGACTGGCCGAAAATTGCATTCGTGGCCCAGCCATTGTCATAGGCGCCTGAATACCGGAAGCCGACATTGGCGCGCGTGCCGCCTTCTATGCGGTCATAGCCCGAGAATTTGTCGCGTTCGAACAGCGTGGTGGCGTCGAAGACGAAGCTCTGCGCGTCTTCGTTCGGGACGGCCAGTCCGCCGACATATTGCTCGTTCGGGCGCACGAAGACCTGCGCCGTCGGCTCCAGGACATGGCTGGAGTTCGCCATCGAGAACAGGAGCGGCCAACGCGCCTCGAGGCCGAGAGTGGCCATGTAGCGGGCAAGCGAGGAACGCATGTCGTCGTCCTCGCCGAGATTCGTCCCCATCTGGTTGACGGCGGCGAGCGAAGCCGAATTGGCGTTGACGTAACCGGCATCGCCGCGGAAGGCGAGCAGCGGCGTCAGTTGCAGACCGCCATCCGTGGTGAAGGTGCGCTTCCACTCGGCTTCCGTCGTCAACCGGCTCGACTCGCCTTCGATGCCGCGCACATTGTTGATGGAAGTGCTGTCGATCGGATTGGCCAGCACAGCATCCAGCCGGTTGCGGCTGATCACGCGTGTATTGACGTTGAATGACAACTGGCCGCCGGCCACCGACGTGTCGGGAATATAGGCGTAGTCGAGCGACGGCAGCACCCAGGGCTGCTTGGCCGAGCGCGACGTCGGATCGCTGGAGAGCGTGTCTTCCTGCACCTCGAAGCGCATCGCGCGAACGTCGAAATAATTGCGGTCGCTCAAGCCCGTCAGATAGATCGACGACTGGTGGACGAGGTCGTTGTAGCCTTCAATGTTATAGGTGCGCGAGAATTCCTTGTCGGTCTGGAGCAGCACGTCCCAGCCGAAATCCCAGCGCTCATTGATGGCGAACTGGCCCTTGGTGCCCATCATGCCGCGGAACTTGTTCGGGTCGCCTTCCGGGCCGGAATTGACGTTATGGCCATGGTTGATGTCGAGCGTGCGCGTATCGATGAACGCGTTCGGATCCTGCTGGTTGATGCCGGCAATCTTCAGCGTGTACTGGCCGTTGTTGAAGCGCTGGCGCCACTCGGCCTCGCCGAGGAAACCCTGCTTGGTATAGCCGCTGCCGGTGACGGTCAGGTCATAGGTCGGAGACAGGGCGAAATAATAGGGGACTTTGATGCCGACGCCGAGATGGTTGTTGTAGACGATGCCGGGGATCAGGAAGCCGCTCTTGCGCTTCACCGTCGGGTCGGCGATCTCGAAGGCCGGCAGATAGGCGAGCGGGAAGCCGAAGAACTCGAAATTCGAGTTTTCGAAGCGGACCGTCTTCTTCTCGCCGTTCCAGATGATCTTTCGCGCCTTGATGCGCCAGGTCGGCGCTTTGTCCGGCTTGTCTTCGCAAGGCTCGCAGGCGGTGTAGACGCCGTTGTGGAAGGTGGTGAGCACGCCGCCCATGCGCTCCGCGCTCTCGGCGGCGAAATAGGCCTTGTCCACCGTCTCGACGCGCAGCGCGTTGAGAAAGCCGTCGGCGAAGTCGTCGGTGATGTCGATATGGTCGGAATTGACCTTGGTGCCGTCGCTGTTGATCAACTCGACGGCGCCGCTGGCGACGAGGCGCTTGGTGTCGCGGTTGTATACCACGCGCTGGGCGACCAGCTTGTTGCCGCCATAGTCGATCTGCACGCCGCCGACGGCCGTCACCGTGTGCTTGTCGTTGTCGTAGACAAGCGTGTCGGCGGCCAGCAGCATCTGCGTGCCGGAAGGGACGGACTTGGCAGTGATCTGCTGCGCCAGCGCGGATGCCGTCGGCACCGCGCAAGCGAACAGACACGCCAAGGCAGTCGCCCCATAGAGGCGTGCCAAACCGGCCTGCCTATGGCTGCGCAAAACCGCCTCCCTCACTAGCCGTCTTCCTTGTATAGCAGAAACGTCACCCCAAAGAACATAGCCACGACAACCGGAACCCATGCAGCCACCACAGTAGGCACGAATCCGGCTACACCGAATGCCTTGACCAGTACCGAAACGACATAAAGCAGAAAGCCGGCCACGACGCCACCCAGAATCATCGTTGCCGACTGTCCCATTCGTGCAAATCGCATTGAAACCGTTGCAGCAATCAGCGTCATGGCGACGAGAAGGAACGGCAAGGCAACCAGCGAATCAAACTGCATGGCGAAGGCGTTCGCCTTGAGTCCGAAGGAACGCGCAACCTCGATCTTGCGCGGCAGCTCGTAGAACGGGATGGTTTCCGGGCGCGCCAGGCGCTCCTGCACGAATTCCGGCTTGAGATTGGTCGGCACCCTGTCGGACGCCAGCGCCTGGATATTGCCCCCCTTGAAGACCTTTACGTCCTGCAAGTCCCAATAGCCGTCGCGCAGGAAGGCCTTGGCTGCATCCTTGCGTTCGGCGATGTTGCCCTGCGGGTCGAGGATGAAAAACACCGCGTCCGCCATCTCCAGCCCCTGATTGAGGATGGCGCGGGCGCCGATGATGGTGTCGCCCGATTCGGTCTTTTGCCTGAGCCACGGCGTGACGTTGGTCGTCACGGCGTTCGACTTGCCGGCCCTGAGGTCGTTCTCCATCTGCTCGGACCAGGAAAAGCCGTGCGCAGCGATCGGATTGATCACGGCGACCGACAGCACGCCGAACATCAGCGCGCCGACGCAGCACGGAAACAGGAACTGCCAGGCCGAGACGCCGGCCGAGCGGGCGATCACCAGCTCGTAACGGCGGTTGAGCGACACCAGCGTTGCCATTGCCGAGAACAGTCCGACGAACGGCACCGTCTGCAGCATGATCATCGGCATCCTGAGCGCCGAAATGGCGAAGGCTGTGCCGTAGGTGAAGCCGGGCAGCCCGGTCGTGCGGCCCGAAAGCTCGGTAAAGTCGATCAGGAACACCAGCGCCAGCAGGCCGAGGAAGAACCAGAAGGTGATCGAGACGTAACGGAAGAAGAAATAGCGGCCCAGCGTCCAGCCCATGGTCAGGCTCCCTGGCCGGAAGTGCGCCGGACGAGCCAGAGCTTGAATGTTGTCCAGTTGTCGCCGGCACGCTTGGCGAGGCCCGTCAGCCAGTCTGCCCAGCTGACTGGCAATTCCATGGTGCGCGACGATACGATGAACCAGATCGAAACCGCGGAGGCGATGAGCGGTATGGCGTAGAGCAGGTAGACATAGTACCAGACCCTGTCGGCCTTGCCTGCGGCGAAGAAGCCCAGCCACCGCACGAAAAGCGCTATCGCGATTGCCGTGATCAGCGGATTGATGCGCGCCTCCCGGTGCGAGCGCGCGTCACCCGCAACGGCAAGAGCGATCAGCGCGAACACCAGCGAATAGGACCATTCGGCGAGACGCTGGTTGAGCTCCGCCCGGTAGCTGCCCGGTTCGCGCTGGAACATCTTGTCGTTGGGATCCGGGCTGAGCAGATATTGCGTCGTGCGGTCCTTGGGCAAAAGCGTGATGTCGTTCGCCGCCGACATGAACGCCGACATGTCGAAGGCATACGAGGTGAAGCGGATGACGGAGAGGTCGCCGGTCACCGATTTGCGGTTGATGACGCCGTCATTCATCATCAGCACCTTCTCGTCGCCCTTTTCGACGATGCTGCCGGTCTTGGCGTAGTAGGTCAGGCTGGCGCCTTCCTCGCGTGAATCGGCCACGAAGATGCCGCCCAGCCGGTTGCCGGGAAGCCGCTCGCCAACCTGCAGGAACAGGCCTTCGTCGATCTTGCGGAACGTGCCTTCCTGGATGATCAGCGACAGAAGGTCGGCGCGCGATGCTGCCACCAGCTGTCGGTTCTTCTGCCTGGCATAGGGATCGATGGCGTTGTCGACGATGAAGGAAAACGCGCAAGCCGCTATCGCGAGCAGCAGGATCGGCCGCGCGATCGTCCAGCGCGAGGCGCCGGCGGCGCCGAGCACGGCGAGTTCCGAATCGGTGTTCATGGCGCTCAGCGTCTGCGCCACCGCCACCACCAGGGCGAACGGCACCACGATCGGGATGATTGAGGGGATGATGAGTGCCGCGACTTCGAAGAAAGTCAGCGCCGACTGGCCATTGTCGGTGACGAGGTCGATCTTGGCCAGCACCTGCGTGGTCCACACGATCGCCAGCGTCCAGACCAGCGCCGCGAGGAACATCGTCAGCGCGCGGCGCATGATGTAGCGTTCAACGACCTTCATGAAGGCTTTTCTCGATTTTGCCGAACGGCATCATGCCCGCCGACAAGGTAGTGATCCGGCGGCGCCCGCACAACTGCGTCATGGGCGGCTCGCTCCGGTTTGTCGCCCCACGCCACGTGCCCCGGCGTGGCGGAGTCTCCGCGCCAATGAATAAGAAATGCAAAACATCGATGGTTAACAGCAGGTTGCGGCAGCAAGCTAAGGCCGTGCCGAGGCGAATCCTTTGTCTATGGTGGCGCCGATATAGACCGCGATTTCGGCCAAAGTCTTGCCAAATGGCGGAAAACGACCAAATGTCGCGCACTCTTGCCAAACCTCTCGCCCGTTGAAAATTACCTTTGCCGGCACCCCACGGCCATCCCCGAAAGCAGGACCTGATGACGTCGAGACCATCCATTTCCTTCGCCAAATTCGCCGCGCCCAAAAAGGGCAGCGTCTTCGTCTTCGCGGCCGATGACGGCGGGCTCGGCGAGGCGGCGAAGGCCTGCGATCCGGCTGGTGCATTGGCTCGCGCCTTTCCGGTCGCCGATTTCTCCGGCAAATTCGCAAGCTCGGCCGAGGTGCTGGCGCCGGAAGGAACGCCGGTCGACCGGCTGGTGGCGGTCGGCGCCGGCAAGGTCTCGAGCCTCGACGACTATGCCTGGCTGAAGCTCGGTGGCGCCGTTGCCGCTTCGCTGCGCAAGGCGACCGAGGTGGCCGTCATCCTCGATCTGCCGGAGATGCAGCCCGACGGTCGCCAGGCGGCGAGCCTTGCCGCCGGCATCCTGCTGCGCAGCTATTCCTTCGACAAATACAAGACCAGGAAAGACAAGGAAGATGGCCAATCCGACACGAAGTCGGGCAAGCCCGCCAGGGTAACCGTTCACTGCGCCGATCCCGCTGCCGCGAAGAAGGCTTTTGCCGGCGAGGAAGCGGTGGTCGACGGCGTGCTGCTTGCGCGCGATCTGGTCAACGAGCCGGCCAACGCGCTTGGGCCCGTCGAATTCGCCGAGCGCGTCAAGGCGCTGGAGCAGCTCGGCGTCGAGGTCGAGGTCCTGGCTGAAAAGGAGATGAAGAAGCTCGGCATGGGCTCGTTGCTCGGCGTCGCGCAAGGCTCGCCGCGCGGCGCGCGCCTGGCGGTGATGCGGTGGAACGGCGGCAAGGCCAAGGACGCGCCGCTCGCCTTTATCGGCAAGGGTGTCACCTTCGACACCGGCGGCAATTCGATGAAGCCGGCCTCGGGCATGGAGGACATGAAGGGCGACATGGGTGGCGCCGCCGCCGTCACCGGCCTTATGCGTGCGCTCGCTGCGCGCAAGGCGAAGGCCAATGTGGTCGGCGTCATCGGCCTGGTCGAGAACGCCGTCGACGGCCATGCCCAGCGTCCCGGCGACATCGTCACCTCGATGTCGGGCCAGACGATCGAGGTGCTCAACACCGATGCGGAAGGCCGCCTCGTTCTGGCCGATGCGCTCTGGTACGCCAACGACCGTTTCAAGCCGAAGTTCATGATCAATCTGGCGACGCTTACCGGCGCCGTCATGGTGGCGCTCGGCCAGCATTATGCCGGCCTTTTCTCCAACAATGACGAGCTTGCCGGCCGGCTTTTCGGCGCCGGGCAGGCATCGCAGGAGCGGCTATGGCGCATGCCGCTCGGGCCCGAATACGACAAGCTGATCGATTCCAAGAACGCCGACATGAAGAACATCGGCGGCCGCTATGGCGGCGCCATCATCGCCGCGCAGTTCCTGCAGCGCTTCGTCAAGGACACGCCCTGGGCGCATCTCGACATCGCCGGAACCGCGATGGGCGCGCCGTCGAGCGAGATCAACCAGTCCTGGGGCTCGGGTTTCGGCGTGAGGCTGCTCGATAGGCTGGTCCGCGACCACTATGAGGGTTAGGTTTCCGGGATGACCGACATCCTGTTCTACCATTTGACCGAATCGACGCTCGAGGAGGCGCTGCCGGGCCTGCTCGAGCGCAGCGTCGAGCGCGGCTGGCGCGCGGTGGTGCAGACCGGCACGGAAGATCGCCGCGACGCGCTCGACCAGCATCTGTGGATTTTTCGCGACGATTCCTTCCTGGCGCATGCCACCGATCGCGAAGCCTATCCGGCCGAGCAGCCGATCCTGCTCACCACGGGCGAGGGCAACCAGAACGCCGCGCAGATCCGTTTCCTGGTCGACGGCGCGACGCCACCCGACTTGTCCGGCTACGAGCGCGCCGTCTTCCTGTTCGACGGTCATGATGCGGCACAAGTCGAAGCCGCTCGCGGCCATTGGAAGACGATGAAGGAAGCCGGCCACGCCGTGACCTACTGGCAGCAGACGCAGGACCGACGCTGGGAACGCAAGGCTTAGCTCGCAAGTCCGGCACTATCCTGAAGATGTCGCCACAGCGCCTCGGCCACAGGTCCGTGCGGCTTGTCGCGTCGCCGCACCGCGGCGACGGTTTCGCTGCGGCCGGGAATGTGCCGGCCGGCAATCGAGATCAGCCGTCCCTCGCGCAAGTCGTCCTCGATCAACCAGTCGGGCAGGTGGCCCCAGGCGAGCCCGTGCAGGATCAGCTCCTTCTTCATCATATGGTCGGGCACCGAGCAGGAATGCGCGCCGTCGATAACGAAGAAGTTTTCGGATGACGGGCGCCGCGCCGTGTCTCGGATCACGCATTGGGTGAAGGGCCGCATTGCTTCTGGCGTGACGTCATTCCTCGGGTCGAACGGCAGGAAGCCCGGCGCCACCACCGGCACGAAGGCGACTTCGCACAGGTTGATTCTCTCGAGATGCGGATCGGACGGGTTGGCGCGGTGGAAGACGAGGTTCGCTTCGCCGTCCATCAATCGCTCGACCGGCCCGCCGATTGCTTCGTAGTCGAGATGCAGGCGCGTGCGCGGCCGCTCGGCGAAGAAGCAGCTGAGCAGGCCGAGTATTCTGGGCCGAGGGCAGACGTCGCCCATGACGAGGCGCAGCATGGTTTCCTCGCCGCTCGCCAGCTGGCCGGCATAGGTCCGAAGATGCTCGAACTCGCGGATCGTCAGTTGCGCCCGCGCATGGAACAGGCGGCCCTCGTCGGTCAAGCTCACCCGGTAGCCGCTGCGATCCAACAGCCTCAGGCCAAGTTGCTCTTCGAGCCGGGCGACGGCCGCGAATACCGAGGGATGCGTCCGGTGCAAGGCCTGTGCCGCGGCCTGGAAGCTGCCTCGGCGGGCGACCGCGTCGAAACATCTGAGGTCGTGAAGTTTCATGCCATCCATAGTCCACATATCCTACAAAGATTGTCGCATCATAGTAATTTTCTTCGATAGTTACGATGCCTACCTTTGCCTCATCGAAAGCCTTCCAAAAGCGCCGAAAGGATGAGGACCCAAAATGACCGACACGCTTCACTTCACGGCGGGCGATGGCGCCCGCATCGCTTACAGGCTGGACGGTCCCGAAGACCGTCCGGTGCTGATGTTCTCAAACTCCATCGCCACGACGTTCCACATGTGGGACGGCCAGGTTCCGGAATTTGCCAAATCCTTCCGCGTGCTGCGCTATGATTTTCGCGGCCATGGCGGCTCCGACGCGCCGACCGGCGCCTATTCGCTCGACCGTCTCGGCCGCGACGTGTTGGAACTGCTCGATTTCCTCGGGCTTGCCCGCGTGCATTTCCTCGGCCTGTCGCTGGGCGGTTTCGTGGGCCAGTGGCTGGGCATCCATGCGCCGGAGCGCATCGAGCGCCTGATCCTTTCCAACACCTCGCCACATCTCGGGCCGGCATCCTATTTCGACGAGCAGATACGCAACGTGCTTGCGGCCGACGACCTGTCGGCGACGGCGGACATGTTCATGCAAAACTGGTTCCCTGCCTCCATGCTTGCCGGTCAAAACAAGACGGTCGAGCCATTCCACGCCGCGATCCTCGCCATGTCGCCGCAAGGCCTGGCGGGATGCTTCGCCGCGGTCCGCGACGCCGATCTGCGCCGCCCGATTTCCCTCATCGCCGCGCCGACGCTGGTCATCGGAGGCGAGGACGACAAGGTGACGCTGGCAAGCCACAGCGAGGCGATCGCGGCGGCGATCCCCGGCGCGGAACTCCTGCTTTTGCCCGGCGTCCACCTGCTCAATGTCGAGCGTCCGGCGGAGTTCATGGAGGCGGTGACGGGTTTCCTCCGGAAGCGATGACCTGGCAGTGCCGCATGAGCGTGGAAACGTCGCTATCGGTCGCTTTTTGCGCTAGATAAGGGCCAAGCTCATGCGGCGGGGGGAGAATGCGGATCAGGATCGTCGGAACCGGCAGGGCGGTACCGGCTGAGCGCGTCACGACGCGGACGCTGGAGGAGCGGCTTGGCCTCGGCGAGGGCGCGCTCGAAACCGCGACCGGCGTCGTCGAGCGCTATGTCTGCGAGGGCGAATCGCAAATCGATCTAGCTTGCGCGGCGGCGACGCTGGCGCTTGAGGATGCCGGCCTCGATCCCGGCGCCGTCGACCTGATCATCGGCGGCTGCGGCGTGCCTTACCAGCCGCTGCCGGCGACCGCGCCCTTGGTCATGCAGCGCCTTGGGCTGGCCGACGGCTCGGCCGCCGCCTTCGACGTCAACAGCACCTGCCTGGGCTTCCTCACCGCCTTCGAGACCGCCGGCCGCATGATCGAGGCCGGGCAATGCGAGACGGCGCTGGTGTTTTCCTCCGAGGTCGCCTCGCGCGCCTTGCCGTGGCAGGACGCGCCCGAGATCGCCGCGCTCTTCGGCGACGGCGCCGCGGCCGCCGTGCTGCGCAAAGGCGGCCAAGGCGAGGGCAAGATGGCGGCCAGCCTGATGCGCACCTATCCATCCGCGTGGGAAGCCTGCGGCATCGGTTCGGGTGGCACGCGCTTCGATTTCCGCAAGGAGCAGGAAGCGTTCGCCGCGCACAGCCTGTTCCACATGGACGGCAAGGAATTGTTCCGGCTCACCGCGCGCCATTTCAACGGCTTCGTCGCTGCTCTGCTCGAGCGCGCCGGCTGGCGGCATGGCGATGTCGATCTCGTCGTGCCGCACCAGGCGAGCCCCTTCGCGCTTGCCCATATGGCGCGCCAGACCGGCTTTGCGCCGGAAAAGCTCGTCGACATTTCCGTCCGCTTCGGCAACCAGATAGCGGCTTCCATTCCCTTCGCGCTGGACGTCGCGCGCCGCGAGGGCCGCGTGGCGCCGGGCATGAAGCTGCTCATCCTCGGCACGTCGGCCGGCGTCTCCTTCGGCGGCATGGCGCTGGAGGTCTGAGGAATGGCCGTGCTCGTCACCGGCGCCAGCGGTTTCTTGGGCTCGCATGTGCTCGAGCGGCTGGCTGCGTCCGGAACGCTGGCGCTCGGGCTCGGCCGCGATGAAGCGTGCTGCGCCGCGCTGGAGGCCGCCGGCCATCGCATCGTCCGCCACGATCTCGCGCAGCCGCTCGACGCCGCGCTCGATCCGAGGCTTGGCAGGGTCGAACGGATCATCCATTGCGCGGCGCTCTCTTCGCCTTTCGGACGCCTCGCGGATTTCGAGGCGGCCAATGTCACGGCAACGCGCAACCTTGTCGATTTCGCACAGCGGCAAGGCGTCAGCCGCTTCGTCCACATCTCCACCCCGTCCGTCTGCTTTGCCTTCCGCGACCAGCTTGGGCTCAGCGAGGACGTGGCCTTGCCGGAGCCCGTCAATCACTATGCCCGCACCAAGCGCGAGGCCGAAAAGATCGTGTTCGGCCAGCCCGCCATTCATCCGCTGGCGCTGCGGCCCCGCGGCATCTACGGCAAAGGCGACCACGCGCTGCTGCCGCGCCTGATCAAGGCAGCCAAAAGCCGGCCGCTGCCGCTGTTTCGCAATGGCCGGGCGGCCATCGACCTCACTTATGTCGACGACGTCGTCGACGCGGTGATGGCGGCGCTTACCGCGCCCGGGGAGGCGGAGTGCCAAATCTTCAACATCTCCGGCGGCGAGGTGCTGCCGGTCCGCCGCATTGCCGACGAGGCCTGCGCCCGCGCCGGTCTCGAGGCGCGCTGGCGGCCGACGCCGCTCATGCCGGCGATGCTGGCGGCGGGCCTGATGGAAGCAGTGGCGCTCCGGTTGCCTGGCCGCCCCGAGCCGCCGGTCACCCGCTATGGGCTCGGTCTCTTCGCCTATGCGCAAAGCCTCGATATTTCCAAGGCCAAGCGGATGCTTGGCTGGGCACCGAAGATCTCGTTCGAGCAAGGGCTTGACCGCACGTTTTCCGGTGGTGCGCAGCCATGAGGATCGTCTTCGCCAACAGCGCCTGGGTGAGCGCCGCCGAGCGATTGATCCTGCGCGGCGGCGGCTGGCAAAGCATCAGGCTGCGCGTCCGCTATGGGCTGATCTTTCACCCAACTGCCGGGCCGGTGCTCATCGATACCGGCTATACGCAGGAAGCTTTGAGCGGGGCGCGACGCGGCCGGATGCTGCGGCTCTACGGTGCGCTGCTGAAACCCGAGCTCAATGCGGCCGAGCAGGTTCTGCCGCTGCTGCAGAGTTTCGGCCTGTCGCCCGACGACATCCGCACGATCATCGTCACCCATTTCCACGCCGACCACATTTCGGGCCTGTCGCTGTTTCGCAGCGCCCGCTTCATCGCCAGCGATGCCGCTTGGGCGCGGGTCAAGGCGCGCAGCCCGAGGCAGAATCTGCGGCATGGCGTCTTCGCCGAACTCTTCCCTCCGGATTTCGAGGCGCGGCTGGAGGGCATCTCCGCGAAGCCCCGCGTAACGCCGCAGGGCGCCATCCCCGGCGGCGCCGATCTCTTCGGCGACGGCAGCGTGATCGCGGTCGATCTTCCAGGACATGCCGACGGCCAGTTCGGCCTGCTGTTTACCGGACCGGCCCGGCCGCTGCTCTACGCCGTCGATGCGCAATGGCTGCTTGCTGCATTGGCCGAGAGCCGCACGCCGGGTTTCCCGGTCACGTTGATCGCCGAGGATGCCGCGGCGATCGAGCCGACCAGCGCCATGCTGCGCCGCTTCATCGCTTCCGGCGGCGAAGTGATGCTCTGCCATGATCCCGCTCCGACATCTTACGACCTCGCACCGGAGGCCGCATGAACGGGCTGGCGGAAGCGGCAGGCTCCTTCGCCTTGACGCGCTGGGTCTCGCGCAAGAGCCGCGCGGATTTCGAGCGCTGGCAGGCAACTGCCCTGCGCCGCTTCCTCGACCGCGACCTGCCGCGCGCGCCTTTCTATCGAAAAGCGCCGGATCAACTTGCCGATCTGCCGGTCACCGACAAGGCGCTGCTGATGGCGCGTTTTGCGGATTTCAACATCCACCGTCTCACCGCCGCGCAAGCCTGGGCGGCCCTGGCGGGCGAGGGCCGCGCTGGACCGCTCACTATTGGCGCCAGCACCGGAACATCGGGCAATCGCGGCCTGTTCGTGATTTCCGAGGCCGAAAAATACCGCTGGCTGGGCGCGATCCTGGCCAAGGCGGCGCCCGATCTTCTATGGCGCGGCATGCGCGTCGCCGTCATCCTACCGCAGAACACCGGGCTTTACGACAGCGCCCGCAAGTCGCGGCTGATAAGGCTCGCCTTCTTCGACCTGACCTTGGGGCCGGAAAGCTGGCGCGGCGCGCTCGAAGCCTTCGACCCGACGGTGATTATCGCGCCGCCGAAGGTGCTGCGGCATTTCGCAAGCGAGGGTTTCCGTCTGCGTCCGAAGCGTGTCTTCTCGGCGGCTGAAACGCTGGATCCGGTTGACCGTCCGGTTATAGAGGATTTCTTCCGGCTGCCGCTCGATCAGATCTACATGGCGACCGAAGGCTTGTTCGCGGTCACCTGCCGCCACGGCGGACTGCATCTTGCCGAAGACTCCGTATTCTTCGAATTCGAGCCGGCGGGCGAGGGGCTGGTGACGCCGTTGGTGACAACCTTTCGCCGCCGGACACAGATCATGGCGCGCTACAGGATGAACGACCTGCTGCACTTGTCCGAAGCACCTTGCCAATGTGGTTCGCCGCTGCGCTGCCTCGACGAGATCGTCGGCCGCATGGATGATGTGTTCCGGCTCATGTCGCCGGACGGCCCGGTGCTCGTCACGCCGGATGTGCTGCGCAACGCCGTGCTCAAGGCCGATCGCCGCATCGACGATTTTCGTCTTGTCCAGACCGGGCCGGACAGGGTCGAGCTCAGCCTTCCGCCAACGTTCGCGGATGATGCGGCGGCGGCCGCGCATCAAGCGGTACAAGCGTTGCTGGATGCGCGAAAGGCGGTCGCCACCGTCACGCTCGTCCGCGCGCCGCTGCCGCTGGAGACAGGCCGCAAGCTGCGTCGCGTCGAAGCCCGCCTGGAGCGCGCGCGATGAGCGGCGCGGCGATGGCGCAAAGGCTTGTGCAGCAGGCCGACCGGGTCGAGAACAAGCCGGCAAAGGTCGAGGCTTTTGTAAGGCTTTTCAACGAGATGCCGGTGCGCCACCTCATCGCCAATCTGGACACGAAAGTCGAGACGCTCGAAATCGCCGGAGGCATTTTTCCGCTGACGTTGAACGATGGGAGTGAAGCGCGCAACTGCTATATCTGCTGCCCGACCAGCGCCTATATCGACTACGCGATGGATGAGACGCGCAACTTCGCCGCCCATCCTCTGTTGCGGCGCGCGCTGAGTATCCTGATCGGGGCCTGCGCGCCGCTGGTCAGGGCAAGCGGCCTCGACCGTCAGGCGCAGGTCAACAACTGGCTCTATTCGACCAATCCGGTGCCGCTGCTCGACCGGCCGGCGATCGCGTCGCTGCGCGCGGCCTTGACCGCGCGTTTCCCTGATCGCGCCATCGTCATCCGCTCGCTGAACGATATTGCCGACCCGGCGACCATTGCCGCCTTGAGGGCCGAGGGGTTCCGCATGCTGGCGGCGCGCCAGATCTACATCTTCGCCGATCGCAGCGCCGCGCGCGCAATGACGCGCGACATGAAGCGCGATCGCGCCTGCCTGCGCACAACGCCGTTCGACCGAGTGGGCAATGGCGATTTCACCGAGGCCGATTATGCGCGCGCCGAGCAGCTCTACACCATGCTCTACCTCGACAAATACACGCCGCTCAATCCGCACTACACCGCCCGCTACATCGCCGAAATGCACCGGCGCGGCATCATCAGCCTGGCGGGGTTGCGCCGGCCGCGCGGCGAGCTGGTCGCCGTCACCGGCCTGTTCGAGAACGGCGGCACGCTGACCCAGCCCATCGTCGGCTATGACACCAGCCTGCCGGTCGCCGACGGGCTTTATCGCATGATGATGGCGGTGGCGCAGGACCACGCGACTTCGCGCGGCCTGTTCTTCAACATGAGCGCGGGCGCCGCCGATTTCAAACGCCAGCGCGGCGCGGTCGCGGCGATCGAATACAACGCTGTCTATGCCGAGCATCTTGCGCTTCGCCGACGCATGGCGATCCGCGTCATGGAGGCCGTGCTGGGATCGGTAGGCATTCCCCTGCTCAGGAGGTTCGAACTGTGAGCGAGCGCGGCGGGGAAGCCCATTGGCAGGCGGTGGCGTTGTCGACCGACATCGTCAAGCGGCCGAAGCGCATCCTGTTCGACGGCGCGCCCGTGGTGCTGTTCCGCTCGGCGCAAGGCATTGCGGCACTTTTCGATCGTTGCCCGCACCGGCTGGTCGAGCTGTCGACCGGCAGGATCGTCGGCGGGGAGATCGAATGCCCCTATCATGGCTGGCGTTATGACGGCGAGGGACGCTGCACCGCGATCCCCGGCCATGTCGGCGCCATGCCGCATTACCGGGTCCGCCGCTTTGCCGCGATCGAGCGCGACGGCGTCGTCTTCATTTCTTCCGGCTCGCCGACGAGCGAGCCTTACCTGCACTGCATGCAGGGCAAGGATGTCATCGTGCGGCGGGTGCGCTCGTCGACGCAGTCGACGGTCATCGATGCGGCGGAAAACATCCTCGATGCCACCCATACCCATTTCACCCATAAAGGCCTGCTGCGCGGCCTGACCTCGAAGCGCCATCTGGTGCGGGTCGAGGTGACCGGAGGCGAGGGCTGGGTCGAGGCCTGCTATACCGGCGAGGACCGTCAGCAGGGCCTGATCAGCCGGCTCATGGAAGGCGAGCGTGCGAAAACCATCGGCCGCTTCCGCCATCCCGGCATCGCCGAGCTCGAATATTGGGGCAGGGACGGGCTGGTCTTAGCCACCACCTTCCATCTGCGCCAGGCCGACGAGCGCACCGTCGAGGGCGTCGGCTGGCTGATCGGACGGCGCCAAGGCCTGCTCGGCGAGCTGAAGGCGCTGGCCTTCAGGCCGCTTTTCAACATCGCGCTGCACCAAGATCGCCGGGTGCTGAAATCGGCCAGCGACAATGCCCGGCTACCGCCCCAAGCCCTGCCGGTGATCGGCCCGCTCGATTTCCTGCGCCGCGACATCGCCGCGATCATGGATGGGAAGATGCCAGCGGCTGCGAGTGAGACAAGGGTGCATTATATCGAACTGTGAATTATAGTGCACATACCTTGATTTGAATGCTTTCGTGAATTATAGTTCACGCATGATCGAGGTCCGGCAGACCGCCGATTTCACCAACTGGCTGGACGCGCTTCGCGACACCGCGGCTCGACAGCGCGTCGTCGCCCGCATCCGTCGGGTCGAGATTGGCAACATCGGTGATGTCAAATACTTCGATGGCATCGGCGAGCTTCGGATCGACCATGGCCCGGGCTACCGGCTCTACTTTGTGAAGATTGGAAACGCCGTGATCATACTGCTCTGTGGCGGCGACAAGTCCAGCCAAAGGCGCGACATCGCCAAGGCGAAACAGATGGCAAAGGAGATATGACTATGCCTCTCGAAACCACCCGCTTCGACATTCTCGACCACCTGAAAACTCCGGAGGATCGCTTGGCCTACATCGAAGCTGCCTTCGAGGATGGTGATCCCGCGCTCATTACGCACGCGCTTGGCGACGTAGCGCGCTCCATAGGCATGACGGCCGTGGCGAGAGAGGCTGGCGTTACGCGCGAGGCGCTTTACAAAGCACTGAGCGAGAAGGGCGACCCGCGCCTCAGCACTCTGCTGGGCGTCACTAGGGCGCTGGGTTTGCAACTTGAGGTCAAGCCTGTCGGCCCGGGCTCACTCGGGGCTTGAAGCGCTTCCAGCAGGCCCATTCCATTCGATATCGCGCGTCGATGCCGCCTGCAGGCTGATGCGTTCGCGCAATGCCACCCCAGCAATCTCCGCCAGCGCCGGCCATTGCGCCTTAACCGGCGCTGAATCTTCCGTCCAATTGAGCAATTCCTTGCCCTCGCGCATCGCCTTTCGGAATCCGCCAAACCCTCCCGAACGCAGCGCCGCCGGCAATCCGTAAATCCACATCGCGAGCCGCACCGTTTGCGGGGCGGTGACGTCGGGCGCGACTTCCTGACCGTCGCCGAGCACGGCATCCACGAAGCGCACGGGATCGCGAAAGAAATGCAGGCCGCTCACCGAGCGCGGATTGCATTCGAGCGGCAGCACACGGCCGCCCGGCTCGCGCATCAGGTCGAAGGAAATCTGCCCGGTCCACGTGGTGCCGGCCACGATCCGCTCGACCAGCTCGCGCGCGGCCTCGTCCCCGACCCGCTCGAAGAAGATGCCTGCTCCCTTTCCGGCACGATAGAGCGAGCGGTAGAGCGCGAGCGCCTTGAGCCTGCCCTGGCGCGCCACCGCATAGGCGCTGATCTCCTCGCCCTCGACAAAACGCTGCGCCACCCAGGGCATGGCGGCCGAGGGCGCGATCGCATCGAGCGCTTCGGGCGGCGGACGCAGCAGCACATGGCTGGCAAAGCGCGACCAGACCGGCTTGAACGCCAGCTCGCGAGAGCGGCCGCGCACGACCTCGATATCGCTACGCGAGCTGAGCAGCGTCGTTTCCGGCACCTCCAGCCCGAGCCGTTCGGCGAGCCGGATGAAGCTGTGCTTGTTGTGGACCTCCGCCAGCAGCTCGATATCGGGTGCGAACAGAAGCGCCGGCATGCTCCTGCCGCGCCAGGCAAGCGCAAGGTGAAAGACCTCCTCGCAGGTCGGGACGACGAGGCCGATGCCCTCGGCCCGGATCAGCTCCTCAACCGCATCGGCATAGGCCCGCGGCTCGAAGCGCGGCGGCGGCAATCGATGATAACGCGCGCAGGCTTTGCTCGCCGCCGCGATCGGCCGCGCCGGCGTGTCGGCCAGGATCACCCTATGGCCCGCGCCATGGAGAAGGCGCGCCAGATGCAGCGCAACCGGCGCCCGCGCCCCGGTAATCAGGATGGATCCGTCAGCCCCCGGCATCGCTCATTGGCGGTCGTTCCCGTCGCGAAAAGTCGTTGCGCGAAATCGGCGTGGTTGGCGATGCCGGAGCGGCAAGATCATTTCTTACGCGGCTTCGCCTTCTCGATCGCCGGCTTGCTCGGCCAATGCCAGCCTTCGCCCTCGCCATGCGCGGCCTGCGGCCGCGCCACATAGGCGAGCGCGCCATTGGCCTCGAGATAGACGCGCGACAGCATCTCGGCGAGCACGCCCGACGTCACCGCCTGCAGCCCGGCGATCACCAGGAAGAAGCCGGTGATCAGCATCGGCCGCGTGCCGATATCCTGCCCCCAGAAAACCTTGATCGCGAAGAGATAGGCAAGGATCAGCGAGCCGAGCACGCCGAACACGATGCCGATGCCGCCGAAGAAATGGCCGGGCCGCGTGCGGTAGCGCAGGAAGAAGAACATGAAGACGAGGTCCAGCACCACGCGGAAGGTGCGCGAGATGCCGTATTTCGACTGGCCGTGGATGCGGGCGTGATGCGTCACCACCTCCTCGGCGATGCGGCGCGGCGTCGTCACCGTCGCGAGCCAGGCCGGGATGAAGCGATGCATCTCGCCATAGAGCCGCACGCTGCGGATGACGCTGCCGCGGAACACTTTCAGGCTGCAGCCATAGTCCTTGAGCCGCACGCCGGTGACGCGGGCGATCAGCCTGTTGGCGATGCGCGAGGGCAGGCGGCGCATCCAGAAGCCTTCCTTGCGGTCCTTGCGCCAGCCGGCGACGAGGTCGAGATCCTCGGTCAGCAGGCGGTAGACCATGCGCGGAATGTCGAACGGGTCGTTCTGCAGATCGCCGTCGAGCGTCGCGATGACGTCGCCGCGCGCGGCGTCGAGGCCGGCCTGCATGGCGGCGGTCTGCTTGTAGTTGCGCACCAGTTCCACGCCATGCACATGCGGCCCGTATTGGGCCGCCAGCCGGCGGATCTCGGCGGACGTGGCATCGGTGCTGCCGTCGTCGACCAGCACCACTTCCCAGGGCTGGCTGTAATTTTCCATCGCCTGATGGATGCGGACCAGCAGCGGCTCGACATTGTCGGCTTCGTTGTACATTGGGACGACGATGGAGAGCTTGTGCTCGGGCATGACGGCGCCCTCGGGCAATCCGGAAGCCGGAATGGGAAGTACGTTCATGGCGCTCATTTCCTTGCCGGCCCCGCCGCCGGGGTTTCCGGCAGCGTCGATTTCGAGGGGAACAGCCAGGCAATCGCACCGGTTGCGACAGCCGAGCACAGGATGAAGAGATGCAGCGCGAGCGCGGCCTGCAGGCCGTCCTTCATGGCAATGCCGGAATAGAGCAGTGCGGCGGCCGCGCCCGCTTCATAGGTGCCGAAACCGGCGACACCCTGCACCGGCAGGATGGCGGCCGCCTCCGCGCCGACCGCGCCGGGAAAGGCGGTCTGGAACGAGGTGTCAAGCAGCATGGCGAGCAGCCAGCCCTGCACGCCGAGCTTCAGCGCCCAGTTGGCCATCGTCCACCACCAGCCGTAGCGCGAGCGTCCCGTCGCTTCGGTGAAGATGTCGCGCAATTTGCCGAGCTTCGAGACGATCCTGCCGCCCGCCGTCCAGTTGTGCGGCGCGCGCGCCCAGCGCGGCAGGTACCATGCGGCGGCGATCAGTACCGCGATGCCGGCGGCCCTCAGCGCCGGATGCAGGCCCGGCCAAACCAGGCAGGCCAGCACGCCGACGACGAAGGCGTCCTGCAGTCTGAACCACAGTAGCGAAGCGCTGGCGCGCACGATCGGCACGCCGAACACCTGGCGCAAAAGGATCGGAAACGCCGTCTCGCCGCCGCGGAACGGCACGACGTTGATCATCGCATTGTGGATCAGGATGACCCGAAGCACGGCGCCGAAGCGGCCGTTCACGTCGCCGCGGAATTCGTCGCAGACACGCAGCGCCCTGAGCACATAGGTGACGAACAGCGCCGCCGCGACTGCCACGAAGGCGCCTGGCGTAATGGAGGCGAAGGCATCGCCGACCATCTTCCAGCGCTGGTCGCTGGCAAGCCATGCCAGCAGCGCCAGAGTGACGATTATCGATATCGCTCGCTTCAAACAGGTCTCCAACGGGGCCGCCCGGTCGGGGCGGAAGCGCCATTCGAGGGCCTGCAAAGGGGGCGCTCTCGAATGTCGGCCCGGCCGGCGCCGGTCCGATATCGGATCCGTGCCGGCTTTTTCAAGGCGCTGTTCCTATAGAGCAATTTCAGGAAAAGTGTGAGCGGTTTTCCGTCCGGAATTGCGTCAAAACAAAGAGATAGAGCGGTTCGCCGTTTCCGTGAAACGGTGAAACGCTCTGGCGCAGCGGCGGCGGCGAATCCACAAGCTTGGTTGGAGCAGCGATTGGGGCGGCGAAAAGCGGGCGGACATCGCGTCCGCCCGATATGCCGATTAAGCCTTACTCTCCGCCCATCTCTTTCTTGAACTGATCGAAATCGACCTGCATGCCATTGAAGATGGTGCTCCAATGGCGCGTCAGCGCCGCCATGGTCACGGCCTCCTGGATCTCCTCGTCGGTGGCGCCGGCGTGCTTGGCGTTCTGGGTGTCCGACCAGATGCAGTAGCTGCAGGGGATCTGCGCCGCGACCGCCAGCGAGATCAGCGACTTCTCCTTCGGCGTCAGCGCCGTCTTGTCGCTGAGCTCGATGGCCTTGACCTCGGCCCAGGCGCCGGGCAGACCGGCCTTGGGGAATTGTTTGATGAAGCTCGGCACACCGCCCATGGTCGACTGGATGTCCTTCAGCGCCGCGTCATAGTCATCGGCGCGGGCCGGTGCGGAGGCGAGCAATGCGGCAGACACGCCCGCCGCGGCGATCAGCGAGGCGAAGCGAAGGCAGGAATGCGCGGTTGAGATGATGCGAATGACTGACATGATATTCTCCTCTGGTTTTTGTTAGCCTTACGATGTAAGGTGTGTGGAAGATGAACCTTACAGTGTAAGTTGTCAAGCGCCATGGATGCACCGAGCAGAAAAAAGCGACCCCGCGGAAAACTCTCCCGCGAGATGATCGAGGACGCCGCCTTCGAGGTGATCGAGCGGGAAGGGCTTTCCGGCTTTTCGATGCGCAAGCTCGCCGCCAGGCTCGGCTGCGAAGCGATGAGCATCTATCACCACTTCCCCTCGCAGGCGCATCTCTACGAGGCGCTGGTTGACCGCCAGATGAGCGGGCTTGTAATCCCCGACGATAGGCTGCCCTGGCGCGAGCGGGCCCGCATCGGCATGCAGGAATTCCGGCGCGTCGCCACCGAGCACCCGGCCTTTGCGCCGTTCATCGTCGTCTACCGAATGAACTCGCCGCCCTGCCTCGCCAAGCTCAACGCCATCATCGGCCTGTTCGAGGATGGCGGCTTCGGCCCCGAGCTCAGCGCCCGCCTGTTCCGCGCCGCCGGCTACTATCTGATGGGCGCGATCCTCGACGAGACGGCCGGCTATGCCAAGGGGCCTTCGGCGGTCACCACCGTCAGCGACGAGGAGCTGGCGCGCGACTATCCGAGCGTCGTGAAGGCCGGCGCCTATTTCGGCGCCGCCGGCTTCGACAAGACTTTTGAGCTTGGCCTGGAAATGTTTCTGGACGAGATGGAGCGGGTCCGCGAAGCTGCGCGAAACGAACCCGCCAAAAAATAGCAGCGATCTCGCTCAGAAACCAAGGCTCTGAATGCGCTTCCTGTGTGTCCTTCTCCTCATCGCCGGTGCCGCCATCGGCATCTTCTATCCCTGGGCGATGAGCAATTTTTCCGGCCACCCCATCGGCACGTATCGCGTCTATGAGGGCGGCCGCTTCCGGCCCGCCACCGTGCAACTTGCCGCAGGCGACGCTCCGGTAAGGGTGCTGGTCGACCTGACCGCGCGGGCCGAGCGCGTCGCGGGCCAGCAGCGCACGGTGCTGACGCTGACCGCAGCGCATGGCGGCCGTACGGTGCTGGCCTCGGCGCTCTCCTTCAACCACACGGACAATCCGCGCCAGGCCAGCCCGCAACTGCCCGACAAGATCTTTCGCGACGAGGCCGGCGTCATCGATAAGGTCGTGCCCGGTCCTTACCTCTTCACCGTCGGACCCGGCGATGCCGACGGCATCGCCATGCGCGCGGTCGATCTCATCCTGCGCGCGGACACCGGCTCGATCGACGAACGCGCGCGGCCGGCCGGCTATACGCTGATGGGCGTCGGCCTTGCCGGACTGGCGGTTTCGCTGGTCTTCGGGCGCCGCGGCGGCGGCCCGCAAAATCCCAATTCGCAACTGCCACCGCCGCGCTGGGGCCGCAACGGTTCGCCACGAGCATGATGGCCAAAAGTGTGAAGCGGTTCTCGCTCGGCCTCATGCTCTCTGAAGGTAAGCGCGCATGAACTATCGCCACGCCTACCACGCCGGCAATTTCGCCGATGTCGTCAAGCATGCCGTGCTCGCGCGCCTCGTCGAATATCTCAAGCAGAAGGACAAGGCTTTTCGCGTCATCGACACCCATGCCGGGATCGGCCGCTACAATCTTGCCTCGGTCGAGGCCGGCAAGACCGGCGAATGGCAGACCGGCATCGGCCGGCTGGTAGAGTCCGCGCTCGAGCCGCAAGCGGCGGCGCTGCTTCAGCCCTATCTGGAAGCGGTACGCGCGCGAAATCCCGACGGCGGCCTCAAGTATTATCCCGGCTCGCCACTGATCGTGCGCCATCTCCTGCGCAACCAGGACCGGCTGACGGCGATCGAGCTGCATCCCGAGGATGCCGCGCGGCTGAAATCGGTCTTCGCCGGCGATTTCCAGACAAGGGTCATCGAGCTCGACGGCTGGCTGGCGCTTGGCGCGCAACTGCCGCCGAAGGAAAAGCGCGGCCTCGTCCTCATCGATCCGCCCTTCGAGGAGGAGGGCGAGTTCTCCAGGCTCGTCGAAGGCCTGCAGAAGGCGCATCGGCGCTGGCCGGGCGGCATCTACGCGCTCTGGTACCCGATCAAGGACCGCAAGGCGGTCACCGCTTTCCGCACGGCGTTGACGGAGACCGGCATTCCGAAGCTGCTCGACATCGCCTTCGAGATCCGGCCCGCCTCGAACGAGCCCAGCCTCGACGGCAGCGGGCTGGTGGTGGTCAATCCGCCCTATACGCTGGAGAGCGAATTGCGGCTGATGCTGCCGGTGCTGCATAAAGCGCTCGCCCTCCGGCAACCGTCGCGCTGGTCGCTCGATTGGCTGGCGGGCGAGTAAGGCGACCGCATCGCCTAAGCCAGCGCCGTAGGCGTCACGCCGGTCAGCCGCCGGCTTTCGCGGATCAGATGCGCCTGGTCGGCGTAGCCGGCCTCGATGGCGAGCAGCGCGGTCGAGGCGTCGCCTTGCTGTCGTTGCAAGCGCCGGTACCGATGGAAGCGCAGGATGCGGTCGAGCGTCTTGGGGCCATAACCGAAGGCGTCCTCGAAGCGGCGTCGCAGCGTCCGTTCGCTCATATGCAGCTGGCGCTGCAGGAAGGGAACCAGCGGCGTTTCCGGCGGCAAACCTTTGTGAATGACGTCGAAGGCCCGGCCCATCTGCGGGTCGAGCGCATCGCGGCCTTCGGTGCGTATGCCGACCGTCTCTTCCAACTGCCGCAGCATGGCCGGCAGATCGCTCGCAGCCTTGATGCGATCCGACAGTTCGCGGGCACGCGTACCCCATAATTTCTGGAGATCGAGCCGCCCGCCGACGATTTCGCTGGCCGGCACGCCCAGCCAACCGGCGGCCGCGCCAGGCCGGAAACGGAAGCCGACGATCACCGCGCCGGCCGGCGGCGTCTCGATCTGCGGCTCCTTGTCGGGACCGGCCACGCGGAAGCGGCCGTCGATCCATTGCAGGTCGATCGTCGCGTCCGGCGTGATGACGATGGGCGGAACGGCGCGGTCATCCATGCGGTGGACCCAGACCGCGCAGAAGGCAGCGGCAAGGCCACCAGCGACGGGCCGCTCGTGAAAGAAGCCGGTGGTCTGCGCCAGGACCGGTTCCATTCTCTCTCCGATCTGCTCCAGCAAGGTTGCCGGATCGGTGCGACGGTCATTTTGGCCGAAATATTCAAGGCCGGCCACGTCATCCATGGCAAAACGGACGCAACTTCACCGCGCTTCACGCGCTCGCATCAGACCGCATCCGTTTGCGGCTGTGGTCACGGATATAGAAAGGAGTGAGAGAAATGAAAGCTCGCATCACCGTATTAACGCTCGGCGTCGACGATCTGGAAGCGTCGCTCAAATTCTATCGCGACGGCCTTGGGCTGCCGACGGAAGGCATCATCGGCCGGGAATTCGAGCATGGCGCCGTCGCCTTCTTCGAACTCGCCGGCGGCTTGAAGTTCGCCATCTTCGAACGGTCCAGCATCGCCCATGACGCGACGGTGCCGCAGAGCGGCCGCAGTCCGACCGAGCTCACCATCGGCCACAATGTCGGCAGCGAGGCCGAGGTCGATGCCGTGATGGCTGAGGCCGTCAAGGCCGGCGCACGCGTGGTCAAGCCGGCGCAAAAAACTTTCTGGGGCGGCTATGCCGGCTATTTCCAGGATCCCGACGATCATCTGTGGGAGGTCGTCTACAACCTGGCCTTCATTCCGCTGGATTGAGCAAAGCGAAGCGCGTCGTCGAGAGAGGAGGCCGCCATGCCCGTTCAATCCATTCAAGCGCTTGGCGCTCTCCTCATCGGCGGCGTGTTCGTCTTTGCCGGCGTCGAGCATTTCCTGAAATTCGGAGCGATGCGCGACCATCTGGCCGCCCAGAAATTTCCGGCCCCGGCCTTGATGCTGGCCGCCGGTTCGGCGGTCGAGATCATTGCGGGTTTCCTGCTTGCCATTGACATGGCCCGGCCCTTCGCCGCCGGCGCGCTGGTCGTCTTCACGCTGACGACGAACGTCATGCTGCTGCGCTTCTGGGCTGTGGAGGAGCCGGAGAGGCAGGTGCTGCGCAACGCGTTCCTGATCAACATCGCCGTCATCGGCGGGCTGCTGCTTACCGGAGGGCTTTAGTTTGGATGAGGTTTCAGGTCAGGCCGGCTGACCTGAAATCCCATGCAACCCAATTAGCCGGTGAAGTCTGGAATGAAGTTTTACGGAAACCATTGTTTTCGCAACCGCTTGACCGCCGCCAAGTGCTCCCGCACAGTGCGCGGAACCGACCTTGAGAGGCTGTCATGACTCGCTTCGCCCATTCCGCCCTTGCCGCGCTGGTTGCCCTGTCCACTCCCTTTGCCGCTCCGCTTGGCTTCAGCCAGGCAGCGCATGCCGCCGACCTGTCCATCTACACCGAGGATGACGGCAGCGTCTGCGGCGAGGCCTGGGTGCTGAACAAGATCACCGACCGCTTCTCTTATCAGGTGCATCACGTGCCGCATCTGCCGGACGTCGCGATCACTGATTTCCGCAACATCCGCCAGCATCGTTATGAGCCGGCGAGCGATGAATGGCCGATCGGCCGCCACTATTGCCGCGCCACCGTCAACCTGACGGACGGCCGCGACCGTTCGATCTTCTACCTGATCGAGGAAGGCCAGGGCTTTGCCTCGATCGGCGACAATGTCGAATTCTGCGTCTCCGGCTTCGATCGCTGGCTGGTGTATAACGGTCGCTGCCGCGTGCTGCGCTAGGTTTGTCGCTTCCGCCGCGCGCCTGCGGTCAGAGGGACCGCATCCTTTTGCGCGCTGAATAGGTCTCGCCGCGAATGTTGTGCCTTCCGGCTTTCGCCGGAATGCAAATCAGTTAGTCTGAACTCCCGAGAGCAACGACTTCCTCGGGGACCTTCATGGATACTGCTACCCTCCTTGCATTTGCGGCGGCCTTCTTCGTGTTCGCAGCCAGCCCAGGCCCCGACAACATGACCATCGTCGCCCGCACAATCTCTGGCGGCGCCGCATCGGGCATCGCCTATGGCGCCGGAACGGTGGCCGGTATCCTCATCATCCTGGTCCTCGCCGCCTTCGGTCTGTCGGTCGTAGCTGCCAAGATGGCGGTCGTCATGGCCGTGCTTCGCTATGGCGGCGCGGCTTATCTGATCTGGATGGGCGTCACGCTATGGACAGCAGCGCCCATCGTGCCGGACCTGCAGCCCGTATCCGGGCGGCGCGGGCTGCTTGCGACTTTCGCCACCGGCGTCGCGCTCAATCTCGGCAATCCGAAGATGCCTTTGTTCTATCTGGCGCTGCTGCCGAACGTCGTCGGCGCATCGCTGGACGCCGAGCGTCTCGGGGCGCTGATGCTGGTGATCCTGGCTGTCGAGACTGTCGTAATCGGCGGCCATGTCGTCCTCGCAGGCCGCGCCCGAAAGCTGCTGCGCACGCCGAAGGTCGTGCGCGGGGTGAACCGTGCGGCAGGTGGCGTGATGGTCGGTGCTGGCGTCGCCATCGTCGCTGCCCGCTGAACCGACGCCAAGCCGACAATCTCACGCGGCCCTGCCGCCCGATATGTAAACCTGGATCAGCTCGACGAGCTGCTTCTGCAGCTCCGGCGCGTCGAGCATGTTGCGCCGTGCCGCGTTGTGGATCACGCCTTCGACAGCCGATGAGAGCACGCGCGCCATCGTCTCGGTATCCTTGCGGCGCTTGCGATACTGCGCGACGGCAGCCGCATAATGTTCGAGATAGCGCGCCTGGAACGAGGCATGGGCGGCGCGTGAGCCGCGGTCGCCGGGCGCCTCGTCCAGCAGCACCTGGTGCAGCGTCGGATGGACCGAGTGCGCGCCGATCATGCCGCGCACCAGCTCGCGCGCGAATTGCCTGAGCGGTTTCTCGTCGGCCGCCGCTTCGCGAATCACCGAGAGCACATGATCGAAGTGGCGGCGCCGGATCGCTTCGACCAGGGCGAGCTTGTCGGGGAAATATTGATAGAGCGAGCCGATGCTGACGCCCGCGGCCTCTGCCACCTTGTTGGTGGAAAAGCCTGCCCAGCCGAGCTCGCTCAAAACGTGAGCACCGGCTTCGATGATCGCCTCGACGGTGGCGATCGAACGCGCCTGGCGTGGCTGCTTGCGCATGCGTGCGGCCGGCTTTGCAACGCGAGTAGACATGCTGGCCCGTCTCCCGAGAATATAGACAGGATACTCACATTCAATTCACCAACGCAAATGGGCGGCAAAGATGAGTACCAAGACCTTGCTGAAGGGCATGCTCGCCTACCAGGCTCGGGCGAACGACGAGCTGGTGGAGAAGCTTGCCGGGATGGATCCGTCTCGCGACGCCGGGGAACGCCACGCCGCGATCCGCCTGATGAACCATATCCATGTCGTGGCGCGGATTTTTGCCGCGCATCTGAAGGGCGTCGCCCATGGCTATGCGAGCGACAATACGCCGGACACGCCCGAGCCGCGCGCATTGCGCGCCGCCTTGGCCGAGATCGACGGCTGGTATCTCGACTATCTCGAAGCCGTTTCGGAGCAAAGGCTTGCCGATCCTGTCGCTTTCACCTTCACTGACGGCGACAGGGGCTGCATGACGAGGCAGGAGATGCTGATCCATATCGTATTGCACGGCAGCTACCATCGCGGCGAAATCGGCCGCATGCTGGCCGCCATCGCGCTCTCGCCGCCCTGGGACACCTACGCCGTCCATCTGCACCAGGCCGAGCCGGCGCGCCGCCTGCGGCGCGGACGCCACCCGGCGGGCGTTTGAATGCGGCGCGTGAATATGAGCTTTAAGCTCACTTTAAAGCGCTCAAGCTTTGGTCGTCGCATCTGGCCGGTTCGTCTGTAGATGTTTCTGCTGGACAAGATGAAGTCGACGCTCGACGGCCTCTTGTCTATTATGAGCACTCTGCTCACATTGTGATGCAAGGTTATGCCGCTGGTCGATGGAGGATCGGGCGATAGAAGCCGCGCGAAAATCTGTGCGCCAGGCCGTCACTTCGAAAGTGATAGATTCGCTCACAATTTTTCCATGAGATGCATCTTAAAGCGTTTCGTGTAACCAAAATTCAATAACTGAAAATCATTGTGTTGCTTCGCTGGCTAGACAGTCGCGAGTCAGATATGCATAGACACGCCGGGTCACTCACGACCATTGGCAAAACGCAAGGGGCATCGTATGGCAAAGACGACAACCAAGGCGCCGGCGGCGAAAGCGCCGGCAAAGAAGCCGGCAGCTAAGGCTGCCGCGAAACCTGCAGCAGTGAAGAAGGCAGCCGCACCGAAGGCAGCCGCCAAGGCCCCGGCCAAGGCAGCAGCGAAGCCGGCAGCGAAGGCTGCGGCTAAGCCCGCCGCCAAGAAGCCGGCAGCGAAGGCTGCGGCCAAGCCCGCCGTCAAGGCAGCGGCAAAGCCGGCGGCCAAGCCCGCCGCCAAGAAGCCGGCAGCGAAGGCCGCGGCCAAGCCCGCCGCCAAGGCTCCGATGAAGGCCGCCGCCGCCAAGGCACCGGCAGCCGTGAAGAAGGCAGCTCCGGCCAAGAAGCCGGCCGCCAAGAAGTAATCGCGTAGCTTCGCTCGCGAACCGCAACAGGTGAGGGCGGGTGCCACTCAGGCACCCCTCTCGCCAATTCGGTGTCACGGCGAGCGGAGTCGGAGCGCACGCTCCTCCTAAAGCTCTCGGTAATTTTGCTGCCAGGCAAAACTTCCGGGAGCTTTTTTTGTTGCCGCGCCCGGGCGTCAAAAATGTATTGGCCAAGCTGGATCGGCCTTGCTGGGCCGTTGCCCTGGAGACCCATTCGGTCAACAGTGCCGCAGATAAACTGGAAAGCCGATCATGCCGAAGCTGCTTTACGCGCCCACGTCTCCTTATAGTTCGAAGGTCCGCATGGCGGCCCTCCATGCCGGGATCGCCATCGATCTCGTGCCGGTCAAGACGGAGGACAGGCCGGCCGAGCTGATCTCGGCCAATCCGCTCGGCAAGATCCCGGTGCTGGTGCTGGAGGACGGCCGGTCGGTCCATGACAGCCGCGCCATCACGCAACATCTCAACCGGCTGTCGAAGAATGCGCTGTTCCCTCGCAATCCCGACAAGCGGCTCGAAGCGGAAGTTCTCGAGGCACTGGCCGACGGCATCTGCGACTGCGCGCTGTCGATGGTCTATGAACGACGCACGCGTCCGGAAGCGATGGTCCACCAGCCCTGGCTCGATCGCCAGTGGGCGAAGATCACCGCCGCGCTCGACCTCATCAACGCCAACCCGCCGAAGCTGCCGAAGAAGATCACCGCCGGCCATATGGCGCTGCGCGCCTGCCTCGGCTATCTGGCGCTGCGCTTTCCCGGCCAATGGGAGAAGGGCCGCAGCCGGCTCGTGCGCTGGGCCGCGAGGTTTGATGAGAAGTTTCCGGAGCTGAAGGGCAGCGTGCCGGGGTAGATACAGCTGATCTCCCCCCTTGTGGGGGAGATGCCCGGCAGGGCAGAGGGGGGCGCTGTCCCGCCGGCATCTCAGTATTGCTGAGCATGTGCCGCCAACAAAGATAACGGGGCTGCCTCGAAAGTTGGCGTTCCTTCGCGCCCCCCTCTGGCCTGCCGGCCATCTCCCCCACGAGGGGGGAGATTGGCAGCTCGGCCTCACGCCCGCCTTGAACCCCGTCCGTTTCCATGCTTGCCTGACACCGCCCAAGTCGGAGTGGTGACATGGCAAAGCCCTCAACCAGCCTCGCGCCCGACCCTATGGTCGAGCGTCTGCGTGCGGCGCTCGACCGGCGCGCCTTCACCGAGCAGAAAATGTTCGGCGGCACCTGCTTCATGATCGACGGCAACATGCTGATTGGCACGTCGAAGCGCGGCTTGCTAGTGCGTGTCGGCAAGGCCGCGCATGCGGCCGCAGTCGCGCGGCCCCATGCAAGCCCGATGGAAATGGGCGGGCGCTCGATGGAAGGGTATGTCCATGTCGCGCCGGAAGGCACAGCCACGGAGGCGGATCTCCGTGGCTGGCTCGGCCTTGCGCTGGCATTCGTCGAAACTTTGCCGCCGAAACCCGCCAAGGTCGCAAAGAAACGCGCGTAAGCCGCTCGTCGCATCGGCCTTGCGGACCGCGATGGGTCAGTGTTGTTAAGCTGGCCTCGAGGAACGAACGGCCAGGGGAGGAAGCAATGGCACTCAATGGGCATTGCATGTGCGGTGCTGTGGCCTGGACTTATTCAGGCGAGATCACGCGCAACCTGGTCTGTCACTGTACCGATTGTCAGCGGGCGACATCCGCCCCCTTCACGGCCTTTCTGGGAATGAGGCCGGACAAGCTGAGCTGGAGTGGCGACATCAGGCACTATGAAAGCAGCCCGAATACTTTTCGCGGTTTCTGCCCGTCCTGCGGCGCGAGGCTCTACTTCCGCTCCGACCGATGGCCTGCCGAGATCCATGTCCACGCCGCCACGCTGGACGACCCGGGCGAGTACCGTGCGGATGCGCAAGTCATGATGCGCTCAAGAGCAAAATGGCTCGACGGGCTGCAGTCGATTCCAGTCCATGAGGATTTCCAGCAGGCGCCGTCGACGCCGACTCCCTGAAGTCAGGGCGATATACGGCTCGCGTGCAGTTTGTTGCCTGCTCGTACAAGGTTCTCGAAACCGGCAAGGGCAGAAGGACAGGATTACAAACACAAAAAAAGCCGGGCTCAAGGCCCGGCTTTTTCGTGTCGTGGCTTCTACGACTTAGAACTTCATACCGACGCCGAAGGTGACGCGGTTGTCCTTCGACTTGACGTTGCCGAGGGCGCCGAAGTCCTTGTCGCCGTAGTCGGTGTAGCGGTACTCGACGCGGCCGAACACGTTGTCCGTGATCTTGATGTCGGTGCCGACACCGGCCGTCCAGCCGAGCATTGCCTTGCTCTCGTCAGTGGCGGTGACGCTATCCGTGATCTTCTGGTTCTTGGCGGCGAGACCGCCGGTGCCATAAAGCAGGATTTCCGGGGTCACGGCATAGCCGAGGCGAGCGCGCAGCGAGCCTTCGAGGCCGCCCTTGGCGTTGATGCCAGCGCTGTCGCCCTTGACGCCGTTGTAGCCGAGATCGGCTTCAGCGCCGTAGACGAAGTTATCCTGCTGCCAGTTGTAGCCGCCGAACACGCCGCCGATGAAGCCCTTGGTCTTCACATTGACGCCGGCGTCACGAGCATCGGCATGGCCGCTGAAGCCGTAGCCGAGGCTGATACCGGCATAGGGGCCAGCCCAGGAAGCGACCGGAAGCTCGGCAACCGGGGCGGGAGCCGGCGGCTCTTCGGAAACGACGTCGGCCGCAAAGGCGGTGCCAGCAAAGGCGAACAGCCCGAGCGCAGCGGCAAGCGGCGCGAATTTGAGATTGGTCTTCATTGTTATACTCTCCTTAAGCCACAAGACACTTAGGCTTTTTTGTTCATGAAACGCCCCGGCCCGTCCGGGGGGATAAACGGGCTTGGCGCTCAACGGTTCCGAATGTCGTGCTGAAATGCGGCTGAAGCGAACCTGAACTTGGGTCATTCCCCGGCGCGAATAAGGCGGAAAGTTGACGTTGCATCTTCGCAACAGCGAATGTCAGCAGTCTAATCATGTTGCGCTGCACACCGCTTGGTTCAAGGGGTCCGGCGACATATATTGCCGTGAACGGCGCCCCGAATCCGATGGGGCGGAGGCGCGTCCGGGCCGCTTCGCCACATTCCTGCCTCAGGTGGAAATGGCATTTAACGCTTGGCCCGTCACATTGTGCCGGCTTCCCGGAATCGTGAAGTCGATTGAGGATTGACACCATGAGACAAGCCACGACCGTCGCGCTGGTGACGGGTGGAGCAAGGCGGATCGGCAAGGCGATCGTCGAGGATCTGGCCGCCAATGGCTTTGCGGTCGCCATCCACGCCAATCGCTCCGGCGACGAGGCCGAGGCGCTGGCGAAGAAGATCGTGGCCGGTGGCGGCCGCGCCGCCGTTGTCGCCGCCGATCTCACCGACATGGATGCCGTGGGTGATCTTGTCGGTCGCGCGCAGGCGGCGCTCGGACCCGTCACGCTGCTGGTCAACAACGCTTCCTTGTTCGTCGACGATCGCGTCGAGGATTTCGACTGGCAAGCCTGGGACCGCCACTTCGCCATCCATGTGAAGGCGCCGGCGCTTTTGGCGCAGAACCTTGCTCGCGCGCTGCCGCAAGACGGGGAGGGGCTGATCGTCAACATCATCGACCAGCGCGTCTGGCGGCCGACGCCGCGTTATTTCTCCTATGCGCTGTCGAAATCGGCTCTGTGGACGCAAACGCAAATGCTTGCACAGGCGCTCGGACCGCGCATCCGCGTCAACGCCATAGGCCCCGGCCCGACACTGAAGAACAAGCGCCAGGATGACGATGATTTCGAGAGCCAGATCGAGGGCCTGATCCTGAAGCGCGGCCCGCAATTGCCCGAATTCGGCGCCACGATCCGCTATCTGTGGCAAGCGCGCTCGGTGACCGGCCAGATGATCGCGCTCGATGGCGGCCAGCATCTTGCGTGGCAGACGCCCGATGTGACAGGCATGGTGGAATGAGTCCCGTAGCCCAAAGAGACAAACGAAACGGCGCCGCCGACGATCTGCCGCCCGATATCGACCCCGATATGGACGTTGAGGACGAGGCGGCGGAGGAGATCGTCGAGGCTGAGCCTTTGCCGTCCGGTCCCGAGGTCGCTTTCACGGCCATCGACTGGACGCCGCATGCCGGCGACGCCGACGGGATGGTCGGCGCCGAGGTGATCCAGACCCTGGTCAAGCGGCTGCCCAACCAGCCCGGCGTCTATCGCATGATGAACGCCGCCGGCGACGTTCTCTATGTCGGCAAGGCGCGCAGCCTGAAGAAGCGCGTCACCAATTACGCGCAGGGGCGCTTCCACACCGCCCGCATCGGCCGCATGGTGCGCGAGACGGCGACGATGGAATTCGTCGTGACCCGCACCGAGATCGAGGCGCTGCTGCTCGAGGCCAACCTCATCAAGCGGCTGCGGCCCCGTTTCAACGTGCTGATGCGGGACGACAAGTCCTTCCCCTACATCCTGCTCACCGGCGACCATGTCTCGCCCGGCATCTACAAGCATCGCGGCGCGCGCTCGCGAAAAGGCGACTATTTCGGCCCCTTCGCTTCCGCCGGCGCCGTCGGGCGCACCATCAATTCGCTGCAGCGCGCCTTCCTGCTTCGAAGCTGCACCAACTCTTTCTACGAGAACCGCACAAGGCCGTGCCTGCTCTATCAGATCAAGCGCTGCGCCGGGCCTTGCACCGGCGAGATATCGCATCAGGGCTATGCCGAGCTGGTCGCCGAGGCCAAGGACTTTCTCTCCGGCCGCAGCCAGAAGGTGAAGACCGAAATCTCGGCCGCCATGCAGCAGGCCTCCGAAGAGCTCGATTTCGAGCGCGCCGCCATCTACCGCGACCGGCTTGCGGCGCTCTCGCATGTGCAGGCACATCAGGGCATCAACCCGCAGACGGTCGAGGAGGCCGACGTCTTCGCCATCCACCAGGAGGGCGGCCAGACCTGTATCCAGGTATTCTTCTTCCGCACCGGTCAGAACTGGGGCAACCGCGCCTATTTCCCCAAGGCCGATCCGGCGCTGGAGCCGGCGGAGGTGCTGGGCTCGTTCCTGGCGCAATTCTATGACGACAAACTGCCGGCGCGCACGCTGCTGCTTTCCCAGGCCGCGCAGGAACAGGAACTGCTCGCTGAGGCGCTCTCCACGCATGCCGGCCGCAAGATTACGATTTCGGTGCCGCAGCGCGGCGAGAAGAAGGAACTGACAGACCACGCGCTGCAGAACGCGCGCGAGGCGCTTGGCCGCAGGTTGGCCGAGACCTCGACGCAGGCGCGGCTGCTCGCCGGCTTCGCCGAGACCTTCGGCCTGGCAAAGCCGCCGGTGCGCATCGAGGTCTACGACAACTCGCACATCATGGGCACCAACGCGGTCGGCGCCATGGTCGTCGCGGGACCGGAAGGTTTCGTGAAGAACCAGTACCGGAAATTCAACATCCGCTCCACCGAGATCACGCCGGGCGACGATTTCGGCATGATGCGCGAAGTGATGCAGCGGCGCTTTTCGCGGCTGCTCAAGGAGCATGGCGACGCCCAGCCCGGCTCGGCCGTCGAGGGCGAAGCTGGCGAGGAGGATCTGGTCGCCGGCAATGGCGGCTTCCCGGCCTGGCCGGATGTTATCCTGATCGACGGCGGCCAGGGCCAGATGACGGCCGTGCGCCAGATTCTTGCCGATCTCGGCGTCGAGGACAGGGTGGTGGCCATCGGTATCGCCAAGGGCCCGGACCGCGACGCCGGCCGCGAGCGCTTCTTCGTCAAGGGCAGGGACTCTTTCATGCTGCCGGTGCGCGATCCGGTGCTCTATTTCGTCCAACGCCTGCGCGATGAGGTGCACCGTTTCGCCATCGGCTCCCACCGCGCCCGCCGCAAGAAGGAGATGGTCAAAAGCCCGCTCGACGAGATCGCCGGCATCGGTCCCGGCCGCAAGCGCGCGCTGCTCCACGCCTTCGGCACCGCCAAGGCAGTCAGCCGCGCCGCGGTCGAGGACCTTGTCAAGGTCGACGGCATTTCCGAGCACGTGGCGAAGCTGGTCTACAATCACTTCCACGAGAGCTGAGGGCTGGTCGCGAGCATGGAAGGTTGACCAAGGCGTCGGTGTGGTGAGGGATATTGCACCTTGGCGATTAGCTCAAACGCCCACCACGTCGTCATTCCAGGGCGGAGCAAGGAGCGCAGCGACGCGGCGCAGACCCTGGAATCCATTCCGTTACCTCTACGCCTTGCAGCGGTTCAGAAAACCTCCGTTCTGCTCCGTTGCAGTCCGCGCGAGGTCACGGAATGGATCCTCGGGTCTGCGCGTCCGCTTCGCTCCCGCTCCGCCCGTGGATGACGAAGTTGCTTAGGCTTCGCCAATCCCAACGTTGCAAGAAGAGTATACATCGAAGTTGCCAATCTCTGCCTCTGACGTGGAATGCCCAGACCAGAGCGGGTGCTTCACGCCGACCTTCACGCCATTTTTCCCTGGTCAATCGAATCTCGGCTGTTGACCCCCTACATTGGCTTCTGATTTGAGTACGTCTGGCGGTGGAGATTTCCCGAGACGACATGGCACAGCGCGCGTTCAACCTGCCGAACATCCTAACCTATGCCCGCATCATCGCGGTGCCGCTGGTCGTGCTGTGCTTTTTTCTTGAAGGCCACCTGAAGTCGTCCGACTTCGCCCGCTGGTCGGCGCTGGTCATTTTCCTGCTTGCCTCGATCACCGATTACTTTGACGGCTATTTCGCGCGCGCCTGGCAGCAGACTTCCAACATCGGCAAGATGCTTGACCCGATAGCCGACAAATTGCTGGTCGCCACCTGCATGCTCCTGCTTGCCGCCGACACCGACCGCCATGGCGGCATCGCCGGCTGGTCGCTATGGGCGGCAATCATCATCCTGTGCCGCGAGATCCTGGTTTCGGGCCTGCGCGAATATCTGGCCGCCTTGAAGGTGTCGGTGCCGGTGACCCAGCTCGCCAAATGGAAGACCACCATACAGATGGTCGCCATCGCCTTCCTGCTGGTCGGCCCGGCCGGCGACAAGATCTTTCCGCTGACCACGCAGATCGGCCTCGTGCTGCTGTGGGTCGCGGCACTTGTCACGCTCTACACCGGCTACGACTATTTCCGCGCCGGCCTCAAGCACATCATGGACGAGTAGGAAGCGCGGATGTCGACGAAACTCATCTATTTCGCCTGGGTGCGCGAGCGGATCGGCAAGCCGGAAGAGGACGTCGACTTGCCTGCCGGCATCGAGACGGTCGCCGATCTGCTGCGCTGGCTGAAGTCGCGCGGCGAGGAGTATGAGAACGCGCTGCAATACCCTGACGTCATCCGCGTCGCCATCAACCAGGAGCATGTCGGCCATCGCGAGAAGATCGAAGGCGCGCGCGAGATCGCCCTGTTCCCGCCGATGACCGGGGGCTGATATGGCCGGCGCGGTCGTGCCTGCCATCCGCATCCAGCGCGAGGACTTCGACGTCGCCGCCGAGATCGCCGGCCTGGCCAAAGGCCGGACCGATATCGGCGCCGTGGTCACTTTTTCCGGCCTTTGCCGTGACGAGCAGGGCGCGCTCTCGGCGCTCGAGCTCGAGCACTATCCCGGCATGGCGGAGGCCGAGATCGGCCGCATCGCCGCCGAGGCCGCCGGGCGCTGGCCCCTGCAGGGGCTCACCGTCATCCACCGCCACGGCAAGATAGCGCCGGGCGAGAATATCGTGCTGGTGGTCGCGGCCTCGTCGCACCGCCAGGCCGCCTTCGAGGCGGCGAATTTCCTGATGGACTACCTGAAATCGCGTGCGCCCTTCTGGAAGAAGGAACACCGCGCCGACGGCTCCGAGGGCGGCTGGGTCGAGGCCAAGGAGGCTGACGATCAAGCTGCGGACCGTTGGAAGAAACAGGGCGAATAATGCATGTCGCCCAGAACTGTGCAGCGGTTCTGGGCAACGACATGCATCAGAAAAAACTCCCGTTCGGCCATCGAACGACCGCAATCCTTCCCAAGCCTGCCGGGTGGTTTGATTTGCTTGGCGGGAGCAATCTCATGCTGGACCGCATCGCGGAATTCTTCATCTTCGGGCTGGTGCCGCTGGTGGTCGGCGTGCTTGCCGTGCCGGAAGCGACCAAGGCCGGCGAAAGGACGATCGCGGGCGAGGTGACCTACCGCGAGCGCATCGCGCTGCCGCCCGACGCCGTGCTCGTGGTCGAGCTTGCCGATGTCTCGCTGGCCGATGCACCGGCAACCGTGGTCGCTAGGCGCAGGGTAGCGCCCACCGGCCAAGTGCCGATCAGGTTCGACATCGGTTTCGATCCCAAGGCGATCCAGAACGGCCGGACCTATACGCTGCAGGCCCGCATCACCGTTGGCGAACGGCTGATGTTCGTTACCGGTGCAAGTCATCAGGTCGATCCGCTGGCGGGCAAGCCTCAGACGGTTCTGCTGAAAATGGCGCGCTGACGTCGCGCGCCGAGCCCGACCGCGCAACTTTTGTGCCTAGACACCGTTTTCTCCGGAATAAACCGGCAACGCCGGGCGTTCACCTATGCAGATGGCGGGCAGGCAAAGGGACAATGTCCCTTCACTTAAGCCGCCAGACCGAATGCGCGGGCTCGATCTGGCCACTCAAAGGAGACCAGACATGAAAAAGCGCACGCTTATCCTCGCAGCCGCGGGTGTATCGCTGATTGCCTTTGCCGGCGTTGCCCGGGCGGACGATCATCTGTTCAATGCCGAGCAGCATGGCCTCAGCCCAGACAGCCAGCCGTTCCAGACCAACAAGGCCGGCCACAGCGGCGACCTTGCGCCTGGACAGGGCAGTCCGTTCACCGGTGAGGAGACGAAGACGCCGTCTACCGATACCGAGGCAGCGAACGCCCATGCGAATGTGAAAGACCGTCAAGCCAAATGACGTCTGCCCGCCGGGGGGCGGCGGGTTTATGAGCAATTCCGGGAAAAACGGGGCGCGGTTTTCCGTCCCGAATTGCGTCGAAAACAACAGAGCATGATGTCGTCCGAAAGCCGCTTCACGCTTTTCGGCATCATGCTCTGGCTGGCCTGACCGTCTCGACGGTTCTGCCCGTCATTCAAGCACGTCGCAATTGACCGCGCTGTTGCGACCGCCTAGGTTCCCTCGAAAATGGGGATGGGGTTCCCCCGAAACCGCCCTTATGGGCTGATGACTCCTGCCAGGCGTGCTCTCGCGCGGCAGGATTTGTTTTTCCGCTTCGCTTCGTGCCTGTTCTTATGAAGTGATTCCGGCTTGGGATCGCGTTTGGAAAGGCTTTGAAGCGATGACCCTTGCGGCTTGCGCCCTGGTCCTGATCGGCGGTTTCTTCGGCGGCATTTCCCGCTTTTTCCTCTCCGGCGTGGTCGGCCGTTCCATCGGCGAGACCTTTCCCTGGGGTACATTGTTGGTCAATGTTTCCGGCGCCCTGGCCATCGGCGCCTTCGCCGGCGCGGCACGCTCGGTCGGCGGCGTCTTCGCCAGCGATCTCGTGCGCGACCTGATCGTCGTCGGCCTGTTCGGCGGCTACACCACGGTGTCGTCCTTCTGCCTACAGACGGTCAACCTTGCGGTCGACGGTGAGGGGCGGCTCGCCGCCTTCAACGTCGTCGCTTCGTCGGTGCTGTGCGTGCTGTTCGTCGCGCTCGGCTTTTGGGCGGTGGTCTGGGTGGCTGAGTCAGCCACCTGGGTGGTTGGGTCAACCACCTGGGTGGTTGGCTCAACCACCGGGGCTATGGGCTGAGCGATGGTGGACAGACAGATGGCAATGCGACTTTATCTGGCGGTCGGCTGCGGCGCGGCGATCGGCTCGCTGGCCCGCTTCCTGTCGGGCTATGTCATCGTCTCGCTGCTCGGTCTGAACGCGCTGTGGTCGACCGCTTTCGTCAATGTCGTCGGCTCGTGGATCATCGTGGTTTTCGCCACGCTCACCGGGCCGGACGGCCGCATGATGGTCGGTCCCGCCAGTCGCAATTTCGTCATGGCGGGCTTCTGCGGTGGCCTCACCACCTTTTCAGCGATGAGCCTCGACACCTTCACTATGCTGTTCGAGGGCGACTTGCCGCTGGCCGCGACCTATCTCATCAGTGTGGTCGGCCTGTCGCTCGCCGCCGCGTGGCTGGGCTATCTCATGGCGTCCAGGCTCAACCGCCTGCCGGTCGACAGGCAGTCGGCCAATAGGTGATGGGCCAACACAGGTGACCAGGGAGAAGAGAACATGGAACTTCCCGCGCAATGCGCGCTGCTCAGGATATTCTTCGGCGAGGATGACAGGGCGGCCGACGGCAAGCCGCTGCATGAAGCAATCGTCATCAAGGCGCGCGAGACCGGCATGGCCGGCGCCACGGTGCTGAGGGGCCCACTCGGCTTCGGCCGCTCCAGCGTGCTGCACACCGCCAAGATCCTGCGCCTGTCGCAGGATCTGCCCATCGTCGTCGAGATCGTCGACGCGCCGGAGAAGATCGATGCGCTGATCCCCGAGATCAAGGCGCTGACCAGGACGAAGAGCTGCCTGATCACCCGGGAGAAGGTGGAAGTCATCCGCTACGGCGACGGGGGCTGAACTCCCCGGCTCTCCCGTCACCGCCTCGGAGATGGCGGCCGATGGCCACTTCATCGAAGACACCGGCGGAAAACAGTCTCATCGCCTCTATCGCCAGGTCCGACGCCTCGGGACTGCCTAAGACGATGCCGCGCTCCTCGCAAACCTCGTCATAGATACGCTTCAACAGGACAAGATCGTCCGGATAGGCAAGGCCACTTTCAGAAACATGAGGCTTGATCATGCCTCCCTCCTCGGTTCGGCGGAAGCGCGGCTCACAGCCGCCGACGCTCAGCGCTACTTTTGCCAATTTCGCTGAACCTAGGGCAGGCGGCGGATGTGACCACCCGTTTCAACAAAAACGGCCCGCTGGAGCGGGCCGTTCCGTGAAACTCGAGCTTGCGCCTCAGCCGACGATCTCAGTGTCCGAGAACCAGTACTTGATCTCCTGCGCGGCGGTTTCGGGCGCGTCCGAGCCATGCACCGAATTCTCGCCGATCGACAGTGCATGGACCTTGCGGATGGTGCCCTCGGCGGCGTTCGCCGGATTGGTGGCGCCCATCACTTCGCGGTTCTTGGCGATGGCGTTCTCGCCCTCCAGCACCTGCACGATGGTCGGCGCCGACGACATGAATTCCACCAGCTCGCCGAAGAACGGGCGATCCTTGTGGACGGCGTAGAACCCTTCCGCCTCGCGGCGGCTCATCCACACGCGGCGCGATGCGATGACGCGCAGGCCGGCGTCTTCCAGCATTTTGGTGATGGCGCCCGTCAGGTTGCGCCTGGTCGCGTCCGGCTTGATCATGGAGAAGGTGCGTTCGATCGCCATAGGGTCGTCCTTGTTGTGGGAATGGAAATTGGAGTGGCGGGCTCTATACAAGCCGCCCGGCGGCTTGCCAAGGGGAGGCGGCTTCTGGTCAAGGCGAGCGCTTTGCGGGACAATTGGACGGCTGCGAACGCGCTGGACGCAGCTTGGAGCCGAGGCGATGAACTGGCCCTATCTCAGTCGCGGCGACATGGCGGGCATTGTCTTAGTGGCCGTGGTTCTTGCCTTGGCTGTCTTCGCCCTGCTGTTCTTCCCGCAGCGCGCAGAGCAGAATTTCGGCTTCGGCCCGGGATGGCAGTGCGTGCGCATGGAACAGGGCGATCCGATCTGCGTGAGGCTGGCCGACGGCAATGCGCCGAACGGGGACGCGCGCGACAAGGACGCGTCAAAATAGACGCGAATGGCACTGCACAGGGATTTTGACCGGTCGGCTTCAGTCGGCTCTGATCTAAAGCTCGACCTCAATGGTCAGCTTCGGCGAATCCCCTGCCTTGAGACCTTCGCGCTGGCGCACCGAGGCCTTGACCGGCAACAGAAGGCTGCCGGACGCCTTGTCGGGAAAGAGTGATGTTTGCCACCTGGTCTTGCCGATCGCCGCCGTGATGCCGAGCGAGCCCCAAGGGCGCGCCAGCCCCGTCATCGCCGCCTTGATCCGTGCCGCGAACTCCAACGGTAGTGTCACGAAATGCCAGCCGCCCTTGCCGGGGTAGACCCAAATCTCGGCCCGCATCTCATAGCGCAACATGCCAGCCCCCAACACTCGCGGTCTTCACGCCGCCGCCGCGACCTGCCGGCCGATCCCGCCATGCAGGTCGAGACAGCGCTCGAACCAGCGGGCGATGCTGTCGCCGTCGTCGAGCAACCGGAAAGGCGAGGCGATGCGGCCCCATTGCAGCGCCCCGAACACGATGTAATCGGCAAACAGCGGCGCCTCGCCGCCGATGAAAGGCTGGTAGGCGAGTGTCGAGCGCAGCGGCTCCAGCGCGGCGCGGAAGGCCGGGAGCCCGGCTTCGCGGTTGGCCACGACGTCTTCCAGGCGCTTGCCATAGCGCTGCTCGCGATTCTCGCGGAAATAGGCAGCGTTCGGTTCGTCCTGCATCGCATGCAGATCGGTCAGCGCCACCGTCGCGATGTAGGGGTGTATGGTGAGCTGCGACCAGCGCTCGATGAAGCGTGCCATCGCCTTGCCGCCTTCGCCGGAAAACAGCGTCGGCCGTTCCGGATAGGCTTCGTCGAGATAGAGCGCGATGGCGAAGGAATCGGCGACAACCCGCTCGCCGTCGCGGATCACCGGCACCGTCTTCGACACGCCGCCTTCGACTTTCGGCACCTCCAGGAAGCGCGTCGGCACGTCGGTGGCGGCAAGTCCCTTATGCGCCAGTGCCATCTTGGTCTTCCAGCAATGCGGGCTGAACGGGCGGGCGACGTCATGGCCGACGAGGTCATAGAGCAGAATGGTCATTGGCGGGTCCGTTGCTGCGGGTTACGAAGGGCCCGGATTCGGGTCAAGCCGGGTGGGAAGAATGAAGCAGCATTTCATGATGTTTGCGGCGTACAATCAATGGGCCAATGGCCGTCTCTATGATGCCGCCGCCGATCTTGCCGAAGACGAGCTCGGTCGCGACGTCGGCGCCGTCTTCGGCTCGATGCTCGGCACGCTCAACCATCTGCTCGCCGTCGACCGCGTCTGGATGAAGCGCTTCACTGGCGAGGGCGACGCGCCTTCGAACACCGCCGCCGTGCTCTACCACGCCTTGCCGGCCCTGAGGCTGGCGCGCGAGGCCGAGGACAGGAGGATCGTCGACTGGGTGGGCGGGATTGGTGACAAGACGCTCGCCGGCCGTTTCTCCTACATGACCGTCGACATGCGCACCGTCTCGCAGCGCCTTTCGCCGGCGCTCGGCCATTTCTTCAACCACCAGACCCACCATCGCGGCCAGGCGCATATGGTGCTCACGGTGCTCGGCCGGCCCTCGGTGTCGCTCGACCTGGCACTGTTCCAGCGCTCCGAGGAAGGTCGCGCCTACGCCTGAGCGCTGCATGGTCCAGGCTTTTCCGCGAGCCGATTGTTGATCAAACTCGACCATCAAGGAAGACGCGGAATCAACGAATTTTTCCTTGAAAAAATGGAACCCTGACCGAGCCCGTTCGTATTCCCTTCATTCCCTCTCGCACAGGCATGCGCACGGACCCGGCAGTCCGGCGATGCAGTGCGAAAAAAGTGGCAACGAAGGAGAATGCCATGAATGCTATCGTAGAAAAAATCGCCGGCACATTGATCGGCGGCATCGCCATTCTCGCCGTGCCGGCGAATGCCGCTGGTCTCGACATCGGCTTTGGTATTGGCAACACTGGCGTCGCGGCGGGTAACCCGGGCGGCGCGGGCACCGGCACGGGCTCCTCGATGGGTGGCTCAACCGGTCTCGGCACTGGCTTTGGCAGCAGCATCGGCGGCGTCGGCGTGGGCGGCACCGGCGGCTTCAACGCCGGCACTACTGGCTCGATCGGCGGCGTCGCGGGCACGACTACCGGGACAGGCATCTCGTTCGGTGCGACCGGCGGCATCGGCACCGGCACGGCGGGCGGCGGCTTAAACGCAGGCACCAGCGGCTCGATTGGCGGTGCCATGGGCACGACCACCGGCACCCCATTCGGTGCGACGGGCAGCATCGGCGCCGTCGGCACAGTAGGCGGCGGTGGTTTGAACGCCGGCACCAGCGGCTCGATTGGCGATGCCATGGGCACGACCACCGGCATCCCCTTCGGAGCGACGGGCGGCATCGGCGGCGTCGGCACAGTAGGTGGCGGCGGGGGCTTGAACGCCGGCACCAGCGGCTCGACTGGTGGTGCCGCGGGTACAACTACCGGCACCTCGTTCGGTGCGACCGGTGGCGTCGTCGGTACCGGCTCCGTGGGTGGCGGCGCCGGCGGCTTGAACGCCGGCACCAGCGGCTCGATTGGTGGTGCCACAGGCACAATCATCCCCAACACTGGTACCTCGTTTGGTGCGACGGGCGGCGTCGGCGGCACCGGCACGGTGGGCGGCTCCGGCGGCTTCAACGCCGGCATCGGCGGCTCGGCCGCCGGCTCCCCCATAGGTTCCGGCAATACCTCGACCGGTGGAATCGGTGGCACCGTGGGTGGTTCGGGCAGCTCGACAGCCCACTAAAAGGAAAAGCAGAGCCCGCCGCCGTGGAGGCGGGCCTGCCGTTCGCGTTATTGCTGCGCGCACCGAGCTTGCATTGAAGCCGATATTGTTCTCCCGCTGGACAATCGACCGGTTGCAGCGGGGCAATACCATGCAGCCAACGGCCAACCGGGAGCATCGGACCGGCCGTGAGGCTCTGCGGCACTCCTGCCGCGTTGCCGGCTGCGGCCGGCGGTGCCTGACGAGGCCTCCGGCCAGTCGGAGAGCCTGCCGCATCCGTGGTGGGCTTTCTGATTGCCTACCACGGCAGGCGGTGCCGACGGCGTATTAACCACACTTGCATTGAAGCTAATATGTTAGGACTTCTTTTGCGCTCGCGCTCCACAATAAGCGTGTTGCAGTGGGAGCAAAGGGCATGCGCATCGATTTGTCCCCGACAAGTTGGGGCAGGGTCGTGGTGGTCACCGCCGCCGGTACCGCCTTTTTCATTGCCGCCGCTTTCTTCGTCGATTCCTTCAATTTCCCCTCGCTGTCCCCGCAGGCGCTGCTTTGGGCGCAACTCACGGACCTTTTCCTGCCGCTCATCCTTGGCGGCTCCTTCCTGTTCTTCCTGATGTGGAAGATGCGCCAGCTGGCCATCACGCAGAAGGAACTCGGCATCATTGCTGCGACCGACAGCCTGACGGCGGTCTTCAATCGCGGTGCCTTCTCGATGCTGGTCGAAGCCTATCTCGAGCGGGCGCGCGACCAAACGGTCGCCGACACCGGCGCGCTGCTGATCGTCGATGCCGATCACTTCAAATCGATCAACGACCGCCTCGGTCACGATTGCGGCGACCAGGCGCTGAGGTTGATCGCCGCGACGATCAAGGGGCAACTGCACGGCGCCGACATTGTCGGACGCATCGGCGGCGAGGAATTCGCGGTCTTCCTGCCCGGCGCCGACGCCGCACGCTCGTTTCTGGTCGCCGAATCCATCAGGCGCCGCATCCGCGAGGCCGATTTTGCGCCGGGCGGCCGGCCTTGGCCGCTTTCCGTGAGCATCGGCGGCACCGCCTTCAGCGGCCCGACCACCTACCATGACATGTTCCAGGTCGCCGACCGCCATCTCTACAAGGCCAAGTCCAATGGCCGCGACCAGGTGAGCTTCGAGATTCCGCGCGGCGGGCCGGCGGGCGATGCCGCCGGCACGGTCCACTGAATCCGAGGTCAACGGTGCCTGCGGTTGAGCAGCGGCCTGTGCTGGCGGATCAACTGGCGCTCGACATCGAGCTAGGGCCTGATCAGGCCCGCCGCGGTCGGGGTCGGGCCCGGCTGATGCACCACCGCCATCAGCATGCCGTGTTCGGCGAGCAGGTTCAGCCACTTCAGCGCTTCCCATTTAGGCGTCGCGCCGCCGCGGCCCGTGAGGCTGCGATTGATGTAGCCGGGATAGGAAAGCAGGCGCTTGCCCGCCGAGGCGCCGCAGGTGCCGATCCTGACCGCCTTGCCGTCGGCGGTGACCCAGGCATAGACGGCTTCGCCGAGTTCGCAGGCCTTCGGATCGGTTATCGTCACCCGGATCGACGACTTGTCCCGGCCAAGCCGCATTTCGGCCGCCGGCTTGAAACGCTCGCGATCGAGAAACATCCGCCCTCCCGATGCATGTCGCCCGGAAGTGTGCAACGGTTCCGGGACGACGACATGCATCAAAACAAAGACTTAAAGCGCGTCCGCAACTGGCATGGTGAACGGCAACCGTTCCGTGTGGTGTTTCACGCAGCCGTCGAAAAGTTTTCATGCGATTTCGCAGCGCCGCGTATGCCAGCAACGGTCCGTTCATTCTTTGGCGGCTAGTGTCGGAGACTGGCCTCAGCCGATCCGCGAGCGACCGTGTTCGATCTCATCGACTACAAGGCGGTGCTGGTCATCGCCCTCATCTTCATTCCGCTCGAGCAGCTCCTGCCGCTGCATGCCGAGCAATCGGCCACGCGCCGGCATTGGCTGAACGACGTCTTCTATCTGCTCTTCAACGGCATCGTCATCAAGTTCGGCCTGTTGCTGGTGATCGGCGCTGCGATGCTGGTGGTCCCGCGCGTCGTTCCCGAGGCGCTTTCGGCCGCCGTCCGGTCGCAGCCTTTATGGCTGCAGACGATCGAGGCTCTGCTCATCGCCGATATAGGCTTCTACTTTGCCCATCGCGCCTTTCACGCGGTGCCGTTCCTGTGGCGTTTTCACGCCATCCATCACTCGATCGAGGAGATGGACTGGCTGGCCGGCCACCGCGTGCATCCGGTGGATCAGATCCTGACCAAGTCGGCTTCGTTCCTGCCGCTCTTCGCCCTGGGTTTTTCCAGCGAAGCGGTTCTCATCTATGTGCTGATCTATCACTGGCAGTCGGTGTTCATCCACTCCAACACCCGCATCAAGTTCGGGCCGCTGAGATGGCTGATTGCCTCGCCGCAGTTTCATCACTGGCACCATGCCAACGAACGCCAGGCCTATGACAAGAACTTCGCCGGACAGTTGCCCGTCCTCGATCTGATCGGCGGCACCTTGTTCATGCCGCAACATATGCCGGAAAAATACGGCATCGACGAGCCGGTGCCGCAGCTCTATCACCAGCAGCTCGTCTATCCCTTCGTGACCGCGGCCGAGCCGGTCGCGCCGATCGCAGAAACGTTACCGGCGGCCGCCAAGCCGGAATGACGTCACGGAAAAACCCGCCACTGAGGGCGGGCTTTCCGGGAGGGCGGTCTTCTGTTGTAAAATTCAGGCGGCGAAGCCGCCATAGCCGCGCGCCACCGGCTTGACCGAGACGACCGGCTGCTCCGAAGGCCACAAGACGCCTGCCGTCACCGCGAAGGTGATCAGCGCATCGCGCGCGGCCTCGACCGGGATTTCTCCATTCCGCGCGGCCTCGCAGGCCTTCACCGCGGCGCCATAGCTGAGGCGGCGGCGCGACGGCGGGAACTCGGTCAGGAAATCATGCATCTCGAACAGCGAGGCGATCATGCGCTTGTGGCCGGCGCCGACGCTGAGGGCGACCGGTGTGAAGAACGTCCTGTCGTGCATTCGGACCTCGTCAGTTGGCTGCGGAGGCGGCGAGCCTCCCTGGCTGGGGAAGGACGCCACACAACGCGGCTTGCGGCGGGAGGTTCCACGCATGCCGCTGTTTTCTCAAGGATGGCATGCCCCGCTGACGCGGAGACAAATCGGGCTCTTTGCCTTGCAGTGGCTGGAACGGCCAGGCAGCCTATTTCCACATGCCGCGCATGCGGGCGCCGAGATCGACCTTGACGCCCGGCCGCTGGCGCGGGTCGTCCTTGAGCGCGCCGCTCGCCCAGGACGACTGCTCGAAGGCCGAAAGCATCGAGGCCGGGATGAAGCGCGTGCGCGAGGCATAGACGTGGCGGTCGCCGCGCGCCGCCTGGTTGTGCGGATAAAAGCGCTGCGGCACGACGAGATGCAGGCTGTCCTTGGCCCGGGTCATCGCCACATAGAGCAGGCGCCGCTCCTCCTCGATGTCCTCCTTGGTACCGACGCCGAGATCGGCCGGGATGCAGCCGTCAACGGTGTTGAGCACGAAGACGTTCTTCCATTCCTGGCCCTTGGCCGAATGGATGGTCGATAGGATGAGATAATCCTCATCGCGATGCGGCGGCCCGGCCTGGTCGCTTGTTGCGTCGGGCGGGTCGAGGGTGAGCTCGGTCAGGAAGCGCTCGCGCGACGGATAGGTCGATGCGATCTGCTCAAGCTGGAGGAGATCGGCCCGGCGCGTGATCGCATCCTCATGGATGCGCTCCAGATGCGGCTCGTACCACAACCTGATCCGCTCGAGGTCGGCCGGCCATTTGGCGCCGGCGCGTAAGCCGCCATAGATGTCGAGGAAGACCGGCCAGTCCTGCGCCGCGCGCTGCGGCGCCCGGAAGCGGGCAAGGCCCAGCGTCTCGTCCAGCGATGTCGCCATGGCGTCGACGATCTGCGAGGCGGCGGACGGGCCGATGCCCGGCATAAGCTGCAGCACGCGAAAACCGGCGACGCGGTCGCGCGGGTTCTCGGCAAAGCGCAGCATCGCCAGCATGTCCTTGACATGCGCGGCATCGAGGAATTTCAGCCCGCCGAACTTGACGAATGGAATGTTGCGGCGCGTCAGCTCCACCTCCAGCGGCCCGCTATGGCTCGAGGTGCGGAACAGCACCGCCTGCGCCTTCAGCGCCGTGCCGGCCTCGCGCTCGGCCAGGATCGCTTGGCACACATAATTGGCCTGCTCGGCCTCGTCGCGCACGCTGACCAGTTGCGGCTTGTGCGAGGACCGGCGCTCGGTCCATAGATTCTTGGTGAAGCGCTCGCTGGCCTCGCCGATGACCTTGTTGGCGGCGGCCAGGATCGTCTCGGTCGAGCGGTAGTTACGCTCCAGCATGATCACCGCGGCTGCTTGCACGAACTGCTTTGGGAAATCGAGGATGTTGCGCACTTCGGCAGCGCGGAAGGAATAGATCGACTGCGCATCGTCGCCCACCACGGTCAGCCCGGCGCCGTCCGGTTTCAGCGCCAGAAGGATCGAGGCCTGCAGCCGGTTGGTGTCCTGGTATTCGTCGACCAGCACATGATCGAAGCGACCGCCGAGATGCGCCGCGATCTCCGGCTCGGCCGCCATCTGCGCCCAGTAGAGCAGCAGGTCGTCGTAATCGAGAACGTTCTGCGCCTGCTTTGCCTCGACGTAAGCCGCGAACAACTCCTTCAGCTGTTCGGCCCATCCTGAGCACCAGGGGAAGGCCGAACCAAGCACTTCTCCCAGCGGCGCCTGCGCATTCACCGCCCGTGAATAGATCTGCAGGCAGGTGCCTTTGGTAGGAAAGCGGCTTTCGGTCTTCGAGAATCCCAGCTCGTGCCGCGCAAGGTTCATCAGGTCGGCCGAATCCTCGCGGTCATGGATGGTGAAGGCCGGGTCGAGGCCGATCTGCTCGGCATAGTCGCGCAGCAGTCGCGCGCCGATGCCGTGGAAAGTGCCGGCCCAGGCCAGCGCGTCGGCGATGATTGCCGCGTCGCGCCCCAGCACCTCGCCGGCAATGCGCTCGACGCGCTTGGCCATCTCGGCCGCCGCGCGGCGGGAGAAGGTCATCAACAGGATGCGGCGCGGATCGGCGCCCTTGACGATGAGATGGGCGACGCGATGCGCCAGCGTGTTGGTCTTGCCGGAGCCTGCGCCGGCGATCACCAGCAGCGGTGCCGCCATCTTGCCGTCGCCATGCACCACCGCCAGCCGCTGCTCGTCGTTCAGCCGGGCAAGATAGGCGGGCGTCTCGAAGGACGAATCACGGGCGGCGATGTTCATCGCCCATCAAGCATCGTTTCCGCTTTGTTCGCAATAATTTCCTCGGCCCGCGCGAGGGGGGAGAGGTGGCCGCGAAGCGGCCGGAGAGGGGCTGCGCCGGCATCCACGCTTCACCGGAAGGGGCTATTCCCAATCGAAAGAGCCGCTACCGCTTCGGCTCGACCCCCATCGCCGCCGACTGGCGCCGCAAATTGCGCCTCTCGTCGCCCGGCATATCCAGTGGCGCGACGTCTTCAGGCACCTCGTCGATGATCCTCACGGCAACGCGATAGGCGGTGTAGGCAAAAAGCCCGGCAAGCAGAAGGCGGACCATAATCAGTTTCCTCGTTGCGTTCGATTGGCTCGGGATTCCAACCGGACTCGGATCGGTTGGTTCCCGCCGGTCAACGCAACCAAACCGCCACCGCCCCGTTTGCCCCTCAAGGAGCGAACGAGAGGAGGTCGTCATGAAGAAGCTTCCTGTGCTGCTGGCTCTTGCGGCAGGGCTCGTGCTCGCCGCCTGCGACAACAGCGTGCCGCCCACCAAGGCGCCGGGCGATGAAGTCAACCAGAACCCGCAGGTCGACAAGAACCCTGTGCCGAAATCGACCACCGGCGGAGACCAGCCGGGCACGCCGCCGAAGCAATAGGGCAGGGCAGGTCGGATTATCGTTGGGCCGAAACGAAGAAGGCCGGCGCCGCTTGGGAGGAAGCTCGGTAGCGCCGGCCAAGCGGGAAAATCAGGCCCGCCGCACAACACAAGATAGCTGAGTCTCCGCTTCGCGTCATGGTGCGATCGCGGTAGCCGGCTATGGAGCCACCGGAAAATCACGAAATTCTGCAGGGCCCGTCATCGCGAGACCTCCGATGGTGCGGGATTCGCTCAAGTGAGCATCCGTGGAAGACTGGCCTTCACGCCATCGCCACGCGCCGTACCGGCACGTTGGCGATCTCGATGTCCAACTGGCGCTGCGTCAGCGCCGCTTCGGCCATGATCCACCGCTTGAACAACTCGACCTTGCGGGCGCCGACCGCCTTGATGGGGCTGACGAAATACCAACCCGCCGTGTTGGGATGGTGGACCGCGAAGGGGGCCACCAGCCGTTCGGCGCGGATGTCGCTTGCCATATAGGCGCGGTTGGCGACGGCAAAGCCCATGCCGGCATTGGCCGCTTCGTAGGACATCATGCAGCTATCGAAATAGACGCTCCTCGTTTCGCCAAGCACGAAGCTCGCGCCGGCAAAGCCCAGCCACGACTGCCAGTTCTGCGTGCACGTGTCAGAGTGTAGCAGCGTGAAGTAGCGCAGATCCTCCGGCACCACCTTCGACAGCGGTTTGTCGCCCAGCACCTCATGGAAGAGTTTGCGGCTGCACACCGGCGTCAGATCTTCCTTGAACAGCAGCTCCGACGTGAGACCGGGGAAATTGCCGTCGCCATAACGGATTTCGAGGTCGTATTCCGAAGTCGAGAATTCATGCGTGGCGTAAGAGGTCGACACCCGCATCTCAATATCGGAATATTGATGCTGGAAGGCCGAAAGCCGCGGAAACAGCCAGCGCGCCGCAAAGGTCGGCAGCACGCAGATCCGCAACACATGCGCCTGCGACTGGCCGGTTGCCTCCATGCTGGCCGCCACTATCCGCTCCAGCGCCTCGCGCACGCGCGCCACATAGGTCTCGCCCTCCGGCGTCAGCGACACCGCGTTGCCGCCACGCTCGAAGATCTTGAAGCGCAGCTGATCCTCCAGGCTCTTCACGCGCTGGCTGACGGCGGAAGCGGTGATGAATTGCTCTTCGCCGGCGCGCGTGAAATTCCTGTGCCTCGCGGCGCTCTCCACGATTTTCAGTGAGTTGAGGTTGACCTGACTGAGCAGTCGCACGGGGTTTTCGACCTTAAGCTGGGCTTACGCTACCACCAGCATTCCTAAATTTACAGGGGTAGGCGTTTAAATGACTGTTAACCAAGTGTTGCCCCCATCTTGGAGAAAATAGAATGAACGCCCATACAATTCCCGAACTGCGCTGTGCAATGAGCCGCGAGGCCATCATTGGTCATGAGACCTCCTGGAAAGTGTCGGGTTTCGGCGTCGCCCAGTATCGTCACGGTTACGACCCGGCTCTGCTTGCCGCCATCGAAGAAGCGGCGCTCAAATTGAAGGCCAGCCATGCCGTGCACAAGCACCTCGACCTCACCTTCATCACTGGTGCCGACCGCTATATTCCCGAGATCAAGGAGCTCTTGCACGACAAGCTGCGCCTGGAAAGATTGTCCGACATGATGGGAACCAAGCTCGAGCCCTATCCGCTGTCGATCGTCGGCTCGACCGTCACCTTCATGAATCCAAGGGATGGCGCGGTCGAATGGCATTGCGACGGCGTTCCGGTGACGGAGCTCATTCCGCTGTCGATCAGCGATCCTCTCATCGGCGGTCATCTGGAAATCTACTGCGACGATTCCGAGACCGGCCGCTCGATTCTGGAATCCGGCCGCGAGCTGCCGCGCAACAAGATCATGCGCATCGACCACAAGATGAACTACGCCACGCTCGGCCAGTTCCTCGGTGTGCTCCACCGCACCGCGCCGATCCAGCTCGGCGAGCGCGTCACCCTGGTGCTCAACCAGCGCTCGACGGCCAAACCCTATGTCGACGACAACCGCATGTTCTACCTCGCCGCCGACAACGACCATGACCGTGCCTGGGTGAACGAGCTGGCCGAGGATGTCTGGACCAACCAGCTGCCCGCCTACCGTCGCCATGCCGAGGAACATCCTGTGCCGCAGCCGACGGCGGAAGCGGTTTCCGGCGGGGCGAGGGAGTCTTGGTAATGACCGACGATCCGGTCGAGTGTCAGCCGCCTTCAGTGTCGCTGAGCCTCGGGCCGGTCATGCCGGAAAGCCAAAGCCTTTCCGGCGCCCTCGGCGCGGCGCTTGCCTTCGCCCTCGGCGCCGTGGCGCTGTGGGCGACCAACGCCCTGGTCGGCAAGACGTTGCTTGCCGTCTATCCGGTGTCGCAAGTGCAGTTCCTGCAATTTTGCGGCGCGACGATTGTTTTCGCGCTGATCCGGCTCTTTCCTTCCCCCCTTGTGGGGGAAGGTGGCCGAGCGAAGCTCGGTCGGATGAGGGGTGCTGGACGGATCGCCGACGCCGGAGTTCCTTCCAACACCCTTCATCCGTCTCGGCGCTTCGCGCCGATCCACCTTCTCCCACAAGGGGAGAAGGGAAATGCCGCGCTCGCCTATCTCGTTGGCTTCTTCGGCCTGGTCGGCACCATGGTCCTGCAATATATCGGCTTCGCCTCGGCGCCGGTCATCGAGGCGAACCTTGTCGCCTATACTTGGCCGCTGATGACTGCCGCGGCGGTCATCCTGCTTGGCAGGCCGCGGCGTCCGCTGTTGCTCGGGCTGGCGGCGGCGCTTGGTTTCGTCGGCGTGGCGCTGGTGATCTCCGGCGGCCGAGCGCATTTTTGGTCTAACAGTGCATGGTTCGAAGGCGGCAGCCTTGTCGGCTATCTCGCCGCTTTCGGCTCCGCGCTCTGCATGGCCTTCTACTCGTTCGCTGTCGGCCGCCTCGCCGTGTCGCCCGAGCGGCTGCTCCTGCCTTCGGCGCTGATCGGTGTCGCGCTCACCTCCGCCTGGTGCCTGCATGATGGCGTCGTGCGCCCGAGCGGCGCGCATCTTCTGCTCGGCCTCTATCTCGGCGCCGGCCCGATGGGGCTCGGCTATTATTTCTGGTCGCGCGCGGCAAAGCTCGACCACGGCGGCAGGATAGCGGTCGTCGCCTATCTGACGCCGATAGCTTCCACGTTTCTGCTGACGCTCTCGGGCGAAAGCTTGTCGATGACGGCTGTTGCCGGCGCCGTCCTCGTCATTGGCAGCTGCCTTGCGGTCGGCATCGAAGGTACGGAGAGCAGGCACAATGTCCAAAATGGCCGTTGACGAGGACGAACGCCGCGCCAGGCAGGAGGCGCACTGGCTGGTCAGGGAGTTTGGCGCGGAGGCGCCGCTCTATGCGGCCATGAAGGCCGAAAAGGCCATCGAGCAGAAGGACTTTAGCCGCTGCGCGCGCTGGAAGCGCGTGCTGGAGATCCTCGCGGAGAGGCCGCCTGCCGAGCTCAGGCGCGGTGTCGCCGCCGGATGAGCGATTTGCCATGGGGCCGCCGAATCGCGCATGGTCGAGCATTCGGCTGGTAGATTGCCGTTGCCGTGCTGGAACTTGGCCTGAACTTCGATTTTTCAGCAACTCCTACCGTAGGTTGAAGTTCTGTAGCCCCTTTTACCTATCCAGGCGGGCGGCCGGTGCTATAAAGCGTGCGCTATAGCTATTAGAATTCCTAACTTGCGCGTTTCCAATCCGTGTAGAAACATCACCCGGTATTGAGTCTCGTAGCTTTACTGACTCTGGACGGTCCGTTGGGGGACAGGTCCAATTCGATACACCGACGAAAGTCTTAAAAAAAGAGCTGGCGATTTGAGGGCCAGCAGAAGGTGAAAAAATTGTCCAACATCGACGACAAGACTGCAATCGAACTGACCGCCGACATTGTCTCGGCCTATGTCGGCAACAATCCGCTCCCTGCCTCCGGCCTGCCCGATCTGATCGCCAGCGTCAGCGCGTCGGTGCGCAGGCTCGCCACCGGCAGCGTTGTCAAGGAGGCGGTGGCGCAGACGCCCGCGGTCAACCCGAAGCGCTCGGTTTTCCCCGACCACATCGTGTGCCTGGAGGACGGAAAGAAGTTCAAGTCGTTGAAGCGTCACCTCGCGACCGATCATAACCTGACGCCGGACGAATATCGTGCCAAATGGGGCCTGCCCGCCGATTATCCGATGGTGGCGCCGAGCTACTCGGCGACCCGCTCGGCGTTGGCCAAATCCTCCGGCCTCGGCCGCAAGCCGGCCGGCGGCGACGCGGCCAGGAGCAAGGGCAAGCGTAAGGTCAAGGCCTGAGGCATGTTGCCCGCAACGGATGATGTCGCGCCATGGCCATTGCGCGACCATCTGGCCGACCTTGCCGCGTTGCGCCGCGGGATTGCTGCGCAGTGCTCAGTGAATGCGGCTCACGGCGTCAAGGCGCGGCGCATCCTGTTTTCGCTGGGCAGTCCGTCCGGCGACCTGCTTGCGGTGCTGGACGCGCTCGACCGGTTCGAGCGCGCCATCATCGAATGCGACGCTCCGCCGGTGATCGAGGCGCACAGGCTGGAATGTCTCGCAGTCCTTGAGCAATTCCAGAAAAAGTGTGAGCGGTTAGGCTCGGCGACTTCGGCGTAGCCTTTCCGCCCGGAACTGCGTCAAAACAGGGAGATAGAGCGATTTACCGTTTCCTCGAAACGGTGAAACGCTCTGGACCGCCTTATGGCGAGCGCTCAGCCGAGGACCTGAGGCGGCTCCGCCGGCCGGACCTGTTTGGGGTCCTGCTCGTTGGCCAGGCTTTCCGCCTCGACCGCCGTCATCTCAAGAAGATAGACGAGCATGTTGTAGCGCGTGCGCGAGAGCATCTTCGCCAGCTTGCGCGTGATTTCCGCGACATATCGCAACGTGCGTGGATCGTTGATCGCCGCGCCCATCGTGAGCTCCTGAATGCCAGAGCCAAGTTTTCTTGGATCAAGTTATCGTTGGCGCCAACTCACGACTCACGGCGCATCGGCAAGGTCGCAGGTTTGCGATAAAAACTGAAATCAATTTTTGATAAGCATCATGCTTGGGTCAGAAGATTTCGCTGCCTTTTTGGTGGTATCGTCGCTTGCTGCATCAATATTGAGCACGAGGCAAACTTGCGGTTGTCTGCTTGCGACGGGTTGATCTTTCTCCGGGAATGTTGATCGCCGTGGCAGTCAGGAGCGACGTCGGGTGCGGCTTAGTTCTTGTAGGCGGAACAAAAGGCGGGCGGGTTGTCGTTGCCGATCATGGCGCAGCCGCGCTTGATCTCGTCGATCATCATGCTGCATGCATTTTGCCCGTTGCAGGGCGGATGGGTCGCCGGCGACACCTGGACGCATTGCGAGACATACTGGTCCGACTTCGCCTTTCCCGCGGATTGCACGCATGGCCGCGTGTCGTTCCGGCTTGCCTGTGCAGCGGCGGGTTTCGCAGACGCCGTGCCAGCCGTCGCGGGCGCGGCGCTGCCGCCGGTTTGCGGCACGCAGGAGAGGTCGCCTTCGGGGCATTGCAACTGGTGCTGTAACTGCGCCAGCCGCGCCTTCGTCAAGTCCTGTCTGCAGGTCTCGACGAGGGTCGCATATACCGAGCCACCGGCATAGGGCTGGGTGCGGAAGGCGCATTCCTTGTCGCGGAACGGGATCCAGGCGCGCTGCGCCTCGCGCAGGCGCTTCAGGTCGGTGGGAGCCAGACGTCCCGCCAGCTCCTTGTAGACTGCATTGAGCCCCGCGTCCGCCGAAGCGGCATTCGCGGCCGTGCAGGTCGCAAGGTCGGCCTGCGTCTTCGCTGCCGCGCAGTCGATGGTTGCCGCACGGGCCGCGGGGGTGGTGGGAAGCATGGTCAGCCCGGCGACGACCGCGAAAATCGCGACCGCCAGCGAGGCCGAAAGGAGCGAGGTCTTGGCTGACATCTGATCTGTCCTCTGCTTGAACCCGCCGCTCGCGCCAGCATAGGTTGAGACAACCGCGGCGATCAACGCCAAACCTGTGACGTGGCAAGCAAAGTGTGACCGGGCGAAAGCAGAGGAACGAACAATCCTTCCTTGAGGGGAGACATTCCGGCAGGATAAAGGGGCGTGTCCGCCCGCCTCTTCATCAATCACAAGGCGAAGCCTAGGATGCTTTTCCTGAATCGATTTGGATCAACAGGTGTTTCGGCTCCCGCGTCTCCAGCCGGTTCGCAATCTTGGCCGCTTGGGGCGAGATTGGTTGGCCCTGCGGCCCGCTCGCGGGTTCAGCGGCGAGAGCAATGTGAGCGGTCTCGTTTTCGAACAGAACCACCTGCGTCGCCAGCGCGGTTGTCGTGGCGACCTGGAAGAAGATGAAAGCCAGGGCGAGATAGCGGATCACGGGCGTCCAAACGTTTCGGCCGGCAACTGGTTCCAGTCCTTCGAGTTTTTTGCTGAACGGCCAAAGACAACGAGCGGGGGTCTCATCCCAGGCCCTGGCTCTTGCGAAGCGCCGATCTCCCGTGCAAAAGCCGGCCATGCTTATCATCAACGACCTTACGCTGCGCATGGCGGGGCGGCTGCTTCTCGATCATGCCTCATTGACGCTGCCGGCCGGCACAAAGGCCGGCCTTGTCGGCCGCAACGGCACCGGCAAGACGACGCTGTTCAAGGCGATCACCGGCGATTTCCCTTCGGAGACCGGTTCGATCAGCCTGCCGAAAAGCACCCGCATCGGCCAGGTGGCGCAGGAAGCGCCCGGCACCGAGGAGCCGCTGATCGACATCGTGCTCAAGGCCGATATTGAGCGCACCGCGCTGCTCGAAGAGGAAAAGACGGCGACCGACGCGCACCGCATTGCCGACATCCACATGCGGCTGGCCGACATCGACGCCCACTCGGCCGAGTCCCGCGCGGCCACCATCCTTGCCGGCCTCGGCTTCGACGACGCGGCGCAGCGCCGCCCGGCCTCCTCCTTCTCGGGCGGCTGGCGCATGCGCGTGGCTTTGGCCGCCGTGCTGTTTTCCGAGCCTGACCTTCTGCTGCTCGACGAGCCGACCAACTATCTCGACCTCGAAGGCACGCTCTGGCTCGAGAATTACGTCTCGAAATATCCGCACACGGTTCTCCTGATCTCCCACGACCGTGACCTGCTCAATCGCGCCGTCAATTCCATCGTCCACCTCGATCAGAAGAAGCTGACCTTCTGGCGCGGCGGCTACGACCAGTTCGAGCGCCAGTACACCGAGCAAAAGGAACAGCAGGAAAAGGGCCGCATCAAGCAGGAAGCCGCCCGCAAGCATATGGAATCCTTCGTCGAGCGTTTTCGCGCCAAGGCCTCCAAGGCCAGGCAGGCGCAGTCGCGCATCAAGGCGCTGGAAAAGATGAAGCCGATCGCGGCGATCGTGAATGACACGGTGCGGCCATTCTCGTTTCCGGAGCCGGTGAAGACGGTGGCATCGCCGATCGTTGCGCTCAACAACGTCAGTGTCGGTTATACGCCCGGTGAGCCGATCCTGAAGAAGATGACCTTGCGCATCGATGCCGATGACCGCATCGCGTTGCTCGGCGCCAACGGCAACGGCAAGTCGACCTTCGCCAAGCTTTTGTCCGGCCGGCTGAAGCAGGAGGCCGGCACGATGACGGTGGCGCCTGGGCTGAAGGTGGCGATCTTTGCCCAGCACCAACTCGACGATCTCAGGCCTGAGGAAAATGCCTACGAACATGTTCGCAGGCTGATGCCGGAGGCGCCGGAATCGAAGGTGCGCGGCCGTGTCGCCCAGTTTGGGCTTACCACCGAGAAGATGAACACCGCGGCGAAAGACCTCTCCGGTGGCGAGAAGGCGCGCCTCCTGATGGGCTTGTCGGCTTTCGAGGGCCCGAACCTCTTCATCCTCGACGAGCCGACCAACCACCTCGACATCGACAGCCGTGAATCGCTGATCCATGCGCTGAACGACTTTCCGGGCGCCGTGATCCTGATCTCGCACGATCGGCACCTGCTCGAAGCCACCGCCGACCGGCTCTGGCTGGTCAAGGACGGCGCGGTCAATCCCTATGACGGCGACCTCGAGGATTACAAGACGCTGGTCACCGGCGTGTCCTCCAACCGCCGCGAGCAGAAGGAGGCCGACAAGGCGTCCAAGGCCGACCGCCGCCGCGAGGCGGCCCAGCGCCGCGCGGCACTGGAGCCTTTAGCCAAGGAAATCCGCGCCACCGAGGCGCTCATGGACCGCATCCGCAAGCGCATCGACCTGATCGAGGACGAGCTGGCCAACCCGGCCGTCTACGAAAAGGACCCCTCGACCGCGACGCAGCTTGCGAAGGAGCGCTCGCAACTGGCGCAGACGCTGGCGCAAAACGAGGACAGGTGGCTGACGATGTCGGCGGAGTATGAGGAAGGGATCGCGGAGTAACGCTATTTCCCTTCTCCCCTTGTGGGAGAAGGTGGATCGGCGCGCAGCGCCGAGACGGATGAGGGGTGTTCCAGCGGAGTGAGACGCTGGAATTGGGTAAAGCGGTGCGGGAAACGTCGATGTCCAGAAAATTGTGGATCAATGCAGGCAGCCTTCTGGCGGTCGACTCGAACGCAAGTGTCAAATGCCCGGAATGTGGCGAAGCGGACCTCAAAGTTTTCGACACCAAGGCAGGCGAAGATCATATCGAGCGGCACATGCGCTGCCCGAAATGCGGCGCTTATAGCGCGCTGTATAAAAACATCACTGAGTAGCCGACATTAGGTTTGATTCCAGCTTGGCAGTTGCCTTGCAAGACAACCGCCTCATTTCTTCCAACACCCCTCATCCGTCTCGGCGCTACGCGCCGATCCACCTTCTCCCGCAAGGGGAGAAGGGGGAACCCATCTGGCCCTACACCTCGTCCCTAAAACCCGCTACACACCCCGCATGAACCAGCACGCCAAGCTCCGGATCGGCCATTCGGCCTGTCCGCATGATTGCCCCTCCACCTGCGCTCTCGAAGTCGAGCTGCTCGATGACAACCGCATCGGCCGTGTCCACGGCGCCAAGGCGAACAGCTATACGGCGGGTGTCGTCTGCGCCAAGGTCGCGCGCTATGCCGACCGCGTCCACCATCCCGACCGGCTGCTGAAACCGCTGGTGCGCGCCGGCGCCAAGGGCGAGGGCGCCTGGAAGGAAGCCAGCTGGGACGCAGCCCTCGACTTCGTGGCGGAAAAATTCATCGCAGCCGAAGAAAAATACGGCTCGGAGACGGTCTGGCCTTATTTCTACGCCGGCACGATGGGGCTGGTGCAGCGTGACGGCATCCAGCGGCTGCGCCACGCCAAGAAATACTCCGGCTTTTTCGGCTCGATCTGCACCAATCTCGCCTGGACTGGCTGGATGATGGGCGCGGGCGCGCTGCGCGGGCCCGATCCGCGCGAGATGGCTAAATCCGACTGCGTCGTGATCTGGGGCACCAATGCCGTGGTCACCCAAGTCAACGTGATGACCCATGCGACCAGGGCGCGCAAGGAGCGGGGGGCCAAGATCGTCGTCATCGACATCTACGACAACGCCACGATGAAGCAGGCCGATCTCGGCCTGGTGCTGAAGCCCGGCACCGACGGCGCGCTCGCCTGCGCGGTCATGCATGTGCTGTTCCGCGACGGGCTGGCCGACCGCGCCTATCTCGAGAAATACACCGATGATCCGCGTGGGCTGGAAGAACATTTGCGGACGCGCACACCCGAATGGGCGGCCGCCATAACCGGGCTATCCGTCGCCGAGATCGAGGCATTCGCCCATCTCGTCGGCAACACCAAGAAGACCTACTTCCGGCTCGGCTACGGCTTTGCCCGCCAGCGCAACGGCTCCGTCAATATGCATGCCGTCTCCTGCATCGCCGCCGTCACTGGCGCCTGGCAGTATGAGGGCGGCGGCGCCTTCCACTCCAACTCCGGCATCTTCCAGCTGAACCAGGACGTGCTGGAAGGCACCGCGATGCGCGACCCGAAGGTGCGCTATCTCGACCATTCGCGCATCGGCCCGGTGCTGACGGGCGCGGCCGACGCGCTCTATGGCGGTCCCCCGGTGACGGCGATGCTGATCCAGAACACCAATCCGGCCAATGTCGCCCCGGAGCAGCGGCTGGTGAGAAAGGGTTTTCTGCGCGAGGATCTGTTCACCTGCGTGCATGAGCAGTTCATGACCGACACGGCCAAGCTCGCCGACGTCGTGCTGCCGGCGACGATGTTTCTGGAGCATGACGACATCTACAAAGGTGGCGGCAACCAGCACATCACGCTGGGCCCCAGGCTGATCGAGCCGCCGGAAGGGCCGAGAACCAACCACTATGTCAATGAGGAGCTCGCCAAGCGGCTCGGCGTCGGCGACCGGCCCGGCTTCGGCCTGACCGAGCGCGAGCATATCGACATCATCCTCGGCAAGCGCGGGCTCGGCAGCTTCGACAGCCTGAAGGCTGAGAAGTGGGTCGACCTGCAGCCCGGCTTCGACGACGCGCATTTCATCAACGGCTTCGGCCATGCAGACAAGAAATTCCACTTCCGGCCCAACTGGACCGGGCAGTCGGCGCCCAACCGGCCGCCGAAAAGCATGGGTCTGTTCGGCCCGCTGGGACGGCTGCCGGAATTCCCCGATCATGTCGAACTGATCGAGGTCGCGGACGAGGAGCATCCGTTCCGGCTGGCGACCTCGCCGGCGCGCAATTTTTTGAACTCGACTTTTGCCGAGACGCCAGTGTCGAGGGCCAGGGAAGGCCGGCCCGAATTGTTGCTCCATCCCGAAGATGCCGTGGCGCTCGGCATCGAGGATGGCGGCCGCGTCGAGGTCGGCAACCGGCGCGGCGACGTGGTGCTGCACGCAAAATTTTTCGACGGTGTGAAGCGCGGTGTGGTGATCGCCGAAGGCATCTGGCCGAACAGCGCGCATGAGCGCGGCGAAGGCATCAACGTGCTGACCGGCGCCGATGCGCCCGCGCCCTATGGCGGCGCCGCCGTCCATGACAACAAGGTGTGGCTCAGGGCGCTTTGACCCACTTCGCGGTCTGCCATTGCTTGCGCTCACCAAGTGGGATCTCGGCCTTCGAGATCATCGTCCGGCACGACCCGCGATTGGCGCCCAAGACTGGCGTAGGGATCCACGTAAGCCATCTTGAGTGCGTCGCCTACCAAACCGGACATGGCATTGAGCGATGCGCCGAGCCTCGGAAAGCCTCGCCGCAGCAGTTTAAGGCGTCGGACTATGATCGGGCCTGTGGTGAGGATGTCAGCCATGATGTCCTCCTGTAACGGCGACAATGGCGCTGCCTCCCACGCAGGTCCTTGGCTCGAACCTGAAGAGACCTGCACGGCTCTGAATTTGCCTGACGCGAAGAATCCCGAACGGCCCTGAAGTTCGCCTTCAGGGTTATCTTGGACTATCCTCCCCGCGAGGGTGGTGGCCAATGGACTTGGAGTTTGGGAACTATCGTTTGAGACGAGCCGAACGGCAGTTGCTAGGCCCGAAAGGGCCGGTGGAGCTTTCGGCGCGTTCCTTCGACATCCTCGCCATGTTGCTCGACAGACCCGACGAGGTGATCGGCAAGACCGAACTTCTAGATGCGGTCTGGTCCGGCGTGGTGGTGGAGGAGAATACGCTGCAGGTCCACATTTCGGCGCTGCGAAAATTGCTGTCTGCCGAGATTATCGCAACCGTGCACGGTCGCGGCTATAAATATGCAGGCCCCAGGCCCTTCGCGGTTAAGGCGGATGTTACGCGGTCGTTCAGACCGTCCATCGCCATACTTCCTTTCGACAATATGAGCGGCGATCCGGAGCAGGATTATTTCAGCGACGGCATCACCGAGGACATCATCGCCGAGCTTGGCAAGTATAAGGAGTTTCTGGTCATCGCGCGGAACTCCTCCTTCCAGTTCCGCGGCAAGGCGCATGATCCGGCGGAGGTGGCGAGCAAGCTTGGCGTCCAATACGTCGTCGAAGGCAGCGTGCGGAAGATCGGCAACAGGGTGCGGATCGCCGTGCAGCTGACCGATGCGTCGTCGATGGCTCATATCTGGGGCGAACACTACGACCGGGAACTCGACGACATTTTCGCCATCCAGGATGAAATCACCCGGATGATCGCGGCGCGTCTGGCTCGGCAGGCCAGAACCGCGATTTCGTCGCGCGCCAGAGGCCGCCCGACCAACAACATGTCGGCCTATGAGTTTTATCTGCGGGCGCTGCAACTGGCCGCGGTCTATGACACTGTGCTCGAAGCGGAACCATTTCTGCGCCAGGCGGCAAAGCTCGATCCGCAGTTTGCTGCCGCGCATGCCATGCTCAGCTTTGTGGAGTCGATCAAGTACTATTGGGACTACAACAATCCCGGCCATTTGCATTCCGGACTGGCGATCGCAAGAACGGCGTTGGACCTTGATCCCGACGAGGCCTATGGGCATCTCGCCACCGGCTTCGCTCACTTGTACCTGCGCCAGTTCAAACAGGCTGAATTCAGCCTTGACCGGGCCGTCGCGCTCAATCCGAACGATCCATTCATTCTTAGTATCCGCGCTATTTTCCTCAATCACACGGGCAGGCCGGAGGAGGGGCTTGATGAGATAGCCGAAGCCCAGCGTCGCGACCCATACGCCGTGGGATGGTATGACGACTTCCGTGGCGTCCTTCTGACGACGGCCGGACGATATCGCGAGGCAGTCGTCTGCTACGCGAAAATGGCGACTGTAACACCGTGGTCGCTCATCCGTCTTGTCATCTGCCATTCCGAACTCGGCGAAATCAGGCAAGCGCAAGAGGTCCTGGCAAAGGTAAAGGCGCATTATCGCGGACTAAGCCTCGACCAGATCATCGATACCGAAGTGGATTTCTACCAGGATGCCGCCATATGCGGGCGCTATCGCGCGATCCTCGATCATGTTGACAAGGCGCAATAGCGCCGTCGCGGCCCGTAGCCTTGCTACTTCGCCACCTGCGCGTCCAGCGTCTTGATCTCGTCCGCGGCCGCCTTCACATTCGTGTACAGTTCGCTCTCGTCTCGCCCCGTTTGCCGTGGCCTGCAGTCGTTTGAATCAATTTGCCAAGGCGGCGTGCCAAAGGATTGTTCCGACTCAGTTTTCGACAGGATCGCCATGCCGCAGCCGCTCAGGATAGCCATCGCCGGCGCGCTCGGCCGCATGGGCCGGCAGATGGCGGAAGCCGTCGCGGCCGATCCGCGGCTGCATCTCGTCGCGCGCTTCCATCGACCGGGCAGCATGGGCGAGGGGCTGGTCGAGCGCGATGAAGCGCTGGCGCTTGCCGATGTGGTCGTCGACTTCACCACGCCCGCAGCTTCCGCCGAACTGGCCAAGGCCTGCGCGGCGCGCGGCGGTCCGGCGCTGGTCATCGGTTCGACCGGCTTCAGCGCCTCGGAACTGGCGGCGATTGCCGACGCCGCGAAGAAAGTCGCCATCGTGCGCTCCGGCAGCTACTCGCTCGGGCTCAACATGCTGACCGGCCTGGCCGAGCAAGCGGCAAGGGCGCTTGCCGCCGACGACTGCGACATCGAAATTTTTGAAGCGCATCATCGCATGAAGGTCGATGCGCCGTCAGGCACGGCGCTGATGCTGGGCGAGGCGGCCGCGCGAGGACGTGGCGTCGTGCTGGACGATGTGGCGAGACGCGCCCGCGATGGTTTCGTTGGTCCGCGCAATGCCGGCGAGATCGGCTTTGCCGTTGTGCGCGGCGGCAGCATCGTCGGCGAGCACAGCGTCAGCTTCCTGAGCGACGGCGAGAGGCTCACGCTTTCGCATGCCGCCGGCGACCGCTCGATGTTCGCCCGCGGCGCCATCGCGGCTGCGCTCTGGGTCGCCGGACGGCCGCCCGGCGAATACGACATGCGCGATGTGCTGGGCTTCACTGCCTTGTGACCGGAAACCCCGCCGGACTCCATTCCACGGCTGCTAAAACGGCTGAAAGCCAGCTGAAAGCTTGGCCATGCCATGACAGTTTTGTGGCGGTCGCCACATGAACGGCCTGGGAGCGGCCGACAGGAGGAATGCGGCGCGGCGCGCCGCCCAGTGGAGGAAGACTAGTGACCCGTTTCATCTCTAAACGCGCCCTGCGTTCAGTGGCGCTGACGCTTGCCATGGTTGGCGCTGGCGCATCGACGGCATCGGCTGCCGACAAGATCACCATCATCGTCGGCGGCATGGAAAAGCAGATCTATCTGCCGGCCGTGCTCACCCAGCAGCTCGGCTACTTCAAGGACGAGGGGCTGGACGTGGAGTTGGTGAACTCCCGCGCCGGCGTCGAAGCCGAGAATGAGTTGCTGGCCGGTGCCGTGCAGGGCGTCGTCGGCTTCTACGACCACACCGTCGACCTGCAGTCGAAGGGCAAATACATCCAGTCGATCGTGCAGTTCAGCCAGGCGCCGGGCGAGGTCGAGCTGGTCTCGGCCAAGCACCCGGAAATCAAGTCGCCGGCCGACTTCAAGGGCGCGACGCTCGGTGTCACCGGCCTCGGCTCCTCGACCGATTTCCTGACGCAGTATCTCGCGGTTCGCAGCGGCCTGAAGCCGGGCGACTACACGCTGCTTCCCGTCGGCGCCGGCAACACTTTCATCGCCGCCGTCAAGCAGGACCAGATCCAGGCCGGCATGACCACCGAGCCGACCATCGCTAAGCTGCTCCAGACCGGCGAGGCCAAGGTCCTGGTCGACATGCGCACGCCCGAAAAGACCAAGGCGGCGCTCGGCGGCGACTACCCGGCTGCCTCCTTCTACGTCCAGTCGAGCTGGCTCGAAGGTCACAAGGACGAGGCGCAGAAGCTCGCCAACGCCTTCGTCAAGACGATGAAGTTCATCGCCGGCCATTCGGCCGAGGAGATCGCCGACAAGATGCCGAAGGACTATTACGCCGGCAGCAAGGACCTCTATGTTCAGGGTCTGGCAGGCGGCAAGGCGATGTTCACGCCGGATGGTCGTATGCCGGCCGATGGACCGCAGACCGTGCTGAAGGTTCTGTCGACCTTCTCGAAGAGCCTGCAGGGAAAGCAGATCGACCTATCGAAGACCTACACGACCGAGTTCGTCGACGCGGCGAAGTAGGCGCCGGCAGGCGAGGGCGGACGGACCCCGTCCGCCCTTGAAAAGCAAGAGCTTGCGTCGGCCGCCTGAATCAATTCTACGGCCGTGTTTCCGGATGCCGGCGAGCAGGCCCGCGGGCCCGGATCGCGCCATCCCCGCACCACCACAAAAGGAGTGTGCCATGCAATCGCAGATCATGGCGGCGGAGAAACTGTCTCCCGCCGCGCCGCCGGCTGACGCCGCGATAGCCATCGACGATGTGACGCTGCGCTTCGTCACGCCGGACGGCCACATGATGACGGCGATCCGCGATTTCACCATGACGGTGGCGCGCGGCGAGTTCGCCTGCGTCGTCGGCCCTACCGGCTGCGGCAAGTCGACGACGCTCAACCTCGTCACCGGCCTGTTGCGTCCGACCACCGGCAATGTCCGCGTCATGGGCAATCCGGTCACCGACATCAGCCGGGACATCGGCTTCGTCTTCCAGGCCGACGCGCTGTTTCCGTGGCGCAGCGTCCTCGACAACGTCGCCGCCGGTCCGCTCTTCCGCGGCATGCCGAAGAAAGAAGCCTATGAGAAGGCGCGCGACTGGATCGGCCGGGTCGGCCTTTCGCGGTTCGAGAAGCACTATCCGCACCAGCTTTCGGGCGGCATGCGCAAGCGCGCGGCGCTTGCCCAGACCTTCATCAACCAGCCCGAGATCCTGTTGATGGACGAGCCCTTCAGCGCGCTCGACATGCAAACCCGCACGGCAATGCAGGACGAATTGCTGGACCTCTGGTCGGGGCTGAGATCATCCGTCGTCTTCGTCACGCACGATCTGGAGGAAGCGGTGGCGCTGGCCGACAAGGTCTATGTGCTCACCGCAGGCCCGGGCACGGTGAAGAGCGTCTACCGCATCGACCTGCCGCGCCCGCGCGTCATGTCCGACATTCGCTACGACCCGAAATTCATCGAGATTGCCAAGGTGATCTGGAACGATCTGCGTGAGGAAGTGCAGCTCGGCCAAAGCCGTGGCTTGCAAGCGAGCCATTGAAAGGAGACTTGCCATGACCGCCATCTCTCCAACCGATCAGGCCGCAGCCCGCGCCACCTCGATCGTCGCCGCGGAAGCGCAGGCGAGGGCACGACTGCGCAAACGCCATGCTCTGGTCATCGGCCTGCGCCTCGCGATCCTCGTCGTCTTCCTAGGCCTTTGGGAACTCTGCGCCGACTACAACATCATCGACCCGTTCTTCTTCTCCAGCCCGTCGGGCATCTGGGAACAGATCTGGTCCTGGATCACCGAGGGCACCTCGCAGGGGCCGCTCTGGCTGCAGATCTATGTGACGCTGGAGGAAACCTTCCTCGGCTTCGCTATCGGCGCCGTCGGCGGCATCGTGGCAGGCATCATCCTTGGTCGCAACAAGCTGCTGGCCGATGTGTTCTCGATCTATATCAAGATCGCGAACTCCGTGCCGCGCGTGGTGCTCGGCTCGGTGTTCATCATCGCGCTCGGGTTGGGCATGGCTTCCAAAGTGGCGCTGGCCGTCGTCATGGTGTTCTTCGTCGTCTTCGCCAACGCCTTCCAGGGCGTGCGCGAGGCTGACAGGGCGATGATTGCCAACGCCCAGATCCTCGGCGCCTCGCCGTTCCAGATCACCACCTCGGTCATCATTCCTTCGGCGATGAGCTGGATCCTCGCCAGCCTGCATGTCTCGTTCGGTTTCGCGCTGGTCGGCGCGGTCGTCGGCGAGTTTCTCGGCGCCAAGCAGGGCATGGGCCTTTTGATCTCCACCGCGCAGGGCGCCTTCAACGCCAATGGCGTCTTCGCCGCCATGATCATCCTGGCGGTGATGGCGCTGGTGGTGGAGTTCATCATCACCCGCTTCGAGAACTATGTTGTGAAGTGGCGCCCGGCGCCGTTCAACGAGCAGGGGACCTGAGCAATCACCGCACATCATCATGTCTGGTGTGCGGCTTCACCTAGTGTATGACAAAGTCACCCGCCTTGTGCTATACTGAGGGGTATCGAGGAGACGGGCCATGCGAAACTCCCAGCCCCTGACGATCACACTGCCGCTCGAGATGGCGCAGATGGTGAAAAATAAAGTTGCCTCAGGCGAATACGCCACCGAGAGCGAAGTCATCCGTGATGGCCTGCGTACGTTGGCTGCCCGTGACGCGGCGATTGAACGCTGGCTGCGCGAGGCAGTCGTGCCGACGATGCAGGATGCGCGCGCCCATCCTGAGAAGCTTTTGACGGCCGAACAGCTGCGCCGCAATCTCTCTGAGCACATCAACGCGATCGCCGCCAAACCGCGCTCCGGTGCATGAAATATCAGGTCAGGTTCCATGCTGCCGCCGAGCGGGACATTGCCGAGTTGCTGAGCGAGCTCGCGCCAAAGGCTGGCGTGGCAACTGCTTTGCGTTTTGTCGGGCGCATTGTCGACTATTGTCTCGACTTTGAAACTTTTCCGGAGCGGGGCATGCGTCATGACGAAATCGCACCGGGTTTGCGCACGGTAGGATGGCGCCGACGCGCAACGATCGCGTTCGAAATCGTGGATGACAAAGTGGTCATCCTCCGGATTCTTTATTCGGGTCGTACGCTCGAATTGCCGGACGAAGAGTCCGAACATTGAGGTAGGCCTTAGGCCAGCGGCAGCCGGACCTCGACTTTGAGCCCGCCCGCGGCGGCGTCGCCCACAGTGACGCTGCCGCCGGCATTCTCGACCACCTCGCGCACGATTGCCAAGCCGAGCCCGCTGCCTTCCTCTGCCGAGCCGGCGAGGCGGTAGAAGCGTTCGAAGACATGCTCCCGCTCCTCGGCCGGAATGCCGGGGCCGGTATCGGCCACCGTCAGCACGCCCTCGCGATCGACCATCGCCAGCCTGACAGTCACCGCGCCGCCAGCCGGCGTGTAGCGCAGCGCGTTGTCGACCAGATTGACGATCATCTCGCGCAGCATCGTGCCGTCGCCGATCACCGCCACCGGTCCGTTCTCCTCGAGGCCGAGGTCGATGTCGCGCTTGATCGCCACCGGTGCCTGCGCTTCCAGCACATGGCGGGCGGCCTCGGTGAGGTCGATGCGGTCGGCGCGTGGCCGCCGGCTGCCGGGCTCGGCGCGCGAAAGCGTGAGCAATTGTTCAGCGAGCCGCGCCAGCCTGCCGGAACTCGCTTGCAACGCGACCAGCGCCTCCTGGCGCCGATCGGACACGGTTTCCCGCAAGGCATAGCTGGCCTGCGTCGACAAGAGCGCCAGCGGCGTGCGCAACTGGTGCGCGGCATTGGCGATGAAGCGTCGCTGCGCCGCCATTTGCGCCCGCACGCGCTCCATATAGGCGTTGAGCGCCTCGATCAGCGGCCGGATCTCGCTCTGCGCGCCCGGGACCTCGACCGGATCGAGATCGCTGCGGCTTCGCGAGCGCACGGCATCGCGCAGCCGGATCAGCGGCGCCAGGCCGCGGCGCAGGCCAAGCAGCACGAACACGCCGGCAATGGCCACCAAGGCAAGCTGCTGGGCGAAGGCGCTGAGCCACAGGCGCTTGACCATGGCGTCATGTCCGGCAAGCGTGACGCCGACCGTGACCTTGATCGGCGAATCGCTGCCGGCGCCGATCACGGCATGGCTGAGCGTTGCCAGGCGCAGCGGGTGATCGCGGTAGGTGGCTTCGACGCTGCCGCGATCCGGCGCCTCGGGCAGGTCCGGATAGCCGCTCAGCAGCCGCCCGCCGGCGGTCTCGACGCGATAATAGACGCTGTCGCGGTCGCCGGTGTCGAACATCTCGATCGCCGCCGGCGGCACGGTAGCGTCGAGCGCGCCGTCGGCCATCGCCACCTGCTCGGCGATGGCGCGTGCCGAGCCGACCAGCATGCGATCGGTGACGAGGTCTGCCGTCGCCAGCGCGTTGCGCTGGCTGGTCCACAGATTGATGGCGGCGAGCCCAGCCAGCGGCAGCACCACCCAGGCCAGCAACTGCAGGCGAAGGCTGCCGAACCGGAGCCTGTCGATTTTCATGGCGCCGGATCGTCGTGGCGCAACAGGTAGCCCAGGCCGCGCAAGGTGGCGATCTGGACGCGCGATCCCTCAAGCTTCTTGCGCAGCCTGTGCACATAGATCTCGATGGCGCTGGGGTCGGCGTCGGTGTCGAAGTCGTAGATCGCGGTCGAGAGCGCCGCCTTGCTCACCGTGCGACCGGCCTTGACGACGAGCTGTTCCAGCACCGCGTGCTCACGCGGCGTCAGCGACAGCGTCGCGCCGGCAAGCGAGAACAGCCTGGTGTTGGTATCAAAGGTGAGATCGCCGCAGGAAACGACCGGTGCGGTGCGGTCGTTGGCGCGGCGCAGCTGCACGCGGATGCGCGCTTCCAGCTCCTCGATCTGAAATGGTTTCGCCAGATAGTCGTCGGCGCCTTCGTTGAGGCCCTTGACCCGGCCGTCAAGGCTGGCATTGGCGGTAAGCACGATAACCGGCACCGGGTTGCCACGCGCCCGCAGCCTTTTCAGCACCTCCATGCCGCCCATGCGGGGCAGGGCAAGGTCGAGGATGATCAAAGCGTGATCCCCGGCGGCTAAAGCATGCTCGACATCCTCGCCCTCATGCACCACGTCGACGACATAGCTCGCCTGGCGCAGCGTCTTGCTCAGCCAATCGGCCAGTTCGCGATTGTCCTCGACAAGCAGCAGCCGCATCGTTCGTCGCTGTTCCTCCCAACGGCGTCGACCTTCGCCAAAGGGCGGCAGGCGGCGTCCAAATTGGTTCCCGAGGCAACCGATAGTATCGATCCGCGCGCAAGGCAAACGTGGTTTCTCGGCGACCGCCACCCCGGTCATGGTGCCTGCCGAGCCACCTGTTCGGTCGTGCAAGTGATAAAACCGAACCGTTCGGTTCAATTAATGTTGACGGTTCGTATAGCCGGGGTGAACACCGGCTCCCGTTATCCAGGTGCCGCATCGCGCGACGATCCCCGTAACTGACTGATATCAAACAATAAGAATGTGGCCGCTGCGTAGTTCAGTTAATTTCAAAATCGAACCGAACGGTTCGGTTCACAACTTTTCGTGATTGGAAATGGCAACAGGGCCGACCCATTTCGGGGTGGTCCGAGCGACGCGAATTTCCATTACGGCACGCCACTAGACGGACACGACTTTTGAAATCTGGAGTATCTGAAATGAACAAGATTGCTTTTGCCGCCGCTGCTTTCCTCATTGCCACGGGCAGCGCTTTCGCTGGCAGCGACCACTACGGTTCCGACAATGTCAACCAGCCGGCCGTAACGGCCCCCGCGGGCAACGTCGACAACACCGTCACCGGTTCGATCCGCAAGCTCGACAAGTTCGAGCAGCGCGAGTTCCACATCACACCTGATCAGAACCAGCCGCCGTCGGGCCAAGGCATCTGGGGCCGCTAACCGGCGCGCCTCCTAACCCGCTTCAACCATAACCTTCAAATCTGAAGTAACTCAAATGACCAAGATCGCTCTTACCGCCGTCGCTCTGCTTGTCGCCACGGGCGCCGCTTTCGCCAGCTCGGACAATTACGGAGCGGCCAATGCCAAACAGCCGGCTGTCACCATCGACCGGACTGTGACGACCTCGATCGCGAAGTCGGACGCGGATGTCCGAAGGCCGGTGGTGCAGGGCACCGATCACAACCTGTTCGGCAACCACTGATCCGACCCGGAAAAAAGCAGGCGGCGGGCTTGTCCCGCCGCTCTGTTTTTCTGCAGCCGGCTAACGCCGTTTGAATCGCATCACAAGTATTTGTCATCACAAGCATTTGTAATCGTTTGCCTTTTTCTGAGCGACGTCCGATCCGACACTGCCATGGCAGCTGAAAAGCGAACGCGCCGGGAATAAACCCAGGCCGCCGCGGGTCTTTTCGGCAGCGGGGCCATCCTCCCAAAGCCATCGCCCGACGAAACCAAACGGACAAGGAAAACCGAAATGACCAGGATCGCTCTCACCACTGTCGCAATGCTTCTCGCGATGGGCTCCGCCTTCGCCGGCAGCGACCACTACGGCGCCGATGGCGTCAACCAGGCAGCCACCGTTGGCCCCGACACCAGCGTCACGGCTTCGATCCCGAAGCACAACACAGTCAAGCCGGCCCCGAAGGTCGATACCGAGATGAAGACTGGCGCGACCGGCGCTGCGGATTGGCCGGGTCCGCCATCGGATAACTGGGGCAATTGAGCTCGTCTTTGAAAATATTGAAGGCGGCGGGCTTGCCCGCCGCCTTGCTTATGGGCCGCCAGGCTTCGGGCTACGTCAAATCCTTCGGCCGAACAAAATGCGTCAGTCGGGCGCCACGGAAGTCGAGATCGGCCCAATCCTTGTCCAGCGTGAACCGGACAAGAGCTGCCGTCGGAAACTTCGCTTCGATCTTCTTGAAAACGCTCTCATCCGTTCCGGGGCCGGCCAGCCGCAACACATAGTGCTGCAGGCCGGGATTGTGGCCGATCACTATCAGGCTCGCTGCCTTGGCCTGCCGCACGCGCGCCAGGATCGCACCGGCAGCCGCCTCGTAGAGTTCGTCGGCGAATTGCGCCGGCACGTTCTTCGGGAGTTCGGCCGCAACCAGCCGCCAGGTATCGCGCGTGCGCAGCGCCGGCGACACCAGCGCCAGATCCGGCAGCCAACCGCGCTGGGCAAGCTCCCGCCCCATCAGCGGCGCCGTCTTTAAGCCGCGCGCGGCTAGCGGCCGGTCGAAATCCTCAAGCTTGGGATCGTCCCGACTCGACTTGGCGTGGCGGAGGATAAGAAGTTGTCTCAGGGGCATTGCAGCCTCTACGGCGTGATCCGCGCCAGCTGCTCGAGGTCGGTCTCCTCGCGCAGCGGGTCGGGCGCCATCACCACCGAGGTGGCGTTGTCGGCGTCGTCGGCGAAATGGGCAAGCACGGTGTGGCCCTTTTCCATGCGCGCCTTGCCTTCGGCGACCAGACCCAGCGCCAGCGGATAGAGCCGGTGCTCCACCTTCAGCACGCGCGCGGCAAGCGTGTCCTCATTGTCGCCGACCATCACCGGCACGGCGGCCTGCGCGATGATCGGGCCGTCATCCATCTCGGGCGTGACGAAATGCACCGAGCAGCCATGGATGCGAACACCGGCGCGGATGGCCCGCGCATGCGTGTCCAGACCCTTGAAGGCCGGCAGCAGGGCAGGGTGGATGTTGACCATGCGCCCCTGCCATTTCTCGACCAAGCCGCGGCCGAGGATCCGCATATAGCCGGCCAGGGCAACGATGTCGGCGCCGAAGCCGACAAGCGCGGCGTCGAGCGCAGCGTCATAGGCATCCTTGGTCGGATGGTCGGCGCGCTGGATGACCTTGGTGGCGATGCCGCGCGACTGGGCGATGCCGAGGCCGGCCGCGTTGGGGCGGTCGGAAATGACGCCGACGATTTCCGCCGGATAGATTGGATCGGCGGCGGCCGCGATCAGCGCCGTCATGTTGGAGCCGCGTCCCGAGATCAGGACGACCGTGCGTTTCCTGCTCATAGGCCGATCGAGCCCCGATAGATGACGCCGGCGTCGCGGCGCGGCACGATGCGGCCGATCGGCGTCACCGTCTCGCCGGCTTCCTGCAGCACCGCCGCGACCTGCGCCGCCTGGCCGGAGGCGACCGCGAGGATCATGCCGATGCCGCAATTGAAGGTGCGCATCATCTCTTCCGGCGCGACGCCGCCGGTCTTGGCCAGCCACGAGAACACCGGCGGCACGTCGATCGCTTCGAGGTCGAGCTCGGCGGAAAAATCTTTGGGCAAAACGCGCGGAATGTTTTCCGGGAAACCGCCGCCGGTGATATGGGCCAGCGCCTTGATGCCATGCGTGTTGCGGATCGCTTTCAGGATCGACTTCACATAGATGCGCGTTGGCTCGAGCAGCGCCTCGGCGAGGCTGAGCTCCTCGTTGAATGACGCCGCATCGCTCCAGCTAAGGCCGCTCGCGGCGACGATCCGGCGCACCAGCGAAAAGCCGTTGGAGTGCAGGCCGGACGAGGCAAGGCCGAGCAGCACGTCGCCTTCGACAATGTCGTCGGTCGGCAGCAGCTGGCCGCGCTCGGCGGCGCCCACGGCGAAGCCCGCAAGGTCGTAATCCTTGTCGTGATACATGCCCGGCATCTCGGCGGTCTCGCCGCCGATCAGCGCGCAGCCGGCCTGCCGGCAACCTTGCGCGATGCCGCCGACGATTGAAGCGCCCTGGTCCGGGTCGAGCTTGCCGGTGGCGAAATAATCGAGGAAGAACAGCGGCTCGGCGCCCTGCACGACGATGTCGTTGACGCACATGGCGACGAGATCGATGCCGATCGTGTCGTGCTTGCCGGCATCGATGGCGATCTTGAGCTTGGTGCCCACACCGTCATTGGCCGCGACCAGCACCGGATCGGTGAAGCCGGCGGCCTTCAGGTCGAACAGTCCGCCGAAGCCGCCGATCTCGCCATCGGCGCCCGGCCGGCGCGTGGCGCGCACCAGCGGCTTGATCTTCTCGACCATCAGATTGCCGGCATCGATGTCGACGCCAGCCTCGGCGTAGGTGAGCCCGTTTTTGCGCTCGGCCTTGTCGCCCTTGCTCATCGTCGGCTCGTCCTCGTTTCCATTGCCGGCTCTTCGCATGAATGGTTTCGGGGAGCAAGGATGGCCGTCGTTTCCGCCGACAAAAGCGTGGAAAGTGAGCACCGACATAGGCGATTGGCGAAGGCCGAGATGGCCAATCTCCCCCCTTTGCGGGGGAGATGTCCGGCAGGACACGGGGTGTGAAGGAATACCAGCGTCGATAATGGTTCTGACGACACGGCGAAAGAAGAACTCCGATATGCCGAGGGACAGCACCCCTCTGCCTTGCCAGGCATCTCCCCTGCAAGAGGGGAGATCGGCAGCTTCAGCGCCGCTCCTCTCTTGCCCAATTTACTTATCTCCATCATCTATTCTCCAATAAAAATCGCGACGGGACATCACGTGACCCTTCCCAACATGATCACGATCATGCGGCTGCTGCTCGTGCCCGCAGTGGTGCTCGCCATGCTGCAGGCGCATTGGGACTGGGCCTTTGCCGGATTCCTCGTTGCCGGCATCTCCGACGGCGTCGATGGCTTTATCGCGCGTCGCTGGAACCAGTCGTCCAGCCTCGGCGCCTATCTCGATCCGATCGCGGACAAGCTTCTGCTGGTCTCGGTCTTCGTCGTCATGGGTTTTGCCGGCGAACTGCCGCTTTGGCTGGTGGTGACCGTGGTCTCGCGCGACGGGCTCATCGTCTGCGCCGTGCTCTTGTCCAGCGTGATGAGCCATCCCGTCGAGGTCAAGCCGCTCTTCGTGTCGAAGGCCAACACCGCCGCGCAGATCGTGCTGGCGGCGCTTGTGCTGGGCGAACTTGCCTTTTCCGTGCACCTGGACCCGTTGCGGACCGCGCTCATATTGCTGACCGGGGTCTTGACCGTGGCTTCGGCCGCAGCCTATCTCGTGGCCTGGCTAAGGCATATGAGCGGCTATGGCGAAGGCTCCCGAACGAGCAACTCCCAAACCGGCGACATCAAGTCGGGCATCGGCAAATCGGGCGGCTCCAACACGGGCGCCTGACGGCGAAGCCGCGGTGATTGAGGCCGACGACAGCTCGGGCGGGCTTCGCCGCCAGGTCTTCTTCTGGCTGGCGACGGCGGTCCTGCTGGCGCTGTTCCTCTACATTTTCTCGGGCATCCTCCTGCCTTTCGTCGCCGGCATGGTGCTCGCCTATTTCCTCGACCCGGTCGCCGACTGGCTGCAGCGGCTCGGCCTCTCGCGCCTGATGGCGACCGTGGTGATCCTGATTGCCTTCATCGTCGTGGTGGTGCTGGCCTTGGTTATCCTGGTGCCGGTGCTGGCCACCCAGATGGCCGATTTCGCCCGCAAGCTGCCGGAATATCTCACCCGCCTGCAATCGCTGATCACCAGTTTCGACCCGAAGTGGCTGGAGCAGCGTTTCGGCGTCAACGCCGCCGGTCTGCGCGACGGGCTGAATTCGCTGCTCACCTCCGGCTTCAGCCTGCTCACCACCGTCTTCACCTCGATCTGGAGCTCCGGCGTGGCGCTGGTCTCGGTGGTGAGCCTGTTCGTCGTCACCCCGGTCGTCGCCTTCTACATGCTGCTCGACTGGGACCGCATGGTGGCCGAGGTCGACGGCTGGGTGCCGCGCGATCATGTCGAGACGGTGCGCGCGCTTGCCCGCGACATCAACACCGCCACCGCCGGCTTCGTACGCGGGCAGGGCACGCTTTGCCTGGTGCTCGGCGCCATGTATGCCACGGGCCTGACGCTGACCGGCCTGAACTTCGCCATCCTCATCGGCTTCTTCGCCGGGCTGATCTCCTTCATCCCCTATGTCGGCTCTTTGACCGGGCTGGTGCTCGCCGTCGGCGTCGCCTTCGTCCAGTTCTGGCCGGACTGGACCATGGTGGTCGCCGTGGCCTGCGTGTTCTTCGTCGGCCAGTTCATCGAGGGCAACATCCTGCAGCCGCGGCTGGTCGGAAAGAGCGTCGGCCTGCATCCGGTGTGGCTGATGTTCGCGCTGTTTGCCTTCGGCGCGCTGTTCGGCTTCGTCGGCCTTTTGATTGCCGTGCCGGCCTCGGCGGCGATTGCCGTGCTGGTGCGCTTCGCCATCGCCCGTTATCTGGAATCGCCGCTTTACAAGGGCAACGGCACACAGCCCGCGCCGCAATTGCCGGCCGACCGCGGCGGCGGCCATCGCTCGACGCGGGGCTGAAATGACGGCTCAGCCAGCCGACCCGCCGCGCCAGCTGCCGCTCGATCTCGGCCACGGCACCGGCTATTCGCGCGACGAGCTCGTCGTCTCGGGCACCAATGCGCAAGCGGCATCGCTGATCGACCGCTGGCCGGACTGGCCGTCGCCGGTGGTCGTGCTGGCCGGGCCGCCCGGCTCGGGCAAGACGCACCTCGCCCGGATCTGGCAGGATCGGACGCATGCCGTCGCCATCGATCCCGGCCGGATCGGCGAGCACATTGCCGGGCTCGGCAGCAGGCCGGCGCTCATCGACGACATCGACAAGGCGGCGGTCGACGAGCAGGGCCTGTTCCACCTGATCAACGCCGTGCGCGGCGCGGGCTCGACGCTGCTTTTGACGGCGCGGCGTTTCCCCTCCGCCTGGCGCGTCGCGCTGCCCGATCTCATCTCGCGGCTGAAGGCGGCGTCGACGGTCGAGATCCACGAGCCCGACGACCTTTTGCTTGCCGGCGTCATCACCAAGCTCTTCGCCGACCGCCAGGTCGAGGTCGAGCCGCATGTGGTGCAATATCTGGTGCGTCGCATCGAGCGGTCGCTCGCGACCGCCATGCGCGTCGTCGAGCGCCTCGACCGCGCCGCACTCGAACGCAAGACGCCGATCACCCGCGCCTTGGCCGCCGAGACCGTGAGCGCCATGGACGAAGGGCAGGGCGAGTTCGATATTTAGCCACCGATAGCGCCCGGCGGTTACGCCCATAGCCCGGCCAGATGCTGGGCCAGAAGATACACGCCTGTGCGCCGCGATGTAACAGGCGGCGACAAGGACGAAAAACATCAGGCTGGCGGACCGCGACCGCGCGACGCCACCCGGTCTCTTGCTCGGCCGGTTGTTCCAAACCCAGAGCGCAGCGCACAGAATTGCCCAGACCACCATGACCGGAACGGCAAAGCCGTAATAGGCTAAATAGGCCGGGCCGATCAGCGACAGCACCGCCTCGACAACAGGCATGGGAAATCCCCTTTTGTTCAAAGCTTAGACCGGCGACAAAGTTGGAAGCGAGGGATTATTCAAGCCACAGCCGGTGTGTTCCGTGATCAACCGGTAGGAGCCAGCGGCCTAGCCGTCCCATTTCGGAACAGCCTTTCCGGCATCGCTCTTGCAAGGCAGACAATGCCGGTTGATCCCGGTCCCGGTCGCGTTCCTGATCGGGTTGTAGGCTCGCCGGGCTCGAGGTGTTGGGGTTCTCGCCCGGCGGGTTTACCGTTCCTCCGAACTGCGGCCTTGAGCTAGACTATCAAATGGTCTATTTAATGGACCAAATCATGGTCCATATAGGGTTGTCATGCAGATATCCGTGACAGACGCCAAGGGGCAACTGACCGAACTGGTGAGGCGCGCCGAGGCTGGAGATGAGATTATCCTGACCCGCCACGGTCACGCGGCCGTGCGTCTCGTCCCGGTACGGTCCGCGCCGGACCGGAAGCACCGCCGGAGCCTGCTGCAGGCCGTCCGGGCCTCCGGCGCCGCGAAAGCCAGTGCCGGCCCGCCTGCGGCGCGCAGCCAGGATTTCCTCTATGGCGATGACGGCCTGCCGGAATGATCGCGGTCGATACCTCGGCCTTGATCGCCATCGTCCTCGACGAGCCGGCGGCGGACGCCTGTATCGCTACGCTTGAAACGGAAGACGAACTTCTGATATCGGCCGGAACCGTAGCCGAGCTCCTGATTGTTGCCGCACGACGCGGCGTGGCCGAGGAAGTGCAATCCCTGCTCGACGGGCTCGGCTTCGAGATTGCGCCAGTCACGGAAGGCGCGGCTCGGCGTGTTGCCGAGGCTTACGCACGATGGGGCAAAGGCATCCACCCCGCGGCGCTCAACTTCGGCGACTGCTTCGCTTATGAGGTGGCGAAGGACCGCGCTTGCCGGCTGCTCTATGTCGGCGAGGATTTCTCCAAGACGGATGTCGAAGGCGCGATTTGAGCGATCCGGAAATGGGCTAGGTCGGCTTTCCCTTGAGCCTGTCCCGTAGCCGGCGCAGTTGCCGCCGCCACCATGGCTTCGGCTTGCGCGGGACTAGGACCATCTTGCCGTCGATGACGGCGTCGTCCACCCAGTCATGCACCCGCATGCGCCAGCTGGTTGAGACGCGGGCAAGCAGGGAGAGCGGATCGCCGCCGCTGATCCGCACCAGTTCCGGATCCTTCAGCAAAAGGCAGAAATCGAAATCCTGGGCGATGAGCGCGCGCAGGAACACGATCTGGCGCCGCATGCGGTGGAAGTCGCTTCCCTGTCCGTTGACCATGCTGCGGGCGCCGATCCACTGATGAAGACGGGCGCCCCTTAGCGTTTCGGCGGGCGGGCGGAAGGAAACCTGTTGGCGCCCGTCTTCGATGCGGCTTGTCGGTGTCAGTGGATACCAGAAATCGAGTGGCGCGGGGATCGGCACCCTGACGCTGGCTTCGGCAAGCGCGGCTTCGCTTGCGCCACGCCTGAGGCAGATCGCACTCTGCGCCGCAAATCCCAGTTCAGCAAGCGCATCGAGCAGCAAGCTTCCGCCACCGATGGTGAAAGCCGCGTTGATGCGGTCGCTTATGAGGGGAGACCACAAGTCGCGCGGCACCCATGTCAGCCGCCGCCTGGCGCCATCCACGACGACGATGATGTCTGTGTTGGCGTCCCAATTGTCCCTGTCGAGGATCGCCACGACCACGGCTGCCAAATGAGAGCCCCCTCTGGCCAGATGCCGGGGCGGGACCGGCTTGGTTCTTTCCGGGAAGGAAATGATGGTCGGAGTGGCGTGATTCGAACACGCGACCCCCTGATCCCAAATCAGGTGCGCTACCAGGCTGCGCTACACTCCGACGTCTCGCGGCGTATAGGGGGCGCACGCCCGGAAGGCAACACAAAAACGGAGGTCAAAAAGCGACCGTTCGGCTCAGCGTTGCTGGCCGGCGATCTTCTTGGCGATCGCAGCGCCCTGGATCCTTGCATTGGCAAAGCAGCCGCGAATGCTCGGCCGCATGCCGGTGAACCAGAGTCCGGGCAGCTTCGGGTCGTTCGCGGCGCCGTTGAACAACGGCACGCCCTTGGCGTCGAGCACGCCGAGCCGGCCCAGCATCGTCTCCAGCCCCGTGCGGTAGCCGGTGGCGGCAATGACGATGTCGGGCGCGATCGTCTGGCCATTGTCCAGCACGACGCCGTCGCGCCTGAATTCGCGCAATTGCGGCACCACGATGATGCGTCCGGCCTTGATGGCATCGACCGCGCCGTCGTCGGCGGCGATCGCCGTATAGTCGGAGCCGAGCCGGCTTGCGCCGCCCGCCGGGGCGGGGGGCAGGCCGTGTTTGGTAAGGTCGCCGAACACCAGGCGCTGCGTTGCCGCCATCACCGCGTCCGCGAGCCTTGTCGGTAGGCTCGCCATGAGCGGCGATATGCGGTGCACGGCGATCTTGCCGATACGCTTGGGCAGCAGCGAAGGTCCGTTGCGCGCCGAAAGCCACATCTGGCCCGTCTCGACGCGGGAAAGATGATTGAGCGCGTCGAAGCCGGAATTGCCGGCGCCGATCACCAGCACCGTCTTGCCGGCATAATCGCTCGCCCTGCCGAAATCGGCCGAGTGGATGATCGATCCCGAAAAATCCTCCATGCCTTTCCAGGCCGGGATGAAGGGTTGCCGGTCGCGCCCGGTGGCGATCACCACATAGCGCGCCGCCTTCAAGCCCGCGCTTGTCCGCAGCAGCCAGCGGTCGCCACGAAATTCGATCTCATCGACCTTGACGCCGAAGGCTATCGGCAGCCGGTGCCTCTCGGCGAAATCGTTGAGATGGCCGATGACGGCGCTGCGGTGCGGGAAGGCCGGCGTTCCTGCCGGAAAGGATACGCCCGGCAGCGAGGAAAGGTCGCGATGCGTGTTGAGGTGCAGGTTGTCGTGGCGGCGATGCCAGGGCTCGGCCAGCCGTTGCTCGCGTTCCAGGACCTGCACCGTCACATCGGCCTTGGCCAGCGCATAAGCGGCGGCAAGCCCGGCGGCGCCCGCGCCGATGACCATCGCGCCTTCCAGTATCGCTGGTTCGCCGACCCCCGACGGCAAGACTTTCGCTTCCGCGTCCATTGGTGTCTTTATCGTCGCCATCATGCCTTCAACTGGCACGGCCATGTATCTGACATATGCCGCTCACGTGCCAAAAGGAATAGGCGGATGTTGCGAGACGTCCGGCATTGTGTCGCGGATTTTTACAAGCGCCGGCTAATGAGCCGGGTCGGCGTGGCGATGCACCAGCTTGAACGCGCCATCCTCCAGCCGGAACACTTCCGTCACCCGCAGGGTCATCTCGGTCGCCTCGCCGTTCTTGCCGATGCGCGCCTTGGCGTGCTGCAAGCCGCTCCAGAAGGCCAAATCGCCGCTTGCCGAAGCCTGCAGCACCTCAAGGTCGGTGTTGCCGCCCTTGTGGAAGCTTGCAGCGTCGCGTTCGTAGCGGCCGGCGACCGCTTCGGCGCCTTCGAGATGGTCGCCGCGCGGCGAGAAAAACGTCGCCGGTCCGGCGTGGGTGACGATCGCCTTCAGCGAGGTGGCATCGCCATTGACATAGTCCTCGGCGATCTTCTCGCGCTGCTTCATGAAGGCATCGAAGGACGAGCCGCCGGGGTGCACCCTCCTGATCCAGCTTTCCAGGCCGGCCATGAAATTCTCGAGGAAGGCGGCGGTGTCGGCATTGGTGACGGCGCCCTTATCGTCGAGCAGCTCCGCGACATTGCCGATATAGGCCTCCGGCTGCTGCATCACGGGCATGTCGAGGAAGACGAAGGTCTGCCGAAGCGCCTGGTTGGAGCCGAAGGCGCCGATCTTGCTCGGGCTGACGCTGACGACTCCGGCGGGCAGGTCCTTGAACACGCTCTTGCCCGGCGGACGCGAGCCGACATCGAGCGCGTTTTTCAGGCAGCCCGGGATCGAGCGGTTATATTCCGGGGTGACGAACAGCACCGCGTCGCATTCGCGTATCGCCGCACGAAAAGCCGACCACGCCGCAGGCGGGCTGTCGCCATCCAGATCTTCGTTGTAAAGCGGCAGGTCGCCGATCTCGATGAAGCGGCAGCGCACCGAATCCGGCGCGCGGGCGGCGAGCGCCTTGGCGATCTTGCGGCTGAAGGACTGGGCGCGCAGGCTGCCGACAAGGACAGCAAGCTGCAGGACGGCGTGTTCGGTTGCATTGGTCATGGCGAAACGTCCGGTTCTGATTTGCCTCACAGGGTAGGACCGGCTCGGGCCGGCCGCCCGACCTTTCGATAATGTCGCCAGCCCAGTGAGGTTCCCTACGTCATGGCGGGCCCCTGGCCGCTTGCGGCCTTGCCGCCGCGGCCATTGCACAGTAATGACGGATTGGCGCGAGATTTCAGGCATCCTGCAGGGTCTCGGATATTGCGCCGAACAAAGGTGCCCGGTCTTCGGGCGGCAAAGAGGTGGTCATGTCCGCGCGTATTTTCAGTCCAGCCAAAACCGCGATGCAGTCCGGCAAGGCCAAGACAGGACATTGGGTGTTGGAATTCGACCCCGCCCAGCGCAAGAAGATCGATCCGCTGATGGGCTACACCACCTCGGGCGACATGCTGAGCCAGGTGAAGCTCACCTTCGAGACGAAGGAAGAGGCTGTGGCTTATGCCGAGAAGCAAAAGATCGCCTATCGCGTGGAAGAGCCGAAGGAAGCCAAGCGCCGGCAGATTTCCTATTCGGACAATTTCCGCTATGACCGCAGGACGCCCTGGACGCACTGACTCCCGGTCTTGCGTCGCCTGGCGTAACCCGCCTCAGCCGGCCCGGCCGGCCGACGGTCCCGTAGCTCAGCTGGATAGAGCACCGGCCTTCTAAGCCGATGGTCGCAGGTTCGAATCCTGCCGGGATCGCCATTTTTGGCGCCGTTTTGCGCGGACTTACTTCCGCATCAGCTTAGGAGAGGGCTCGGTCAGCCATTGCTTGCCGTCTTTCTCACTGGCCCACGGATTGCCGAAGGCCTTGGTGGGCAACGGTTCCTCGTCAAACTCGAGCCGCACCTTCACAGCCCGCCGCTCGCGCCGATGCTCGGCTTGCTTGAATGCCTTGTCGCTGTCGGCTGTGGTCATGCCGACGATCGGGGTATTTCTGCGGGACCGACTCATGGACGTGTCGCTTGGCTTGCGTTTTCGGGCGGACAAGCCCGAAGATCTGGTCAGCGCTTAAAAGTCTTCGGCTACCCTGCCGCTCGCGCCACCAAGATATGTGTTCCAGACGTAGTCGCGGATCAGCTTTCGATGCTCGGTTGTTCTGCGGTGATAACTGGGACGGTCAGGGTAGGATACGCCGGCAACATGGAAGAATGCTTCCTCGATGATCTCATGGTGTCCGACCGCGCCCGCCATCGTCATCGGATTTTCCCGAGCGATGGCTACCGCGACGTCACTTGTCCTGTCCAAATGCGAGTAAAGGACGTTCCAGTTTGCGCCGCCAGTATCAAGCCCCATCTTCAAGCGGGGTTCGAAATTCAGTTTTCGTCCCGCCGTGGCGGAGAAGCGATAGAAGCAGAAGCCTGCCCATAGATTCCAGTGTCGATCGGTCGGCCTCGGCTCGTGGATATGATTTCGACCTGGAAGGAACAGCTTGCCGTAGACAGCCTTGCCTTCCATCTTGGCCGGAATGTCAAACGGCATTACCGGAAAACAGTCATGATCAATGAAGCCGAATAACTCAGGCTCCAAGTGCCGTATGATGTTATGATAAGTCCAGCTTATCGCGGTTCCGTGCGATCTGGACAGATGTTTTTCCACCCGCATCGGAAGCGCCAAATAAGGAACGCCTCTCAGTTTGCAGATGCTTTCTATTGCCTGTCTCGACGCCTGATCGGTCGAATTGTCGACAACGGCCAGGGTCATTCTCGGCGGGTGCATTTCCCATGCCTTGGCCAGCGCATCTATGACCCAGGGTGTATTGAACGCCACCGTAAAACAGACACGCGATGCACCAGTGGCTTTCAGGCGGTCTGCAAAACTGCGTCCGGCAGCTCGGCCCCTGTGCTCGAAAGCCTTGTACACTAAGCCATTTCTGGCTTCCTTCGCCGCGATGACTGCCGGCGCTCTGGTTATGATATCGACAATCTTCAGGCCCATTTGGCGTGCATAACTTGACGCCAAGTGGAAGGGAAGTCCGTCCTTCAAATCCCTTCATGCCCCGGCCTTAGTGACGGCTTGAAGCACAGCCGCTTCGCTTGAACGCTTGCAAACGGGGAAATTGCAGCCATAAGCGGCTGCATGAAGATTTTCGTGCCAGTGGAAGAAGCGATCCGTCATCTGCGCGACAGTTTGTTCGCAAAACTCAGATCTTTCGACTGGTTTCAGACTATCAGCCTGCTGGCTCTCAAGGACGACGTCATTCTCGTTACGAAACAGTTTGACGATCACATTCTAACATTCTCGCCTCGAGAAACCATCGGCAAGGACCTGTTCCGGAAGGGGCACTACCAACGCGATTTGGCCAATCGGGTTCTTGACCTTGTCGGCGTTCCGAAGGGAAGGGTGTTGCTGGAACTCGGCGCGAATATAGGCACGCACACCGTTTATTTAATGCGCAGCGGCAAGTTCGATCGAGCAGTCTCGGTGGAGCCGGATCCACGTAACCTCAAGCTACTGAAGCACAATTTATCGCTCAATGAGCTTTCGAGCCTGGTGACTGTCTTTGAATGCGCCGCTGGCGACAGAGAGGGCTCTATCGATCTCTATTTCGGCGATGACAATTTTGGCGCGAGCAGCGTAGTTAAGCCAAATGGCCATTCACGATCGATTCGGGTGCAGCTTCGTCGCGTGGACGGCATCCTGGCTGATGCCGAGGTCAACCTTGAGGATGTTGGCCTGGTATGGATGGATATCGAAGGCGCCGAGCCCGAAGCGCTGAAATCCATGGCTGAACTGGTGCGGCTTCGAGTGCCCATTCTCATGGAATACGGCCCTTGGCGGTATGGACCGGCAAAAACTGAGGAAATGGCCGAATATCTCTCCAGCCACTACAGGCGATGTATTGTCTTCGGTGGCAAAACCGAAAAGGAAATGAATATTCGCGATGTGTTCGATCAGCGAGACATTCTTCTTCTGCCCTGAGCTCTCATAGCCAACTTAGAGCGACCACCTGTCCCGCTGGCGCCACAGGTCCATGGGAGTTCGCCACAAGCGATACCAGCCGGCTCTTCTTATTTGCTCGGCAATTGGAGCGTCGCTGTACATCTTGAAGAACTGCAGCACGCGCGGACTGGCGAAAGCCTTTTTGCCGCGTGTGTTGTAGTCGCTGACCGGAAGACGGTGTCGGCTCAGAGCCAAGCCATTTCGAGAGAGCGCGACGCCGATGCAAAACTGCTCCGGTGCGTCTGTGTTGGTCAATTCGCGTACGGCCAACATCGCGGAATAGGCCTCCGTCAATGCACTGGCATTGGCTCTATGAATGCCAAGGATTCCGCTTTGCCACATCGGCTCGTGCCCAGTCAGGGTATAGTCTCCGATCTTGACGCCTTTGCCTGTGAGAACCGGGTAAAGCCGATGCTCGCCCTCACACTTGCGCATGAAAGAACGGGTCGGAGAAATCTGGCGAAACCCTCTGGATGGATCGACATAAGGGTAATGGTCGGAGTCCATGAAGATGAGGCGGTCCGCGTGCTTCAGAATCTCGATCAAGGACGCCCCCTTGATACCAAAATGATAGCGCCAGCCGAAAGACATCAGCTCTTTCTGGTCGGCGGTTATAGCGATCGTCCCTACGGGGTATTGACGAAAGAGTTCGGGTCTGTCGGTTGCGACGATTATTTTGGCGCTTGGGCAATTGTGCAAAAGCTTAAGCGCGCTGAGCAGTGCGCCAAAGTGATAAACCTCGTTATCGCCATACGCGATATAACCAAAAACGTCGTCCATTCGACCTGAAATGGGAGAAGTGTCTGAAGTCCTCCCACTACCACACGCGCTTGTGCAATCCACTCAAAAGTTCCTCGATGGATCGGTTCCTTGCACCTGTTCGCACGTTTCTTTGTTGATGGTTCGGCCGATCCGAGGCTATGTCGCGGGAGCGTTGGGGAGATATTGAATGTCGGCGCTTTCCAAATGGCTGAGGGATGTGCGCTCCAAATTGCCGGAGCACGTCACGATCGGCCGCCACACTTACGGCGTGACGTGGCGGAAGGTGCTTTTTCCCTCGAAGGATGCTCCGCTGGAGATCGGTGCCTTCTGCTCGGTCGCCGGCCAGGTGCTTTTCATGTGCTCTGGCCAGCATCCGACCGACAGGGCAACTTCGTTTCCGATCCATAGCCGATTGCTGAAGCAGCGCGAGCCGATCGCTAATGGCGGCAGACCGGGCGGCATCACCATCGGCAATGATGTCTGGATCGGCCACGGCGCCATTATTTTGCCGGGCGTCGAGATCGGCGATGGCGCTGTCGTCGGGGCAGGGGCTGTGGTCACGAAGAACGTGCCGCCTTACGCCATTGTCGGCGGGTCTCCGGCGGCGCTGATCCGGTATCGCTTCTCGCAGGACATCATCGCAAAGCTGCTCGCCATCCAATGGTGGCATTGGGACGACAAGAAGATAAAAGCCGAGGCGGACACGCTTACCGGCCCGATCGAGACTTTCACCGAAAAGCATTTTGTGTCAGTCACCACAACGAGGTGACGGTTAGCGGTTAGCGGAAAATGAAGTCGTGTTTCTTCCTGGCGACCGATGCCAACTACTTTCCGTATGCCTGCCTGGCGGCGCGCCGGATAATTGATGTCTCCACGCCCATCGACGGCTTTCTGCTCTACACCGGTGCAAGCGCAACGGACCTTGAAGTCGCCCGCCATCTGCTGAAAGCCAAGGTCGAGCTGGTCGATGTCACGGATTTCATGACGAATTTCGGCTTTCGCTTTGGAACATACAGCATTGCCGCTTACGTTCGGCTTTTCGCCGATCAGTTTCCGGTTTTCGAGCCGTACGATCGCATCGCATACACGGATTGCGATGTTCTCTTCAACAGAGATATCAATGACTTGGCCGGCCAGCGGCTGCACGCACCGCTGCTCGCCGCGCATGACGACTACATGTATTTCAGGCCTTCATACCGGCAAAAGCTCAAGCTGGCGCCCGGCGCGCCGTATTTCAATTCCGGTGTCGTCGTCTTCGACATGAACGCTGTCCGGGAGAGCGCCCTGCTGGAGCAGACGCGCAAGGCCGCCATTCATGGCCAGATGAATGATCAAAATGCCCTGAACGTCGTCTTCGAGGGCAAGTGGCAGACGATGCACCCCAACTGGAATTTGCAATCGCTCGGAACGAGAGATTTTCGTTTCTCGCAAGCCTGGGCCAGGCATTTCGCGGGCGGTAAGCCGTGGGGCAATCAGGTCGGCGTCGAACTCGAAGCTCTCAGGATATGGCGCGACCTGGCAAAGGACACGCCTTGGGGCAAGCCGTTCGAGCAGCGCATACCCTTCGAGCGCGGCGTGATGAAGCGCTTCTTCCGGCGCTTCGATGCTGTTGCCGGTCTTTTCGGCAAGGACGTGCAGCGCCGCCGGGCCAGATATGACGGCACGAAGATGCATCGGCTCTACGCCCGGCAGGCGGATGAAGGAGCAATGGCGGTCCAGTTTCCCGAAGTGCTTGGCGATTTCGCCTGATCAGGCGTCGCTTCGCCCTCATTGAAAACAAAGCCCGCCGCGGCAATGGGAAACCGTGACGGGCTTGGCGACGCCCCTGATGGGACGCCATTGGAAAATCGAGGGCTACGCCAGCAGGCCGGCGACCTTGGCCGCCTTGCGCAGTGTCTTGCGGGCTTCCACCGGGCTGCGCAGGCCATCGAGCGCATCGCGGCAGACACGGCTTGCCGAGCGCCAGGCGCCGCCGCGCGCCGACCCCGGCCAGCGCTGGTCGAGGCATTCCATCGCCTCGAAACAGCTTGATACCTTGCGCTGGCCGTTTGGCTGGAAATCGATCACGACTGGTTCGGAAAACCAGACATCGTTCATCACTTCCTCCGTTCTTGTGATTGTCTTTAGAGCAAGCAATCGGCGCCGGATGGGCGCCCGATGCAGGTTCGCGAGGCGATGCGGAACCCGCGCGTTAACCAACCATCGCGCATTAGGTTCCGAAGAATCTTAAGGTGGCGACAGGCCGCGTTCGGACCGGCTCATGGGCACCGGTTGGCGCGCGATCCGGGCCGCTAAATCGCGCGACCAAGGGCCTTTAAAACGCTCTATTCCACCAGCACATGCGCCTCGCGCGCGGCGACGATAAAGGCCTCCCTGGCGTTGTCCGCCGCGATGTCGCCGCGGATCGCCCGGCGGCAGGCGCGCAGCGCCGCGCCATGCAGCGCGCTGCCGGCATCGCGCCATTGGCCGGTCAGCAGTTCGACGGCTTGCTCCGCGTTGGATATATGCCGGATAGAGCCGGAAACGCCGACGGCGACTTCGACTGGCCTGGAAAACCATCCCTGGATCATCGCGAAAGCTCTCCCGAAATATGTCGGAACACGAAATTTTGCCGCGTGGTTCCGATCCGGAACGTCAACTTACCGTGAAGCCGTCTCACGAAGGCGGCGCACGCTGCTCATCTGCCAAGCGGCCGCCGCGAAAGCTCCATCAATTCCGCCTCGTCGGTGATGCCCGCCATGTAATTGGCGATGATGCGCGAAGCGCGCGCTTCCTTCTGTTCGGCGGTCTCGCCCTCGACATTGCCGTTCGCGTAGACACGGCCAAGCATGGCCGTCTCGTCAGGGGTGAATGTGTTGCGCACAGCGGTCATGGCTTCCTCCTAATAGCCCGGCCCCTCTCTGCCCCGGCTAACATATTAGCATGCTTCAAGATCGGGAGTGAGTCGCCGGTACATAGCCGCAGGCCTCTTTGGTCAGGCGCCTCGGCCGGCCTGCTTCCGCGGCTGCGGCTGACCGCTGTTTTGCCGGCCTCGTTATATTCTTGCCGAATGAGCGCTGCGCTGATACGCATTAGCAGCGCGGAATTTTTCCGAGTCTGCATTGACTTGCGTCGAGAAAAGCGCCGTGCGTTCTGTCCGAGACCAGCAACCCCGACGTGGTGGCAACCGGGTTACGAAGGGGTTCTGGTCGAAAAGAAGCAGGGCAGGTCCCGTCCAAATCGGGGCTGGCCCGTCAACGCTCTGGAACTCCGAAGCCATTGCCCCCATGGCCTTCGGAAGAGCATGAACCATGGGGAAATCGATGGTCACCAAGAAACTTACCGCCAACGCAGAAAGCGCGGCAGCCTTTCTTGCGGTGATGGGCAACGAGAAGCGTCTGCTCATCATGAACTACCTCGCTGAGGGCGAACTCTCGGTCGGCGTGCTCGCCGACAAGGTCGAACTCAGCCAGTCGGCGCTGTCGCAACACCTGGCCAAACTGCGCAGGTTTGGTCTTGTCGAAACCCGCCGCGATCGTCAGATGGTCTATTATTCCTGCAAGTCTTCGGCAGCGCGCGAGCTTCTGACACTGCTCGATGGCCTGCTGACGACGGACAAGCCGCTCGCCGGACCGGCAAGGCAGGCCTTGGTCGAAAGGATGCGGCGGCCGCAAGCCGCCTGAACAGACTGGCACGCACGGACGAGGCCGGGGGGCCTTCGTCCGGCGCGGCACTGCCATGGCGCAGACTGCGTGCAAGCGGCCGCATCATGACCCGCCCACGTTTCCTTGCTCCTGTCATGCCGCTCGCCCGGCGGTTCATCACGTTTGTTTGAGAGGCGACGCTTGGAAGTCCGATTTCCGCTGCAGGCAGCTGATAGTAAATGATTTTTGTGTATGAGCGGGGTCTGGCTCAGCCGAAGATTACAGATTTGTAAGTCGCCTGGTCGGGCGCTGTTGGCTAAATATCGAGTCGATCCACACCCCCGGATCATGACGGCGCCAAGCTTCCACTTCGGCTCCGTAAGAGGCTCGCCGCTCCGGCGGGCCTCTTTCGTTTCGGGTCGACGATGTGCCTTGCCGCCCGCCGACGCATCGCTCTAGCGTGCGCCGCGCTGCCTTGTGATGACGCTGCGCACGGCGAGCACCAGAACGGTGATAATGATCAGGATCACCGAGAGCGCGGCGATCGCCGGGTCGATGTTGTCGCGCAGGCCCATCCACATCAGGCGCGGCAGGGTGATGGCGTTGACCGAGGTGATGAACAGCGTCACGCCGATCTCCTCCCAGGAGAGCACGAAGGAGAGCAGCGCTGCAGTGACGATGCCGAACTTGATGTTGGGCATGATGACGCGCGTCGCGCGCTCCCACACGCTGGCCCCGAGCCCGCGCGCGGCAAGGTCGATGCGCCGGTCGAGCTGGCTGAGCGACACCAGGATGAGCACCGTGGCGAAAGGCACGGTCATCACCGAATGCGCCATGGCGACGCCCAGCCAGGTATCATACCCGAAGAAGGAGGTGATGCCGGAAACCGAGGTGAGCAGGAAATAGAGCGTCACCGCCGAGACCACCGGCGGCACCACCATCGGCAACAGCACGAAGCCGACAAGGGCGGCGGTGAAGCGCGGCTGAAACATCCACACGCCGAGGCTGAAGGTGAGGGCAAGCGCGGTTGAAAGGATGCTGCTGACGATGCCGATCCTGAGCGAAAGCAGGATCGAGTCAAACCAGCGCGGATCCTCGATCAGCGAGCGGTAGTGGCGCAGCGACAGTTCACCCGTCGGCATGGTCAGCATCCGGCTCGGCGTCAGCGACACCGGGATGACGGCAAGCAGCGGCATCAGCAGGAACAGGGCCACCAGCACGGCGAGGAGCAGCGAGACGGGGCCGGGGCGGTAGGTCGGCATCTCGGCTACACCAATTGCTTCGGTTTGACGTACCGGAACAGCAGCGCCATCAGCGCGCCGACGAACACCACCAGCACGACGCTGATCGCCGCGCCCAGCCCCCAGTCCGGGCTCTGGAAGATGCGCAGATAAATCAGCTCCGCGATCATGACGCTGCGGCCGCCGCCGAGGATTGCCGGCGTGACGAAGAAGCCCAGCGAGAAGACGAAGGTGATCAGCGCCGAGCCGATGATGCCGGAGCGCGTCATCGGCACGAACACCGTCCAGAAGGTGCGCATGCGGCTGGAGCCAAGGCCGCGCGCCGCAAGCAGCACGCGCTCGTCCAGGCTGCGCATGGCGGATGCCAGCGGGAACACCGCGAAAGGAATGAGAAAATGCGACATGCCGACGATGACGCCGAACTCGTTGCGCACCAAAGTCAGCGGCTCCGAGATAAAGCCGACCGATTGCAGCCAGGTGTTGATCAGGCCGCGGTTGGAGAGCAGCGCGACCCAGCCGAAGGCGCGCGTCAGCACCGAGATCCAGAAAGGCACCAGGATGCAGAACTCCGCCAGCACACGCTGCACCGGACTGCCGCGCACCCAGACCACGGTGATGGCATAGGCGGCGGTGACCGAGACCACGGTGACTATCGCCGCGATGCGCAGCGTGCGGATGAACACCGACTGCACCAGGTCGTCGGTGAGCAAGGCGTTGTACTGGCCGAGGCCTGGTGTTGGGAGGGTAAAACTCCACTTCACCACGCCGACGAAGGGCCAGGCATAGGCAAGGATCAAAAACAGGAGCAGCGGCGCCATCAACAGCGCCGCGCCCATCCTGTCGGAGAGAAGGCCTCTCATCGGTCAGAAAATCTCGGCCTGATCAGGCCGAGATGATCTTGGTGTATTCGTCGAGCGCGGCGCCGTAATTCTTGGCGTACCACTCCATGTCGAGCGGGATCTGCTTCTTCATGTTGTCCGGATCGACCGGGTTGATGCGCTTCTTGTCGGCCGGGATCAGCGCATCGGCCGCCGGATTGGCCGGGCCCTGTCCGAGCTTGTCGAACATCACCAGCTCCTTCTGCGGATCCTGGGTGCTGGCGATGAACTTCATCGCCGCGTCCTTGCCGCCGGGATTATTCTTCAGCACCGCCAGCGCGCCGGGCGAGATCAGGCCCTGGTCCCAGATGAACTTGATCTGGCCGCCGGAGTCCTGCTCGATCAACGAGGCGCGGGTCGACCATACGATCGCCATCGAAGCCTCGCCGTTGAGCAGCACGCTCTGGCTTTCGGCGCCGCCGCCCCAATAGGAGACGACGTTTTCCTTGAAGGCGGCGATCTTGTCATGCGCGCGCTTCAGATCGAGCGGATAGAGCGAGGCGGGTGCCACACCGTCGGCCAGCAGCGCCGCTTCCCAGCTCGACACGCCCCATTTGTAGAGCGAGCGCTTGCCGGGGAATTTCTTGACGTCGAAGAAGTCGGCCATGCCGGTCGGCGCGTTGGAGCCGAATTTCTGCGAGTCGTAGGCGATCACATAGGAGAAGAAATAGGTGGAAGCCGCATATTCCCAGCCGAAGCCCGGCCGCATCTTGCTCTTGTCGACGACCTTGTAGTCGATCGGCTCGAGCATGCCCTGGCCGCCGAGTGTGATGGCCGAGAACGGATCGACGTCGACCAGGTCCCAGGTCGGCGCGCCGCTCTTGTATTGCGCGGCGATAGCACCTTCGGTCGGGCCGGAGCCGTCCATCTTGACCGGGATGCCTGTTTCCTTGGTGAAGGCCTGGCCGTAAGCGGCATCGTAAGCCGTTATGGCGTCGCCGCCCCAGTTCACCAGCACCAGCCCTTTGGTCTCGGCTTGAGCGCCGGTCGAGCGCAAAAGCATCGGCGTGCCGGCGAGCACGAGGCCCGCAAGCTGCGCGAACTGCCGGCGCGAGATCTCGCCGCGCTTGGTCCGCTCGGCGAGGGATTCGATCGTCTGTTTCTTGGTTTCGTTCGTCATGTCAGTTCCCCTTGTTGTCGTTGATTTTGAACCGGAAGCCGGGCGGCGAATTAAGGCCGCGGCGGCGCTCTCTATTGTCCTCCGTCCGGAAGGAGGAAACCCTTTTCCGCCGGCCAGGTCAGCCAGACGGAATTGCCTTTGCTCAGCGCAGCGGCCGCGACCTCGTTCGGCACCGATACGGTGACCTTGGCGCCCTGGCGCGTGGTGAGGTCGAGCTTGGTCGCGGCACCGAGATAAGTCGAGGCGACAGCGGTCGCCGCGATGCCGTTTTGGTTGGCGAACGCCTCCGGCGCGATCGACATGTCTTCGGGGCGGATGGCGAGGATGGCGTCGCCTTTGATCGCCTCGGCCTTGCAGCGCATGTTGACCGCGCGGTCTTCGCAGAGCCCTGTCGCGCCATTGTCGGCGGGGCGCACGCCCTTCACCGGCAGCATGTTGATCTCGCCCAGGAACTCGGCGACGAAGCGGTTGGTCGGCCGGTTATAGACCTCGTCAGGCCTGCCGACCTGCAACAGCTTGCCGTGGTTGAAGATGGCGACGCGCGACGACAGCGCCAGCGCCTCGCTCTGGTCGTGCGTAACGAAGACGAAGGTGGTGCCGGTCTCCTGGTGCAGTCGCTTCATCTCGGCCTGCATCTGGCCGCGCAGGCTCTTGTCAAGCGCCGAGAACGGCTCGTCGAGCAAGAGCACGCCCGGCTCGAACACCAGCGCGCGGGCCAGCGCCACACGCTGCTGCTGGCCGCCGGAAAGCTGCGCCGGCAGCTTCTTCTCGTGACCCTTCAGTCCGACGCGTTCGATCATCTCGCCGACACGGCTTTTGATCTCTGCGGCGGATTTCTTGCGCACCTTGAGCGGGAAAGCGATGTTCTGTTCCACGCTCATATGCGGGAACAAAGCATAGCCTTGGAACACCATGCCGGCGGCGCGTTGCTCGGCCGGCCGGTTGGTGATGTCGACACCGTCGCTGAAAAGCTTGCCTTCGCTCGGCTGCACGAAGCCGGCGAGGATCATCAGGAAGGTGGTCTTGCCGGAGCCGGATGGTCCGAGCAGCGTGAGGAATTCGCCGCGGCCTATATCGAGCGACAGATTGTCGAGCGCCCGGAACGAGCCGAAGCTCTTGCCGATCCCGTTCGCTTTGATTTCTGCGGCCCGGCCGGGTTGCTGCATCCTGGCTCTTTCCTCAGTTCCCGGTGAAATCGTAGGCACGGCGCGCGTTCACCGCAACCGAATAGTTTTCGCCTGATCGGCAAATTTGATTCACGGGTGCCGAGGAACGGCGACCCGGAAGCGCCGATCTCAATACTTAGCCAGGCTGCTCTCCGACAGCTTAGCCCTCAGCCAGTCGCCGAAGGCATTGAGCACCGGGTGCCCCGCCTTGGCGTGCTCGAAGACGAGGAAATAGGATCGCGGCGAGGGGACGGTCGCCTCGAACGGCTTGACCAGCCGGCCTTCGCTCAGCGCCTGGCGGCCGGTCAGCTCGTCGCCGAGCGCAATCCCCTGGCCGGCGATCGCCGCCGAGAAGACGAGATTCATGTCGGAAAAGAAGATGCCGCCCTCGGTATCGGGATTTTCCACCTTGGACAGCGCCAGCCAGCGCGCCCAGTCCTCGGTGTCGGAAAGATGCAGGAGGTTGGCGCGCAGCACGTCGGCGGGTTTGGAAAAACCGCCGACCTTGTTGAGCAGTCTCGGGCTGCAAAGCGGCGTGAAGGAGACCTCGCACAGCAGTTCCACCGCCCGGTTCGGCCAGTTGCCGACGCCGAAGGCGATGAAGGCGTCGGCATCCGGATTGCTGACATCGTCGAGCCGCCGCGGCGTGAGCACCGAGAGCGTCACGTCCGGGTACATCTGCTGGAACTCGCCGATATGCGTGCACAAAAACATTGAGGCGAAGCCCGGCGGGCAGGAGATAGCGAAGGAGCCGCCGACGCCGGCGCCGCTGTTCTGAGTCCTCGCATCGCCAAGCACGGTCAGCGCCTTTCGGACGTCGGCCGCGTAGCGCTGGCCGCGCGGCGTCAGCGCCACGCCCTTGCCGATGCGCTGCAGGAGATCGAAGCCGAGGTCGCGCTCGAGCAGCCGCAACTGATGCGAGACGGCGCTGCGGGTGAGGTGGAGTTCGTCGGCGGCGCGCCAGACGCTGCCGTGACGGGCGAAGCTGTCGAGGGCGCGCAGCGCCTGCGTGGATGGTATTCGCAAGAGGCCTCAGGTGAACCGAATTTGCACGAACCGGGAAAACATATCACTTTTTGATGCGCGGCTTCACTGCTTTCTTTTAGGCATGGACAAACCGGTGACGACCTCGGCGCAAGAAACCGCTTTAGCCTGCATCGACAGCATCCAGCCGCTGCTCTCGGCCTGGACGCGCACCATCTTCGATTTCGGCGAGACCGCGTGGCGCGAGTACCAGTCGGCGGCCTGGTATGTGGATCGGCTGAAGCGCGAGGGCTTCTCGGTCGAGGAAGGCTCGGGCGGCATGCCCACGGCCTTCTGCGCCCATTGGACGAATGGCGACGGCCCCGTGATCGGCATGTATGGCGAATACGACGCCGTGCCCGGCAATTGCCAGGACGCAGCGACGGTGAAACGGCCGCGTGAAGGCTTCGGCGTCGAGGCGGGTGGCCATACCGATCCGCATTCGGGCCTTGGCATCGGCAGCCTCGGCGGGCTTTTGGCCACCAAGGCGGCGATGCTGGAACACGGCATCAAGGGCACGCTGCGCTTCACCGGCGAGCCGGCCGAGAAGGTGAGGGGGTCGAAGCCGATCCATGCGGCCAAAGGCTATTATGACGGCCTCGCCGGCATGATCTCCTTCCACCCCTTCTACATGCTGCCGCTCTGCAACACCGCGCGCTGGGATACGCATTGCGGCGCCGCCTATTCGATGATCTACCGCTTCGTCTGCGACGAGCCGGAAAATTGGGTTCGCGCCAGCGACGCAGCACCCATCCCGCAAGCGCATTCGGCGGTCCGGGCGCCCGGCGCCAACGACGCGCTGATGATGATGTACATGGCGTCCAAGGCGCTGCGCGATTCCATGCTCACGCATCAAGGCGGCTGGTCGATCAGCGAGGCGATCCTGACGGCAGGGCAGGCGACCGCCGACAACCTTCCGGCCGGCCTTGCCGAGATCCAGTACATGATCCGCGTGCCGACCATTGCCATGGCCGAGCAGGTGACTGCCGTTCTCGACCGCAACGCGCAAGCCGCGGCAAATATGAGCGGCTGCCGCCATGAGCGCCACTGGGTGTCGAAGTCGCGCCCGGGATTGGCCAATCACGCCATGGCCGGCATCACCTATCAGGCGCTTTCGACCGTGGGTGCGCCGCGCTGGAACGAAGAGGCGAGGGCGATCGCCCGCGAGGTCCAGGTCAATGCCGGCGGCGAGGCGACGGAGAACCCGTTCATCGACGAATTGGAGCGGCTGATTTCGCCGCAGGACGCCGAGGCGATCCTGCGCCGCGACCTGCCGCCATCGCAGGTGAACTCCACATCTGACGATTACACCGACATGAGCTGGCATGCGCCGACATCGCGCTTCTATGTCGCCCGTCCGGCGCTGCGCGCGGCCAAGGGCCATGCTTATCCGGCCTGGGTGATGAACGCGCTGGGCGGCATTCCGGCGACCATCGACCCGATGGTCACCTGCGCCGCGAAGACGGTTGCGCTCACCGCCCTGCGCTTGCTCGAGGACAAGACCGCGCGCGACGCCGCGATGGACGAATTCGTCAAGCGAACCGGCGGCGGCGTCGGCGGCTCGAACTGGATCGCGCCGCTCTGCGACTACGAACCGCCGATCAACTTCCGCTGGCCCGAATATGTCACCACGCCGCGCGGGCGCGACTGGTGGATCCCGGCCGCCTCCATCTCATGACACGAAACAAACCATCCCGAGGAGAACACCATGACCGTCCATGACCGCATCGTCGCCGAGCCGTTCTCGCTGCAGCGCCGCAATCCCAATGGCGGCACCAAGCCGCTGACCGCCTGGGGCTTCGCCAACGAAACCGATGTGCTGACCGACGTGCTGCTCGGCTCGCCGAACTTCCTGCGCCACCTGTCGACCAGCTCGCTGTCACGCAAGCATCTGCGCGAGGCGCCCTGCAACATCCAGATCGCGCAGGCGCAGCACAAGGACCTTGTCGCGGCCTACGAGCATTTCGGCGTCAACCTCCACTGGCACGAGCCGACACCGGAACTGCCGATGCAGGTCTATTCGCGCGATTCCAGCGTGATGACTCCCTACGGCGCCTTCATCACCGCCATGGCCAACTGGTGGCGGCGCGGCGAGAATTATGCCGCCATCCGCACCTATGAGAAGCTCGGCATCCCTATCTACGACATGGTGACCGCCGGCACCTTCGAGGGCGGCGACTTCAACGTCATCGAGGAGGGTGTGGTGCTGATCGGCTGCGGCGGCGCCCGCACGCAGGAGGAGGGCGCCCGCCAGGTGCAGGCCTGGTTCGACAAGGAAGGCTGGGAGACGCGGCTCGCCTTCATCGACGAATATTACGTCCACATCGACCTGATGGTGGTGCCGATCGCCGAAAAGCTCACCGCCGTCTGCCTCGCCTGTACCGAGCCAGGCATCGTCGACTGGCTGAAGGGCAAGGGCCACGAGGTCATCGACGTGCCCTTCCAGGACACGATGGCGCTGGGTTGCAACTTCATGTCGCTCGGCAAGGACAGGGTGATCGCGCCGACGTCGAGCAAAACGCTGATCGAGAAGCTGAAGGCGCGCGGCTTTGAGGTCGCCGCTGTCGACATGAGCGAAATCTCCAAGACCGGCGGCGGCATCCACTGCATGGCGCAGGCCTTGAAGCGCGTGCCGGCATAACGGATTTCGAAGCTCGGCAATTGCCGGCAATGAAAGCTTATCCCCTGGCCGCCGGGCCAGGGGTATTTCTCTTGTAGGCCCGGCCTGTCAGGAGACTTCGCCATACCCGTTCCGATCATTCTGGCCCTGCGCTAGGCTCCGGCCAGCCGAAACAGGATTGCCGCAACGATGATCGTCCAGGCCTGCATCAACGGCGCCCGACCCGCCGACTTCCACCCCGCATTGCCGCTCGATCCCGAGGCGATGGCGCGCGACGCAGCAGCCTCGATCGCGGCGGGCGCGGCCGAGCTGCATGTCCATGCGCGCGGCGCCGACGGTCGGGAGAGCCTGGCGCCGGAGGCGATGGACAGCACGGTCGCGGCACTGCGCCGCGCCTGTCCGGGCACGCTGATCGGCGTTTCCACCGGCGCCTGGATCGAGAAGGACGATCTGCGTACGCTGGTCGCCATCTCTGGCTGGCACGAACTGCCCGACTATGCCTCGGTCAATCTCAGCGAGACGGCGGCCCCCGTCGTCATGGAAAGTCTGCGCCAGCGCGGCATCGGCATCGAGGCGGGGTTGGCCTCCATTGCCGACGCCGAGCGCCTGGTCGGCCTCGACCATGGCGGGCGGGTACTGCGCGTGCTGGTCGAGATTTCCGAGCAGGCGCTGGATGAAGCCTTTGCCGTGGCAGACGGCATCGAGACCGTGCTGGAGCGCGCCGGCATCCGCCGCTCCATCCTGCTGCACGGCGAGAACACCACGGTATGGCCGTTCGTGGAAAGGGCGGCTGCGCGGAAGCTGTCGACGCGGGTCGGGCTGGAGGACGGCAAGGAATTGCCGGACGGAAGCGTGGCGGACGGCAACGCCGCGCTGGTGGCTGCGGCGGTGGCGATTTACCGCGCTCGGTGATCTTGTTCCTCGCCTCCACGAAGTGGGGAGAGGTGGCTCGGCGAAGCCGAGACGGAGAGGGGGAGCGCCCTACGAAGACCCCCTCTCCGTCCGCTTCGCGGACACCTCTCCCCCGCCTTTGGCGGGGGCGAGGAAAGCGCTACTGCGTATCCGCGATGGCCCTCAACTCCGCCCGCTTCTCGTCCGACACCACGGCAAGGTCCAGCACCTTCTGCAGGCCCGCCGCGTGGCGGAAGGTCGGCTCGGTCTGCGCGCCGCTCTTCACCGCCTCGACAAAGCGCTGGTAGTTGGTCGGCACCGTGCCGGCGTCGAGCTCTTCCCATTTGGCGCTCTCGACATTGTCGCCGACGCAAGCCCTCAGCATCGAGCCCTCGAGATTGTGCACCACCTCGATGCCGCCCTTGTCGCCATGGATGCGCAGGCGCAACTCGTTGATGTGGCCGGTGGCCCAGCGGCTGGCATGCACCACGCCGAAGGCGCCGTTGGCGAAGTCGAGCGTCATGGCGAAACTGTCGTTGGCGTCGAGCTGGTACTCGCCGATGCGGTTGCCCGGCGCCTTGTCGAAGGCGCGCAGCCTGCAGAAGACATGGTCGATATCGAGCGCCGCGCCATAGCTGGCGAAATCGAGGATGTGGATGCCGACATCGCCGAGCACGCCGTTCGAGCCGTGGCCGCGCGACAGCCGCCACAGCCATTTCGGATCGGTGCGCCAGTCGCCCCAGAATTTCGACACCAGCCAGCTCTGCAGGTAGGACGCCTCGACATGGCGCACAGTGCCGATCTCGCCGGCCTGCACCATCCGGCGCGCCTTCTGCAACGCGGCGACGTTGCGATAGGTGAGATTGACCATGTTGACGATGCCGGCGGCTTCTGCGGCATCGGCCATTTCGTTGGCTTTGCGGAAATTTTCCGCCAGCGGCTTCTCGCACAGCACCGGCTTGCCGGCGGCGACCAGCGCCATGGTGGTCGGATGATGGATGCGGTCGGGCGTGACATTGGCAACCGCGTCGAAATCGCCCCAGTCGAGCGCCGCCTCCAGCGAGGTGAAGCGCTTCGGGATCTTGTAGGCGTCGGCATATTCGCCGACGCGGGCCGCATCGACATCGACGGCGCCGACGATGTCGACGCCCTCGATCGCGCCGAAGCGGCGGGCATGTTCCTGCGCCATCCAGCCGGTACCGAGTATCAAAAGCCGCATTTTTTGTCCCTTTGAGCGATTTGGTTCGATTCAATAACGGGGGGGAGAATGTGACCCGGGCGCTGTTTTGGCGCAATCCCAAACGAAGCGGAGAGGCGCTTTTTAGCGGAAACCGGCCTCGCCATGCGCATGCAGCTTGGGCCCGCGCTCCTCGATCGGCTCCAGCGCCTTTTCCACCGGCACGTTCGGCGCGTCGAGGATGGCGGGCTTCGCCCCTTGCGGGTTGTGCGCCCACTTCACCGCATTGCGCAGCACCTTCTGCACGGTGGCGTCGTGATAGGTCGGATAGGTTTCGTGTCCGGGGCGAAAGTAGAAGACATTGCCGGCGCCGCGCCGGTAGGTGAGGCCCGAGCGGAACACCTCGCCGCCCTGGAACCAGGAGATGAAGACGGTTTCCAGCGGCTCCGGCACGGCGAACTGCTCGCCATACATCTCCTCGTTCTCGAGCTCGAAGAACTCGCCGATGCCTTCGGCGATGGCATGGCTTGGGCTCGTCACCCAGAGCCGCTCGCGCTCGCCGGCCTCGCGCCACTTCAGCGTGCAGGGCGTGCCCATCAGCCGCTTGAAGATCTTCGAGAAATGGCCGGAATGCAGCACGATCAGCCCCATGCCTTCGAAGACCCTGCGCGCTACGCGTTCGACCACCTCGTCGGCCACCGCGCCATGATCCTTGTGACCCCACCAGACGAGCACGTCGGTTTCGGCAAGGCGGGATTGGGGCAGGCCGTGCTCCGGTTGCTCCAGCGTCGCGGTCGAGGCTGATATGCCTGCGTCGGTGTTCAACGCCGTGGCAATGGTCGCGTGCATGCCTTCCGGATAAATCGAGGCCACCACCTCATTGGTCCGCTCATGGATGTTCTCGCCCCAGACGACAGCGCGAATTGTCATGGATTGCCTCGTGAGTGATTGGGAGCCGCCCCGCGCCATAGATAGCGCCTTCGCCCGGCATTGGAAGCGGTTTTCGTAATGCGGTGAATGCCTGTGGAGTTATCAACCTGTGGTCTGCGCCGCTACGCTCCTTGCTTCGCGCTGGATGATGAGTTCGCGAGGCCGATTGGCAAGCTTCCCTTCCCGTGCGCAATATTGGCCATGGGCGAAGTGCTTGTAGGCGCAGCGATCTTTGCTTGTCTGGCCGGGGCCTCGCTGGTCAGCCTGATGGTGCACGAGCGTTTCCCTGCTCACCACCTTCAGGACGACACCAGCGCAGTGGTGCGGCTTGCCGCGAACCTGTTCGTGGTGCTGTCGTCACTTATGCTCGGCCTGATGATCAATTCAGCCAAGAACACATTCGAGGCCATAAACGGCAACGTCCACACCTTCGCCACCGATCTCATCCTGCTTGATCGAACGCTTCGACATTACGGACCGCAAGCGGACAGCGCCCGGCAATCGCTGACCGCATACGTCCAGCGCGTCGTCGACACCTCTGCCGCCGACAGCGACACGACCGTCGTCCCGAACAGGCTGGCGGAACTGCTGCTCAATCAGGTCGGCGACATTCTGGCGGGATTGACGCCGGCGGATGCCAGGCAGACCGCCACACAACAGGCCGCGACACAGCAACTGCAGAAACTGATCGAGCAGCGCTGGATACTGGCCGAACAGTCCGAGGGCGCCATACCCGCGCCACTGATCGTTCTGCTCGTCGCCTGGCTGACGCTGATCTTCGCCAGCTTCGGCTTCCGGGCGCCGCGCAACGGCACCATCGTCTTCACCTGCCTCGTTTCCGGGGCGCTGGTCGCCGCGGCGATCTATCTGATCGTCGACATGGACAGCCCATTCTCAGGCCCGATCCAGGTCTCGCCAGCGCCCCTGCAACGGGCGCTGGCTGAACTGACGCAATGAGTTTACCGGCCGGGCTGGCCGAGCAATTCGACCAGCAGTCTCGCCGCTGCCTTGGCGCCGTCGGTGCGGATCCTGCCGGCGATAGTGCCCGCGCGGGCGCCTGCCGCCAGCGCCGCCTCCAGCGCCGCCGACAGCGACTGCGCCGTCGGCATCGGACCGTCATGCGCGGCGCCGATGCCCAGCTCGGCCGCCCGTCTTGCCCAATAGGGCTGGTCTCCGATCTGCGGCACGATCACCTGCGGCGCTCCCGCCCGTGCGGCGGCGACGGTCGTGCCGGCGCCGCCGTGATGGATGACGGCGGCGACGCGGCCGAATAGGGCCTGCTGGTTGATCTCGCCGACGGCGAAGTAGTCGTCGCGATCGTCGACGGGGCCCAACTCTGCCCAGCCATGCGCGAGCACCGTACGGAGGCCCTTGGCGCGGATCGCCTCGATGGCGGCGGGGCCGGCTTCGTTCGCGACCGATATGGAACCGAAGCCGACATAGACCGGCCGCGGGCCGGCATCGAGGAAGGCTTTGAGCCCGTCGGGCAGGGGCCGCTCGTCCGGCAGGATGAAGGCGCCGGTCTGCACGACGTCGATCAGGTCCGAGCCCGGCCAAGGTCCCAGCGTCGGGTCGCAGGCGAGCAGGACGGGATTGCCGTAGACATAGTCCCGGACATTTTCCACCGGGGGCAGTCCGAGCGATGCGCGATGGCCGTTGATCGCCTCGCCGAAGAGGGCGTTCTTGGTCCGGATGTCCAGCTCCCACAGCAGCCGGTTGTCGGTCACGCCGGCCGGCAGCGGATGGCCCGGATATTCATGCGGCCGGTTGTGCGGCGAGGGCAGCCAGATGGGGCAGAACGTGCCGAGCATGTAACGCATGCCGCGTTGTTCCGCGACCAGCCGCGCGGCCGCGCAGGACGGGAAGAGGCCGAACGCCACCACTGCATCGCAGCCTTCGGCGGCCGCGCTCAGCGCCTCATATTGCCTGGCGACGATCTCGGCCGCCTGGCCGGAAATGAGCCGGGCCCGGTCCTCGGGCGAGGCCGATCGCGAGCGGTTGACCATTTCCTTCGCCCATTCGCGCACCGGCGCGAAGGCCGGTGCCAGCGTCACGCCGGCGCGGGCCAGAAGGGCGGCAAATTCCTCGTCGCCCGGCGCGCTGACCCTGGCCTCGACGCCATGCGCCTGCAACGCTGCGCCCAACGCCGCCAAAGGCTCGACGTCGCCGCGCGAGCCGTAAGTCGATAACAAGATACGCATTCCATGCTCCGTGTCGTTTTTCGGAGCAGCGTTGATACGCCATGGCCGGGGGCTTGCCGCAAGCCCGGGCTGCGCCATATCTACCTTCTGGGAAGGGTCGTTGTTGCGTCCTCGGTTGAGGTCGCGATCGCAATTCGAAGCGGCGACGACATACCAGCATCCGCGCGCATCGGCGCGAAGCCCTTCGGATCGGCAAGTGGGGATCGGCCAGTGCCGGCGACAAGCTCGCCGGCCGGATAGGGTTTAACCCTGGCGGCCTTCCTGGGCGACCCGGGTGGGGGAGCTTGTGAGGCGCGGGACGACGACGAGACGCTTGATCTTGCCGTTTTTGTAGGCGGCAAGGAAGCGGTGATAGTCCTTGAAGACGACGCAGCCATTGGATTCCGCACGGCCGCCGCGCAGCATATAGGTGTGCGCAAGCAGGCCGTTGCGGCCATATTTGTTGTTGCCGCTGGTCGGCGTGAGCCTGATTGCCTCGACCCCGTGAAAGCGCGACTCGCGCATCGACAGATTGTAGGTGTCGGGCGGCGTCGGGCCGACATTCTTGCGGTTGACGAAGCGCGGCTGGTCGACCATCGAGCCCAGCCCTGAATGCGCTTCCAGCTTCGAGCCGTCGGGCATGTAAACGGTCCTCGCCGAAATATCGTAGACGGCAACGCCATTGCCCGTCGTGGGGCCATTGAAAAGGTTGCGGAACGCGCTGCCGAGTCCGCCGCGCTCCGGCGTGTCCGGCTTGGCATAGGCGAGCATCTCGGACGCCTGCGCCTTGCGCTTGCCTGGCTTGGAGTCGGTCACGAGCGGTTTCGAACCTGTCACGCCCGGCAGGGCCTGGTCGCCGTTCCTCGGCGAGACCGCCGTCGGTGCGCCTTGCGCGGTATCGGCAGCGGCCGGCCGCGGCTTGGCCTTGGCAACCTGCGGCTTCGCGGCTTCGGGCTTCTGCGTCCTGGCGGCGTTTTCTTCGGGCGCTTCGGTGGCGCGTTCGAGCGTGGCGCGCGGGCGAAGGCCGGGCACGGCAATGGTGTCGGGCAGATCGTCCTGCGGCGGCAGCGAGGCGACCTGATACGTGCCGTCCTTGCCGTTGTCCGGTTTGGCGGCGACATCTGGCGCGTCGGCGTTTTCGAGCGCGACGGCGGTCGGAAGGTCGGCCGTGTCCTCCGGCGCTATGTTGGCAAGCGCCAGCGCCAAGTCGGAAGCGCCGGCGATTTCGGCCGGCCGCGAACCGAAGCGGGCTTCCGCCGGGGCGCCTGGCAGCGCGCCGCCGAAGCGGCTCGCCGAAGGCAGGCTGGCCAGCAGGAACGGCGCCTTCTCGGCGCGGGCAAAGGCATCGGCAAGCTTTTGCGGCGAAAGCGCGGCGCGCTTTACAACGCCGTCGAAGCGGTCGACGGCCCCGGCGGCCGAAGCCACCACGACGTTTTCATGCGCGACGCTATCCGGCGCCGGCAGCTTGAGGCGCGCCGTCTTGCCGGCGTGGCCTTCTTTCTTCAATTTTTCAGGAGCTTGGCCGTCATGCCTGAAGCTTGTCGCGAGGCTGAAGCAGCCGGAATCGCAGCCGCCGGTGAGCGAGCCTGCCTTGTAGCCGCCATTGACGGCAAGGTGCGGCGCCCAGGCGTTGGCGATCTGCCGGCGCTGGTCGCCAAGCGCGATGTTGCGCGGCGAAAGCAGGCCTTGCGGCAATCCGTTGGAAGCGGCGCTCAGCGAGGTGCTCACCGAATGGAGCCCCGCCAAGGTGGCGGCGGACCACAGCACGAGGGCGGCGCCGACAGCAGGCACCACGACCCAACGATGACCAGACTTTTGCGAAGTTACCCCCCCAAGAGGAGCGTCACCCCGGTTCTTCAAACGCAAAAACGCCATACGACCACTCTCAATCGGCATGCCGGTTTGCGGACCTGGCACCCGTCACGATCACAGTTCGCTGGTGCCCCCTGCACCTTCACGCGTCTGTTGCCGATTGATTCAAAAGATGGACAAAGTTGGTTAACCAATCCCTCCACCAATCGCCGATTTGGCGACGGTCCATACGAAAAAAGAGCCCTCCACGGTCTGCGCCACGGTAAAAATGCTCTTCCTCACCCGCTTTGCTGCCCGTTTTTCCGGCCTCTGTCAAGAAAACGTGAAGGCTGGAACCGCAGCATCTGCAGCCGGCTAGAGGCCGATTGGGGTCAAAATGCGACGGTCTGAAGAATTGCGGAACAAGCCAGTCGCAAAACCTTTGGACCAGGTTGTGGGGAGTGCTGGCGGCCGGCGCGGTCTCCTTATTGCGAGGATCGCCCTGAAAAGCCACCCGCTGACTGCGGGCGATCTGAACGCCAACCGACTGTCACAGCCTTGCCGTTACCGCGCTTGGAGCTGGTTGCCGACCGAGCAGCGACAAAGCCGGAAACGTCAGCGCCGTTCGTCAGGGCTGTCGGCGACGCCGACATGGTGGCGATAGACCATCTCCCAGCCCTTCCATCCGGTAAACAGAAGGATGAGAACCACGAGCAGGGACAGCGCGAGGCCGACCGGAATTACGGCTGCATCGCCATGGGCATAGCGCGAATACCAGTTGTAGAGCTGTATGAGAACGACCAGCACATTGCCGCCGGCGTGAAGCCATGCATCCTGAAGATTGCGGATCTGGTCATCGCCCAACACATCCGTCAGGCCGGCAACAGCGGCCAGGGCCGCCATGATCAGGCCGGCCCCGAGAAGCCAGAGCGAGCCACTTACCCAACCCGGGTTGCCGGTTCGCCAGAAGATCAGGTCGCAGAAGAAAGTTGCGACGAAAAACGCGATGGGAAAGGGGATCAGCATCGGGTGGATCGGATGGCCGCCGATGCTTGCCGTGCTGCGCGGATAGTGGGTCATGGCGACGCCTCCAAGCTAGCTGGGCCGACCGTCCCTGACCAACGGAGCTGGCCAGCCGCGACAGAGAACATGAAACGCCGGCGGCGGTGGAATGTTCCATTGCGCACCGGCCGCTCGCAGCGCCGCGCCGACGCCTTTGCGCCGATGAACCGCGAAGCTCGGCTGTTTGTCGGCAGAAGCTTTTGGGTGCTCGGTTCGGTCCCCAATGTAGCCGACCGACGGTCCGGTCTTCATCAGCGAACGTCGATGACGACCATCAGACCGCCGCCGCCCTTCTCCTCGGCATTGTTATTCGTGGTGTGATGCGGGATGTGGCAGTGAATCAGCCACTTGCCCGGACGCCTCGCTGTCCAGACGACGTCATATCGCTGGCCCGGTCCGACATTGACCGTATCGGCAAGAAAACGTGCGGCGACGGGAATCGTCTCGCCGTCGCGGGCGACCACTTCGAACGGGCCGCCATGGATGTGCATCGGGTGTATGAAGCCGTTGTTGCTGCCGATGAAGCGGACCTTTAGCGTCTCGCCGACCTTCATATGGATCGTATCGGTCGACGGATAGGCCTTGCCGTTGATGGTGAAAAAGTTCGGCATGCCGCCGTCCATCGGCATCGATGGATAGGTCAAGCCTTCCCGGACCAGCCATTCCTGCAGCTCGATGACATAGTCGTGGTCGGCGGCGACCTCGTCGGCGGGATTGGCGGGATCGATGATCAGCGCGCCATAGAGGCCGAGCGCCTGGGTGCGGTCGGGCTTGGCGTGCGGATGATAGAAGTAAGTGCCGTGCTGGGTGGCGGTGAACTCGTAGGAATAGGTCTGCCCGGGCTCGATCGGCGCTTGGGTGATCTCGGCCGGCCCGTCCATCTGATTGGGCAGGACCAGGCCATGCCAGTGCACCGTTGTTTCCTCCGGCAAGGCGTTGGTGACGTTGATGCGCACCCGGTCGCCCTGACGGATATGGATGCGTGGGCCTGGAATCTGGCCGTTATAGGCATAGGCGTCGACCGTCACGTCCGGCAGGATGTGCCAGCGGATCACCGACGGCCTCAGCTCGAACACCTTCACGCCGTTTTCCATGCGGAACGGCAGGTCTTGGTCGCCCTTCGCAGCCAGACCGTAAGACGCGCTCACCAGCCGAGGATCGGCCGCCGCCATGTCGCGCATGGTATCGGCCGGCGTGTCACGGTCCATGATCATGCCCTGAGGCATGATCACTCCGCCGACGTCGCGGGCCGAGAGCCTGAGGTTCAGCCAGTTCGCAGGCGCCGCCATGCCGATCGCCAGGGCGAGCGCAGACACCGTACCGAGCGCCGCGATTTGCGGTGTGGTCGCGTCGGAGCGCATGTGATGGCCGGCGGCGCGCTGTTCGCCCGCCGGTTCGTGGCCCTGCCGGGCATGGCCGTGCCCGCTCGCTTCGGCCGGTTGCGGGCGCTCGGTCATCAGCCCGTGCTTGAGGCCGCGCGCGACCAGCCAGACATTGGCGGGATAGGCCAGCGTGAAGCCGGCGATGACGCCCAGCGACATCACGCCCCAGAACAGAAGTTCGGTGGGCTCCATGGCGCGCATGTCGCGGCCCATCATCAGAAAGCTCATGACCGGCGCCATGCCGGCCATCATGAAGTTCATAGAGATGAACTCGGGCAGGAAGCTCTTCTTCACATTTTCCCAATAGCTGCCGCCCATCATCGATTTCATGAACAGCGATTGGAAGATGAACAGGCCGAAGGCGAAGCCGGCGAGATATTCGACGATGAGGTCGAGCCACATCGGCAGGCCGAGCGTGGCGGTGACGACCGCGGCAAGGATGATCCCGGTGGCGTCGCCGGCGACACAGTGAATGGTCGAGCCGATGCCCTGCTTCCAAAGAGGCTTTGTGAAGGCCTCATGCTCGCCGAGGCGCGGTTCCTTGTCGGCCAGCACATAAAGCAGCAGGCCGAGCGGGCCCATATAGAGCGTCACCAGGATGAAGCCCCATTTCATCACCACCGGCTCGGGATTGTTGCGGTATTGGTCGAACCCGACATAGAGCGTCGAAGCGGCCGCGAGCACGAACCAGGCAACGAGGAAATAATCGATCGGTTGGATGAGCATGATGTGGCCTCTGCTCGATGAAACGGCTGGTTGCATCCCCGCGGATGAACGCGGCCGGGGCCACTACGATCCATCTTGCGGAATTTCCGGCTCCAGCCTCGATCGAGCTTGACCTTCCAGCAACTGGAACCCTTAGCGTCGGCGCGAGGCCTGCGGCGGGCTCTCAATCGAGATCGAGGAGCGAAAAATGCATCGACGCGGTTTTCTGGCGGCAAGCCTGGCGACGGTTCTGGCGAGCCCGCGCGCGCTGGCGCAGATGAAGACGGACGGCATGTCGAACATGCGCGGTATGGACCATGCCGGCCATGACATGGGCGCGATGGGTCAAGGCCCCGTGGCGCTGCCCCAGAACCAGCCCTTGCGCGAATTGCCGCTGCTGGCGAATGAAGCGGCCGGGCCCGGTCTGTTCAAGGCGAGGCTGACAGCAGAGTCGGCCACGGCGCGCTTTGCCGCCGACCGGGACACGCCGATTCTTGCTTATAACGGGATCAGCCCAGGACCGCTGATCGAGACCCAGGAGGGCGATCGCGTCGAGATCACCTTCGCGAACCGGATCGAGGGCGAGCCAAGCACCATCCACTGGCATGGCATGCCGGTGCCGGCGGACCAAGATGGCAATCCGATGGACCCGGTGGCGGCGGGCGCCGACCGTGTCTACGCCTTCGACCTGCCTGAAGGCTCGGCCGGCTCCTATTGGTATCATCCGCATCCGCATGGTCGGACGGCCGAGCAGGTTTATCGCGGCCTTGCCGGTGCGTTCGTCGTCAAGGCCAAGGCCGATCCGATTCCGGCCGCCTATGGAGACACCACGCTCTTCCTAACCGACCTTCGCCTCGCCGCCGACGGTTCAATGCCCGAAAACACCATGACCGACATGATGAATGGCCGCGTCGGCGATCACGTGCTGGTCAACGGCCAGAAGAACCCGCGGCTCGCCGTGGCAATGGGCACGAAACGGCGCTTGCGGCTCTACAATGCCACCAATGCGCGCTTCCTGAGGCTTGCTTTCGTCAACGCGGCAATGACGCTGATCGGCAGCGACGGCGGCCTGATTGAGGCGCCGGTGGCGGCCGACGAGATCCTGCTCAGCCCGGCCGAGCGCGTCGAGCTGGTCGTCGCTTTCGACAAGGGGACAGCAACCCTCACCACGCTCGACTACGACCGCGGCTGGATGGGGCCGGGCCGGCCGGAGGACAAGGGGCTCGCCCTGCTGACAGCCGACGTCTCGGACACGCAGGCCGAGCCGATGCCGCCGCTGCCCGAGCGGCTGCGGCCGATCGCGCGATTTGGCCAGCCGACGGTTAGCCGCCGTCTCGTCTTCACCGAGACCATGGCGATGAAGCCCACCGGTATGGAGATGGGTTTTCTGATCAACGGCATGGCGTTCGACATGGGGCGCATCGATATCGTCGCCAAGGCCGGTGACACCGAGCTCTGGGAGATCGTCAACCAGGCCGACATGGACCATCCTTTCCATCTCCACGGCACACAGTTCCAGCTCATCGAGCGCGAGCGCGACGGCAAGGTCTCGAAGCCGCCCTATCTGGCGTGGAAGGACACGGTCAACGTGGCGCGCGGGGAGACGGTGCGGCTCGTCACGCGCCAGGAGCGGCCAGGGACGCGCATGTATCACTGCCACATCCTCGAGCATGAGCAGCTGGGTATGATGGGCGTCATCGACGTGCAGGCATGAAGTCTGGCATCGTTTGCGCGGCGGCAATGCTGGCCCTCGCCGTGTTGCCGGTAGCCGCACCGTCGCTGGCTCGGGACCCGGACAACGCGATCGTTACGACGCGCCAGACCGCGATGAAGGAGATGGCGGCCGCAGCCAAGGCGATCGCCGAGATGTTCGACGGCAAGCGCGCCTATGGACGGGCGGCCTTCAAGGCAGCGGCGGGCACACTCAGCGCCCGCACCGGCGGTGCTCTGATTGCAGAATTCCCGCGGGGCACAGTTGGCGCGCCGTCGGCCGCCAAACCGGAGATCGACCAGGCCCGGCCGGAGTTCGAGGCGCTCGCCCGCCATATCGGCCGGCTTGCCAATGCGCTCGCCGCCAAGGCCGGGAACGCGCCCGCCGAGATTACTGCCGACATGCGAATGACGGGACCGCCCGTAGACGGCGGCAGCCTGCTTGGCAAGCGCCCGGGCCTCGCCGAGGCAGATCCGGCAAAAATGCCGGTGGAGCATCTCCTGCACCTCATTCTGCAGGACTGCACGAGCTGCCATTCGAAGTTCCGGCGGAAAGTCGAATGAGGCCGGACGCGTTCAGTTGCAAGACCTGTGGCCAGGCGGCGAGGGGTTCGGCGGTAGTCGGCTTGCCCCAAAAGAAGTCACCCTTGCCGCACGCGGGGCGCCTCGGTGCGGCCCAGGACAGTCAACCCGATCTCACTGGCCCCGGAGCCGCGCGAAATCGTCGAGGATTGCTGGGCGCTCGCCCCAGCTTGGTCGGGCCTTGGTGCTCGCCAGTCATTCACTTGCTGCCTTGCTGTACTGCCCCGGGCACGATCAGAGCGCCCTGGTCAGGTCCCGAAAATTTGAAGCCGATAAAAAACAGGACGATGATGAGAACGCAGATTGCCAGCACCGTGACGAGGGTCCTTCTCGGGTTTTCGGCTGGCGGTCTGTCTTCCATGGCAATTCGCCTCGGACTCTAAACTCGGCGACAATGCCGGGGTTCCCAACGCCGCGCCGACCAACGGACTGGCCGAACCACGTCAGGACGCGGCTTTTAGCGGAATGTTCCTAACCAATACGGTGCGGGCCTGCGCTTCCGAATTCCCAGCATCATACTTGCGTCTGTGCTAATATATAACGATTACGCACTTTCGTGCGTAGCCAACATATTGGGAGGATGCGATGAAAACCATGAATCGCAGGTCTGCAATTGCTCTCAGCATGACGGCCGCCGCGGTCACGCCCTTTTTCACCCTGATGGCATCCGCAAAGACCAAGAAATACGGTCCGAAGGATGGCAAGGAGATAGCGCCCGGCATCAGAGTGGTTGAGGTAGGCACCGGCAATTCCGACATTCCCGCCTACAAGAGCATTTCAATTGTCGACGTTGTCTTCCAGCCCGGAGCGCACGCGCCCGCAATGGTGATGGACAACGACATGGTATGCACGATTACGTCGGGCGCTTTCACGATCAAGAAAAAGGACAAGGAATTCAAGCTCAAGGAAGGCGACATGTACACCTGTTCCAAGGGCAAGACCGACGAGGCGACGAATACAAGCAAGGAGGTGGGCGTGCATCGCATCGCAGTCTTGATACCTGCCTAGCAGGATGGCATCCGGCCGGACGATCGGTTGCCACGCCAGTCCAGCCGAGGCTTGGGAAAATTCGCGCGGAAGACGATGCGCGAGGCGCGCCTTAACCGAACCAGGGACCAACCTCGTCTTGCCGCTGAGTTGTGCGCCCAAGGTCAGTGCTTGCGAGACATTGCGGAGCGCCGCCTCCATCAAGGCGGCGCCGGCGGGGCCAAGGGCCAGCCGGGCGATGACCGCGGCGACATGGACGCATTGTGAACAATCCCCTCCAGGCCGCCGTAGCGTCTGCCGGCGGCTTGGCGCCGCCTCGCGATACTGAGAGAGGCGGCTCCGAGTCCGCCAGGGGCATCACAAAAATGACGCGCTCTCACCGCTATATGCTAGGCTGGATGCGCTAAAGCAGGGTTCATCATTATGGATGCCAGCGAATTGCAGGCCATAGGCGATACGCTGATGCGCGTCGTCACACCCGATATGAAACCGAAAGACCTGCTCAAGGCGGTGCGAAAACTGCATCCCGACGCCAAGAAGAGGGATATTGCCCGCGCGGCCTTCCACGCCATTATCGCCAACGCCGACCAGGATCCCGGCAAGTCGCGCAACCTTCAGGCCTTCGCGCTTGCCGAGCGTACCCAGCAATCGGAATAAATTGCCGCGAATTGTAGTTTTGGGCTTGCCGGAAATTTAATAAGCGTCTCTAATTTAATGGCTCAGCCGGCAGCCGGAGCCAATTCCAGGAAAAAGTGTGTCACGGTTTTCCGTCCGGAATTACCCCAGCCCTAACCGGTAATGAGCCCATGACCAAGAACCTCGGCAATGCCAAACCCAGCGCTCCTGCCAAGGAGATGAACCCCTCGCTGTTCGGCAAGGCCGCGCCGGCATTGTTTCCGCTGGTCGTCGCGGCGCTTGGCTATCTCATCGGCCGGCATTTCTTCGGCTTTTGACGGCCGGCGTCCGGCACGCTATTTCCAGCCGGCCCAAGTACAATTGTCGTCTCGACCATCCTCCTTGCAGCTTTGGTCCTAGGGCCTAGGTCGTTCTTGTCCTTGGCCGGGCCCAAGCGCATGCTGGTGGGAGCCGGCGGCCTCGCAAACTCCGGTCAGGCCCGGCCGCCGAACCCAGTATCACCCCCCCAAAGGCTGCCGGGCCGCCGCCATCCGGCGAATTCTTCCGCGCTGGTCCACGGCCAACTGCCGCACTGCCTAAATCTGCAGTACCGCTCGGACGCCTTCGAATTCCGTTGCTGCATCGTCTCGCAGACCGAACGCCATGTCGAAGTCGAACTCGGCTGCACCTAGGCGCAATGGCATGTCTTCGCCGCCACGCTCGCTTTTATTCGTGAAACTCGCAAATATGCCGAATAACGGCGGGTGCTCTTGCACTAAAGAACAATAAGCCACGCTTTTCGGCAATTCCAGACGCGCTAGATTGTATTGCGGGTCGAAGATAGGCAGTTCTTCGAATGAAGAGCAGGAGCTGTATATGGTAACAAGCGAGCCAGACAGTGTCCGCGTAAAAACCGTTAACGGCCAATGGATCGTGCGCGTCGTCGACGGCGGCAGGCTGAAGCAGCAAGTGTTCGACATTCACGCGCAGGCCGAGATCTTCGCCGAGGAGGAGCGGCTGCGACTGGGGCTGCCGGGCGAGCCGCCGGCCGAAGAGCCGGTCCGACCGCTCCCACACGGGCGGGCTCGCTGACGGGCGAGGAGTAGCCGGGCCGCGCCAATCGCCGAGGTCGGAACAGACCTATCCCTGGTGCTCGGCTCTGAGCCTCTCTTTCATCCGTTCAAGCGCCGGCGGACCGCCGGCCGCCAGATCGTTGGCGACCCGGGCCAACTTATCGTCGGCCTTGCGGTATTTGCTGCCCCAGGCGCCGAGCGTTGCCAGAACCGGCAAAAGGTCGATGCCGGCCTCGGTCAGCCGGTAGATCGCCTTCAGACCGTGGCTCGGGTCGTCGCTGCGGGTGAGAATGCCTTCGTCGACCAGCGTCTGCAGCCGCTCGGCCAGCGTGCGCGACGAGATGCCTTCGTCGGATTGCAGGAACTCGCGAAAGTGCCTTTTCCCGGCGAAGGCCAGGTCGCGAATGATGAGCAGCGTCCAGCGGTCGCCGAGTAGTTCGAGCGAGAGGCTGATCGGGCAGCCGGATCGTTCCTTGGTCGACATCAGTATGGTTCCATTTTTAAATCACTTTACTATTGACATCGTTCTTGCCTTGCGTCAAATGGTTCCAGAAGTAAATCATTTGAGAGAGGAGATCGATATGAACCGGCAAGTCAAGCGTACGGTGGTGGTCGTCGGCGCAACCGGCGAAGTGGGCGCCGAGGTCTCGGCCAGACTGACCGGGGCAGGGCATAAGGTGCGCGGCATCGCCCGGAGCCTCGGCGTCGCACTCGACGATCAGGCGGCGCTCGACGCCGCCTTCTCGGGTGCCGACAGCGCTTACGTGATGATCCCCTTCGATGTCACCGCGCCCGATCTGCATCGTTTTGAGGACGAGGTCGGCGCACGGCTGGCAGCCTCGATCGCCAAGGCGGGCCTGCGCCGGATCGTGCTGCTCAGCGGCCTCAATGCCCATCTCAGGATGGGCACTTCGCTTGGCGCTGCGCTGATGGAAGAGCGGCTCGCAGTGCTGGGCCTGGAGGAACTCGTTTATCTGCGCGCCTCCTTCTTCATGGAGAATTTCGTCAAGGGCATGGGCTTCGTCGAGCAGGCGGCGTCCGGCGTCTTCGCCTCGCCATTCCGCGGCGACCTGCCGATGCCGCTGATTGCCGCCAAGGACGTTGGCGAACGCGCCGCCGCTCTATTGAGTGCCGAACACTTTCCGATCCAGCGCGTTGTCGAATTGCACGGCGGCGGCTCCTACACGCTCGAACAGGCTACCGCGACCCTGGGCAGGGCGATCGGCAAGGAGGTCGCCTACCATGAAGCGCCGTTCGCCGATGCGCGGGCCGGTATGGTCGCCAATGGCATATCGGCGAGTTTTGCCGATGCGCTGGGCGAGACGGCGGCAAGCTTCAACAGAGGCGAGCGCTGGGCGCTGGAAGCACCCTCAGCCGAAAATGCCACCCCGACCAGCTTCGAAGCCTGGGCGCAGGCTTTCGCCCGTTCGCCCGCCGCGGCCCGAGTCGTCACAGGCAGCAATTCCTGACCAGGGAGACCGGACATGAGAAAGCTCATCCTGCAGATGCAGATATCGGTCGACGGTTTTGTCGGCGCCGACGAGGACCGTCGCTGGCAACTCTGGGAGTGGGGCGACGACAGCGCCTGGGACGAGGAGCTTAAACGGGACTTCAACGCCGTTTTCACGACCATCGATACCATCCTGTTGAGCCGCAAGATGGCTGAGGAAGGCTATCTGACCCATTGGGGCAACGCGGCGAGGAAATATCCGAAGGACCGCTTCTTTGCCTTCGCCCAGCGCATCGTCGAGGCCGAAAAGGTGGTGGCGAGCGATAAGCTCGGGACCTCGCGCTGGGAACGAACGCGCGTCGTAAGCGGCGACTTGCCGCGTGAGGTCAACGCGGTGAAGCAAGGCGAGGGCGGCGACATCGCCGTGTTCGGCGGCGCCGGCTTCGCCTCGGCGCTGATCGCCGCCGGCCTTGTCGACGAGTTCCAGCTCTTCATCAATCCGGCCGTTCTGGGCAGCGGCCGCCGCATCTTCGACAAGGGCGGCTTTGGCAGGCTGAGGCTCCTCGGCTCCAGGCCCTATGCCAGCGGCATGGTGGTGAGCCGCTACGCGCCGGCGAGGTGAGAAGGCAATCGATGGGAGATCGCTCTGCCTGAATCAATCTGGCAGCGCGGCTTCCTAACTACCTGTCTGGCCATGCCTTTCCCGGATGGGTAGGCAACCGCCCCCGCTGACCAGCCGCAGCTGCACGCCTGGGGTGATGGACCGCTGCCAAGCGGCGCGGCCGTTGCCCACGGCGGCAAACCAGCGGGCTTCGCACGATGTCAGGCCGATAAGCACCCGGCCGGCATATTCGGCCGGCGCGCCATTGGCCGCATCGAACACCGTCCAGCTGCTGCCAGGCGGCTCCTGCACCGGGACGAACCTCATCGGAGACTCCATCTGTGAAGAGATGGGCAATATAGCAGGCGCGACTTGGCGTTCCTATGACGTGGTTCACATTGGCACACATTTACGGTGGATAGCACCGCTGCGGCTGCAAGCCATCAATCTCCTTGGCTGCTTGCCCTACTGCCCCGCCTGGTCGGCGTCGGTCAGCGTGCCGAGGAAGGCGACGATGTCGTCGATCTCGGCATCGGTCAGCGCCGGCTTGTCGCCGGGCTTTTTGCCGTTGAAAGGCGGGTCTGTGTTGAGGTTTCCCCAGTAAGCCTTTGGCAGATCGTCGAATTTGTCGACCGTTCCGTCCGCCTTCTTCGGATACCAGCGCCCGGGATCCGTATCGCGGCTGGCGTAGAAGGCGACCGCGTCGCGCAGCGTGTGGAAATAGCCGTTGTGGAAGAAGCTTTTCCGCAAGGCAACGTTGCGCAGCGTCGGCGTCTTGAACAGGCCGCAATATTCGACGCGGTCCTTGAGATCGGTGCGCAGCGGACCGCACAGGCCGAGGTCGACATAATCGGGATCGCCATTGGCGGGGATCGCCGGGTTGCGCGGCACGGCAATCGCGATCAGGCCGTAATCGGTGAATTGCGGCGGCTCGCCGTCATTGGCCGGTTCGCTGAGATGACAGCTCGCGCAATTGCCCTTCGCTGCGTCCTCGAACAGCGTGCGGCCGCGCAATTCCTGCGCGGAAAGTTGCGCCTTGCCGGCAAGGAAGGCGTCGTAGCGGCTGGAATAGGGATAGAAATCGGCGCTGCTCTGCTCGAAGGTGCCGAGCGCTTCCACCGCGGCGTCGAAGGCGTCTTGCGGATGGTCGAAGACATCGGCGCCGAAGGCCGCCTTGAAGGCGTCGGCATAAGGCGCGTTGCGCAGGCTGGCGACCACCTGGGCCGCGTCCTTGTTGCCCATCTCGAAGGACGACAGCAGCGGGATCCTTGCCTGGTCCTTGCCGTGGTCGGCGCGGCCGTCCCAGGTCAGGCCCCCGGTCGGGCCATTGTCGACGCTTTCGTCGCCTTCGTCCTCGGAGTCGTAGAAGTGCTCCGTGAAGGCGGGCGCCGCCTGCAGGTAGCGCAGTGACGGCACGGCGCGAACGCCGGGCTGGTCAAGATTGGCTCCGCCCATTTCGACCGGTGCCGCCGAGGCCGGCCCGAAAGCGTGGTCGGGATCATGGCAGGACGAGCAGGCCTGCTTGCCCGAGGCCGAGAGCGACGGATCAAAGAACATCTGTCGCCCCAGCGCCGTCAGCGCCTCGGCGCGGGCGAAGGCTTCCTGCCGCGTCATCGGGCCGGGATGGACACCGGATGGCTCCTCGGTGTTGGCGGGCGTGGTGGAGGCGACTATCGTGGCCGCTGCAATGGTGATCGCGTGATTTTTCCGATGTCCCATCGTCTTCGGCGATATCCCTGATGTCTCCGCCCGGTTTCTTTGGCGGCGTAAGGATCGAGTGCAACGGATTGATGACCGGTCTTCCCGCTCACGAAACCGTGTTCGGCCGGGGCCGAACTGTCACAAAGGTGACAAGGCGTCGAAGTAGCTGGGCATTGATGCAGCTGCGTTCCTGCATTGCCGTCCTCCAGCCATTCGCAAGCCACGAGGCATTTCCCAATGATCCGGTCCTTTCTCTCCCTTTGCCTCGCCTTCACGGCGCTGGCATCGCTCTCTGCCGCTGCCCAAGCGGCGCCTGCCGGTTACGACAAGATCGACACCGTCGTCGTCATCTACGCCGAGAACCGCAGCTTCGATAATCTCTATGGCGGCTTCCCCGGCGCCAACGGCTTGGCCAACGTTTCGCCTGAACAGGCGCGCCAGCTCGACCGCGACGGCAAGCCGCTTTCCGAACTGCCGCCGGCCTGGGGCGGACTGACCGGCAAGGGCGTCACGCCGGCGGTGACGGAGGCGCAGAGCGCGCATCTGCCCAACGCGACATTCGCCATCGACGATCCCAAGGGCTTCAACGAGAATACCGGCGTCATCACCCATGATCTGTGGCATCGTTTCTATCAGGAGCAGATGCAGATCGACGGCGGCCGGAACGACAAGTTCGTTGCCTGGGCCGATTCCGGCGCGCTGGTGATGGGCCATTATGACGGCTCGATCCTGCCGATGTGGGCGATCGCCAAAAAATACGTGCTGGCGGACAATTTCTTCCAGGGCGCCTTCGGCGGCTCCTTCCTCAACCATTTCATGCTGGCCTGCGCCTGCGTGCCTTACTATCCAAATGCCGACACCAGCCCGGTGAAGGCCCAGATTGCCGTCGTCGAGCCGGATGGCGTGACGCTGAAACCGGCCGACAATTCGCCGCCCTCGGCGCTGGGCGGCGTGCCGAAATTCACCAATGACGGCGCCATCACGCCCGACTTCTACGCCGTCAACACCATGCAGCCGCCTTACCAGCCAAGCGCCAACAAGCCGGCCGAGGGTGGCGACAAGGCGCTGGCCGATCCGGCGCAGCCGACCACGCTGCCGCCGCAGCACGAGATCACCATCGGCGATCTGCTGTCGCTCAAGGGCATTTCCTGGGCGTGGTATTCGGGCGCCTGGCAGGCGGCGCTCGACGGCAAGAACGCGACGCCCGTGCCGAACTTCCAGTTCCACCACCAGCCCTTCAACTATTTCGCGGCTTATGCGCCGGGCACGGCCGCGCGGGCCGAGCACCTCAAAGACGGCGGGCTCGGCGGCACTGAGTTCATCAAGGCGATCGATGACGGCAAGCTGCCGGCGGTCTCTTTCTACAAGCCGCAGGGCAACCTCAACGAGCATGCCGGCTATGCCGACGTGACCTCCGGCGACCAGCACCTGGCCGACCTCGTCGCGCATCTGGAGAAGAGCCCGCAATGGGCGCATATGCTGGTGGTCGTCACCTATGACGAGAATGGCGGCTTCTGGGATCATGTCGCGCCGCCCAAGGCCGATCGCTGGGGCCCGGGCAACCGCATCCCGGCCTTCATCATCTCGCCCTATGCGAAGATGGGGATGGTCGATCACACGCAGTACGACACGACCTCGATCCTGCGTTTCATCACCGCCCGCTACGACCTGCCTGTGCTGCCCGGCATCGTCGCCCGCGACAAGGCGCTGCGCAACAACGACCAGCCGCCGATGGGCGATCTGACGGCGGCGCTCGATCTGACGAAGTAGCCTCTCAGAAACCGGGTTTCCTCGCCCCCGCCAGAGCCGGGGGAGAGGTGTCCGCAAAGTGGACGGCGAGGGGGCTTCGCAGGGCGCTCCCCCTCTCCGTCTCGGCTTCGCCGAGCCACCTCTCCCCCATTTCATGGAGGCGAGGAAACGCCAATCGCCCAAGGCCTGCCTCGGCGATTGCCTCAGTGAATTCCCGTCCGCTATCAATGGCCTCCAAACTGGAGGCGACACGATGGCAGACTTGAAAATCAGGACCCGCAATGCCGGCGCGCTTGCCGTCCTGCCGCCGGGCGGCCTGCCGGCGGTCACGACGCCGACCGGCGGCACGGTCGATGTGGTCACGCAGGTCAGCGCGCCCGGCTTCAGCCCGCTCGACCTGCTCCATGCTTCTTTAGCCGCCTGCATGGTGCTCAGCGCCCGCATCGCCGCCACCCGCCTCGGCGTCGCCGACCGGCTCGGCGAGGTGAGGGCGGATGTCAGCGGCGAGAAGGCGAAGGACGAGCCCTCGCGGGTCGAGGCATTCATCGTCAAACTGGAGATCACCGGCGACCTTGATGCCGCAATGAAAGAACGGATCCTGGCGGACGCGGAAAACATCTGCACCGTCTCCAACACGCTGCGCGGCGCGCCCGCGCTTCGTTCCACGCTGGGGTGAGCGCAATGGCGTATCTTTCGTCGATCGACTACGCGACCGCCTCGGACGACATCCGCGCCGAGCACGACCGCGAGCTCGCGCTGCGCGGCCGCATGACCAACATGAAGCGCATCCTGCTCCACTCGCCGGCCGCCCACCGCATCTACGCCGAATGGTTCACGCTGCGCGACCTTCTCAAGCCCACACTCGACGACCGCGCCATCTGGCTGTTGTCGAAAGCGATAGCCGAGACCATGCGCGCCGAGATTCCCGTGACCTTCTTTCGCCGCGCATTGATCGAGAACGGGCTCGACCCCGAAGCGATCGAACCGACCACCGACGAGACGCTGCTGATCTCCTTCGGCATGGCAATCGCCGCCGATGCCAATGCCATCCCGGCAGAAACCTGGGCCGCACTCAAGGCGCGCTACGACGAGACGCTGCTCGTCAACCTCACCGCCTTCGCCGGCATCATGGTGGCGACCTGTGTATTCACCAATGCGGTGAAGGTGGATCTCGATCCGGAGCTGGAGCGGTATCGGAGGCAGTGAGGCGCGACTTCTCCTTCTCCCCCTGTGGGAGAAGGTGGATCGGCGCGTTAGCGCCGAGACGGATGAGGGGTGTTCCAGCTTGGCGATAAGATTGAAATCGCCGCCGCCTCATTCCTTCCAGCACCCCTCATCCGACCTCGCTGCGCGAGGCCACCTTCTCCCGCAAGGGGAGAAGGGAAAGCCGGCGCCCCCCCCGCAGGAATCGGGTGGCCGATGCTCATCCTTCGCCCCACTTTGACACCAAGCGAAGGAGCCAACCCATGACCATCCATTCTCTCAACACCAAACGCGCCAGCCGCTCCGCCGAATCCCGCGTCGCAGCACAAGATTGGCGCGCGCTGGTCTCTGAACTCAACGCCCATGGCTGTGCCGTCATGCCCGGCATGCTGTCGGCGGAAGAATGCGCCGATATCGCCGCGCTCTACCCGCATGAAGAGCATTTCCGCAGCCATGTCGTGATGGCGCGCCACGGCTTCGGCAAGGGCGAATATCGGTATTTCAAATATCCGCTGCCGGACCTGATCGAGGGCCTGCGCACCGCGCTCTATCGGCGCCTCGCCACCGTTGCCAATGACTGGAACGAGAAGATGGGCGTTGCCCAGCGCTATCCGGCCGAGCACGCCGCCTTCCTGAAACGCTGCCACGACGAGGGGCAGGTAAAGCCGACGCCGCTTCTGCTGCAATACGGCCCCGGCGATTTCAACTGCCTGCACCAGGATCTCTACGGCGAGCTTGCCTTTCCGTTGCAGGTGGCGATCTTGCTGTCCGAGCCCGGCGAGGATTTCACCGGCGGCGAATTCGTGCTCACCGAGCAGCGCCCGCGCATGCAAAGCCGCGCCGATGTGGTGCCGCTCAAGCGCGGCGATGCGGTAATCTTCGCCGTGCACAACCGGCCGGTGGAGGGCACGCGAGGTTACTATCGCGTCAACCTACGCCATGGCGTTAGCCGCCTGCGCTCGGGCAGGCGACATACGCTCGGCATCATCTTCCATGACGCGAGGTGACACTCCCCGAGGCGGCGTTTTTTTACGCTCCCGGCCGCCGATAACGGATCGATTTCGCCCTGCCCAGCGCGTCCACCGTCTCCTCGACGCTGAGGAGGACGGTGGTCTCGCAGGAGCTGAGCGCCCCTCCGGCACCGATGGCGAGCACGACGGACGCCATCGAAACATTGTCCGGCGCCTCCCACAGGTTCCAGCCGTCGTGCTCGCCGAACGCGTACCAGAACCCGTGCAGCTTTCCGCCCACCGATTCTATGTATGAGCTGGCTGCCTTGCGGCGATCTTCGGGGTTTTCGATCATTCGCGCCCATGTCTCGGGCGTGTAGCTGAAGCGCGTCAGGTACATGGCCATGGTTGACCTCCCTTGCCAGAGCCCATCAAGTGGTTGGCTCCAGCACTAAGCGCTCGATCTGTCGGCGACGCGAATCAATTTTACCTCGGCTGGTTCTGCCTCAAAGGGAATAGGCCGAGCGCGGCATGCGGCGCTTCTGCCTCTTCCCCTCGTGCCCGCATTCGCGTAATGCCCCGGGCAAATCCCCGCCACGTCAGCGAAGTTTCCCGGACTGTCCCATGATCCGTCTCGAAAATATCGGCAAGCAGAACGGCCGACAGATCGTCTTCATCGAAGCTTCCGCCGCCTTGCAGAAGGGCGAGAAGATCGGGCTTGTCGGCCCGAACGGCGCCGGCAAGACGACCCTGTTCCGCATGATCATTGGCCAGGAGCAGCCCGATGAAGGTCAGGTCTCGGTCGATCGCGGCGTCACCATCGGCTATTTCAGCCAGGATGTCGGCGATATGGGCGGCTTGAGCGCCGTCGCCGAGGTCATGGAGGGCGCCGGACCGGTTAGCGCGGTTGCTGCCGAGATGCGCGAGCTTGAGCACGCCATGGGCGATCCCGACCGCGCCGACGACATGGATCAGATCATCGAGCGCTACGGCGAGTTGCAGCACCGCTTCGAGGAGCTTGACGGCTATGCGCTCGACGGCCGCGCGCGCGAGGTGCTGGACGGCCTCGGCTTCAGCCAGGAGATGATGGACGGCGACGTCTCAAAACTCTCCGGCGGCTGGAAGATGCGCGTGGCACTCGCCCGCATCCTGTTGATGCGGCCCGACGTCATGCTGCTCGACGAGCCGTCGAACCATCTCGACCTCGAAAGCCTGATCTGGCTGGAGAAATTCCTCAAGGATTATGACGGCGCGCTGCTGATGACCTCGCACGACCGCGAGTTCATGAACCGTATCGTCACCAAGATCATCGAGATCGACGCCGGTGCGCTCACCTCCTATTCCGGCAATTACGAATTCTACCAGGAGCAGCGCGCGCTGGCCGACAAGCAACTGCAGGCGCAGTTCGAGCGCCAGCAGGCGATGCTGGCCAAGGAGATTGCCTTCATCGAGCGTTTCAAGGCGCGTGCTTCCCATGCGGCCCAGGTGCAGAGCCGGGTGAAGAAGCTCGACAAGATCGACCGTGTCGAACCGCCGAAGCGCCGCCAGACGGTGACTTTCGAATTCCAGCCGGCGCCGCGCTGCGGCGAGGACGTGGCGACGCTGAAGGGTATCCACAAGGCCTATGGCAGCCGCAATATCTATTCGGGCCTCGACTTCCAGATCCGCCGCCGCGAGCGCTGGTGTGTGATGGGCGTCAACGGCGCCGGCAAGTCGACGCTTCTGAAGCTGGTCGCCGGCGCCTCCGTGCCGGACGAAGGCTCCGTCGCGCGCGGCCCGAGCGTCAAGATGGGCTATTTCGCCCAGCACGCCATGGAGCTGCTCGATGGCGAGCGCACCGTTTTCCAGACGCTGGAGGACTCGTTTCCGCAGGCCGGCCAGGCGCCGCTCAGGGCTTTGGCCGGCTGCTTCGGTTTTTCCGGCGACGAGATCGAAAAGAAGTGCCGCGTGCTTTCCGGAGGCGAGAAGGCCCGGCTGGTGATGGCGCTGATGCTGTTCGATCCGCCAAACCTGCTGGTGCTCGACGAGCCGACCAACCACCTCGACATAACCACCAAGCAGATGCTGATCGGGGCGCTATCGCAATATGAAGGCACGATGCTCTTCGTCTCGCACGACCGCCATTTCCTGGCGGCGCTGTCGAACCGCGTGCTCGAGCTGACGCCCGACGGCGTCCACACCTACGGCGGCGGCTACACCGAATATGTCGCCCGCACCGGCCAGGAAGCGCCGGGGCTGAGGGGGTAGGGCAAGACCCTACGCAATCGGCGGCGGCGCATTCCCCCTGTCGGGCGAGCGCCGGCGCTTACCCCCTCGCCAGCCCGCGATCGATCAGCCGCGCAAGCCGCGCCGAGAACGCCTTGGCGTCGGCCGGCTTGTCGCCGTCTAGCACACGTGCCTCGTCGTAAAGCAGATGCGCGGCGTCTTCCTTGAACGCCTTCTCGTCGTCGCCGAGCTTTGCCAGTGCCGCCACGCGCTCGTGGCGCGGGTTGATCTCGAGGATTGGCTTGGCCGCCTTGTCGAGCCGGCCGGCGGCGTTGAGCAGGCGCTCGAACTGGCGGTCCGGGCCATGCTCCGGCGCGACAAGGCACACGGCGCTTTCGGTCAGCCGGTCGGAGGACTTCACGTCCGAAACCTCCTCGCCAAGCGTCGTTTTCACGAAAGCCAGGAAGGCGGCGATATCCGACGACGTCTCCGCGTCGGGCTTCGTCGCATCTTCGGGCAGCGCAATATCGGCGAGCTCGGCCGCGCCCTGCGTCACCGACTTGAACGGCTTGCCGTCGAATTCCGGCGCCATCGTCACCCAGAAGCTGTCGACGGGATCGGTGAGGAGCAGCACCTCGATGCCGCGTGCGCGAAAACCTTCGAGCTGCGGCGAGGCTTCGAGCCGGGCGCGATCGTCACCGGCCATGAAGAAGATCGCTTTCTGTCCTTCCTTCATCGCTGCGACATAGTCGGCAAGGCTGCGCCTGTCTTCGCCTGAGGTCGTCGAACGGAAGCGGGCAAGCTTCAGCAGTTGCTCGCGTCGCTCGTAGTCCTCATAGAGACCTTCCTTGAGGACGACGCCGAAATTTTCCCAGATTTTGGCGTAGGCTTCGGCATCGTTTTCGGCCGTCTTGGCGAGATCGCCGAGAACGCGGTTGGTCACGCCCTTGCGGATCGCTGCGAGCAACGGGCTTTCCTGGATCATCTCGCGCGAGACATTGAGCGGCAGGTCGGCGGAATCGACCAGGCCGCGCACGAAGCGCAGGTAGCGCGGCAGCAGATCGGCTTCGTCGGTGATGAAGACGCGCCGCACATAGAGCTTCATGCGGCCCTTGCGGTCCTGGTCAAACAGGTCGAACGGCCGCGATCCCGGCACGAAGGCGAGCACGCTGTATTCCTGCCGGCCCTCGGCGCGGAAATGGATGGTCGAGGCGGGCTCGTCATACTGGCCGGCGATGCTGCGGTAGAAGTCGGTATATTCCTCCGGCTTGATCTCGCTCTTTTGCCGCACCCAAAGCGCCGTGCCGTCGGCGATGTCGCGCGGTTCGGCGCCGGGCTTTTCGACAAATGTGATTGGCACCGGCACATGCCCGGACTGCGACTTCGCCAAGCCCTCGAGCCGATAGGGCGTGGTGTAGGACGAGGCGTCCTCCATCAGATGCAGCACCACGCGCGTGCCGCGCTTGGGTGCTGCCTCGAGCGGCGCCGGCGCGATCTCGTAGGTGCCCTTGCCGTCGGACGACCAGCGGAAGGCCTCGTCGCTGCCGGCCTGGCGGCTGATGACGTCGACACGGTCTGCGACCATGAAGGCCGAATAAAACCCGACGCCGAACTGGCCGATCAGCTGCGTGTCTTCCGCCGCCTTGCCGGCTTCGACGCGCTCCATGAAGGCGCGGGTGCCGGAGCGCGCGATCGTGCCCAGCGCCTCCGCCATCTCGTCGCGGCTCATGCCGATGCCGTTGTCCTCGACCGAAAGCTCCTTGTTGTCCGGATTGGCGGCAATCGTGATGCGTGGCTTGGCATCGTCGCCCAGAAGCTCTGGCCGGCTCACCGCCTCGAAGCGCAGCCTCTCGCAGGCATCCGCCGCGTTGGAGATCAGCTCGCGCAGGAAAACGTCTCGGTCCGAATAGACCGAGTGCACCATCATATGCAGCAGCCGCGAGACGTCCGCCTCGAATGTCCTGGTTTCCTTGGCCTTGGTGTCCGTCGTCATTCAAAATTCCTGGGTTCGGTTATTTTGTCCGTCGCGCCAGCACGCGCCGGTTTCAAATCTTCAGCCATTGTTGCTTGTGGACGCGCGCCCTGCCAGCGCTGCGGGCGCCAGCGAAACCATGTCCGGCGCCAGGATATCGTGGCGGCGGGCGAAGGCAACAAGGGTTGTCCGCACCATTTCCGCGTCGATCTCGCCGGCAATGCCAGCTTTGCAGGCGTTGAGCGCGATCGCATATGCGCTGCTCCTGCTCGCAGCCGGCCAGTCCTGCAGCAGGGCATAGGCTTCCATCATGGTCTCGAGCCGGACCGGCAAACCCATTCCGACAAGGATGGTGACAGGCTCTTCAAAGCGGTCGTGGTTCATGGTCAGAACCCTCATTCGAGTGGATGCTCATGGCGCCCGGGCGAAGGCCGGTCGTCCCGGCCAGCACATGTCGGCGCGGGTAGGGCGGTTGCAGGACGACGCCGTGCGGTCGCGGCTGGCCTACGCCGTTGAACGCCTGCACAACCACCGGGCCTGCCGGCGTGTGCGTCGCTGAATTCTGCCGGTTAAGGCGCGGCGGGGGCAGCGCCTTGTGTGCCTTGGCGAGGGCCTCGATCCAGGCGGCGACCGCCAGCGGCACCGGCGCGCGCCCCTCGAGCCAGCGCGTCACGTCGTTTCTGGGCCAGCCAAGCTCCTCGGCGACGTCGGCAGCTTCCCATCGCAAGATTCTCAGGCATTCGCGCAATCGTCCTGCAATCATGGCAATCCTCGTCCGTTCGCAGTCACATGGGCCCCGCCTTGAAGGCGGGGCCCGATTTCGCTAGCCGCCCGCGGATGTTTCGGTGGCCGACACGTGCTGTGCGGCAAGAAACATCAGCGTTGAGGCGACGGTCCGCCGGTTCCATCCGGCGGATTCGGCCGTGTCGAGCAAGTCTGCCAGCAACGGCTTCAATGCGCTTCGACATTCGGCTTCATAAGCGAGGAATTCGCTTGCCGGGCGCGTCGGTGCCGGAACCGAGCCATTGCCGCTCATCATATCCATAAGGGCCTCCCATCGTGCGTTTCGAAACGCCCGCTCCCGTTGCCAGAAGCGGGCTCCCGTCGGCGTCTCAGAAGTCCATGCCGGCGCCGGCCGGCATGGCCGGAGCGGCCTCCTTCTTCGGCTTCTCGGCCACCATGGCCTCGGTGGTGACGAGCAGTCCGGCAACCGAGGCCGCATCCTGCAGCGCGGTGCGCACGACCTTGGCGGGATCGATGACGCCCTGTTTGTAGAGGTCGCCATATTCGCCGGTCTGGGCGTTCCAGCCATAGGCGAATTCGGTCTTCTCGCGCAGCTTGCCGACGATGATCGAACCTTCCGACCCGCTGTTCTCGGCGATCTGACGCGCCGGAGCCTCGATCGCGCGCCGCACGATATCGACGCCGTATCTCTGGTCCGGGTTGTCGACGGCGACTGTATCGAGCGCCTTGGCCGCCCTGAGCAGGGCAACGCCGCCGCCGGGCAGGATACCTTCCTCGACCGCCGCGCGCGTGGCGTGCAGCGCGTCGTCGACGCGGTCCTTCTTCTCCTTGACCTCCACTTCCGTTGCGCCGCCGACGCGGATCACGGCAACGCCGCCGGCGAGCTTGGCCAGCCGCTCCTGCAGCTTCTCGCGATCATAGTCGGAGGTGGTCTCCTCGATCTGCGCCTTGATTTGCGTGATGCGGCCCTGGATCTCCTCCTTCTTGCCGGCGCCGTCGACGATGGTGGTGTTCTCCTTCTCGATCGCGACCTTCTTGGCACGGCCGAGCATCTCCAGCGTGACATTCTCCAGCTTGATGCCGAGATCCTCGCTAATGGCCGTGCCGCCGGTCAGGATGGCGATGTCCTCCAGCATGGCCTTGCGGCGGTCACCGAAACCCGGAGCCTTGACGGCGGCGACCTTAAGCCCGCCGCGCAGCTTGTTGACCACCAGCGTGGCCAGAGCTTCGCCTTCGACATCCTCGGCGATGATCAGCAGCGGCTTGCCGGACTGCACCACGGCCTCCAGCACGGGAAGCAACGCCTGAAGATTGCCCAGCTTCTTCTCATGGATCAGGACATATGGCTCTTCGAGCTCGACGCGCATCTTGTCCTGGTTGGTGATGAAATAGGGCGAGAGATAGCCGCGGTCGAACTGCATGCCTTCCACGACTTCCAGCTCGGTCTCGGCCGTCTTGGCCTCCTCGACGGTGATGACGCCTTCGTTGCCGACTTTTTCCATAGCCTCGGCCAGGAAGCGGCCGATCTCGGCATCGCCATTGGCCGAGATCGTGCCGACCTGGGCGATCTCGTCGTTGCTGGTGATCTTGCGGGCGTTGACCTTGAGTTCGGCGACGACGGCATCCACCGCCTTGTCGATACCGCGCTTGAGATCCATCGGGTTCATGCCCGACGCAACGGCCTTGGCCCCTTCGCGAACGATCGCCTGGGCAAGCACGGTGGCCGTGGTGGTGCCGTCGCCGGCGAGGTCGCTGGTCTTCGAAGCGACTTCGCGAACCATCTGGGCGCCCATGTTCTCGAACTTGTCCTCGAGCTCGATCTCCTTGGCGACGGTGACGCCGTCCTTGGTGATGCGCGGGGCGCCGAACGACTTGTCGATGACGACGTTGCGGCCCTTCGGACCGAGCGTCACCTTCACCGCGTCGGCGAGGATATTGACGCCGCGCAGCATGCGCTCGCGGGCGTCGGAATGGAATTTGACTTCCTTGGCAGCCATTGGATCACTCCTTGTTTAGGCAGCTTTCATTGACTGGGTTGCGGTTCGATCGAAGCCCCGGTCAGGCGGCTTTCTTCAGCGTCGCGGCCTGCTCGATCACGCCCATCACATCGCTTTCCTTCATGATGAGCAGATCCTCGCCGTTGAGCTTGATCTCGGTGCCGGACCACTTGCCGAACAAAATGCGGTCGCCGACCTTCACGTCGAGGGGCACGAGCTTGCCGCTCTCGTCGCGGGCCCCCGGGCCGACGGCGATGACTTCGCCTTCCTGCGGCTTTTCCTTGGCAGTGTCGGGGATGATGATACCGCCGGCCGTCTTCTCTTCGGCCTCGATGCGGCGCACGAGCACGCGGTCATGCAATGGACGGAACGTCATATCGTTCTCCTTCAGGACAAACAGATTGCGAGCAGTTCCTCCGCTCCGGACCGGCAGGACCGGAGCGGGGCTCGCGCGACCCTTTCGGCATCGCGCGCATGTCGAGCTAATTTTGCCTTCATCTACTTTCAAGGGGGTACCGCAAATTTTTTGGCACTCTCGACCGTTGAGTGCTAGCGCGCTGAAAACATGCGGTAAATTGGCCCGCTCCGATAACGGAGAGGCTTGAATTCGCGATTGAGTTGAACAAGATTATCGGTGCCCGGCAGCGCCGGGACCGCTGAGAAATTGGAACCCGAAGCAAGGAGTTTTTGGAGACGGAGGACAGAAATGGACCGACAGACGCTTTCGCCGATCATTCCTTCCCTAGCTCCCGAACTATCAGACCTTTCGCTCGACCGGCTGCTGTCGCCGGCCAGGCATTTTCAGCACCCGCGGGATGTGCTGGAGGACGGCTCGCTCGATATATGGGAAAAGCGGGCGATCCTTTCGTCCTGGGCGTCCGATGCTTGCGCCGTAGAATCGATGCCGGCGCTGCGCCAGCCGCCGGGCACCGAGCGGCCGGTCTCCTTCGACGACATCATGGATGCGCTGCGCCGGCTTGATGCGCTGGCTCCGCCGCCCAGCGGCCCTGCCGATGACGACCACCGGCAGGTGGTCGACCGGCTGAGCGCGTGAAGGCCCGAAGGCGATGGCGGTCAGCAGGGAATTCCGCTTGCAGATGAATGGGTATGGCTTGACCACTGCCGAGATCCATTATCATCTGCCCGACCATCCCAGCCTGCTCCAGCTTTACGTCTGGCAGGACTATGATCTTGCCCCGGATTTCCCGGCGCTGAGGGGCTTTCTGGGCTTTTGGCAGCGCGAGCTGGCTGGCGCCTTGCATTCTGTCCGTGTCGCTCACCATCGGCTCATCAGGGCGTCGGAGTGGCGGGCCGTCGACGGGATCATCGCGATCCATTGAAGATCAGCTCCCCGAGGCGGTCGTGGTTGTGCGGCCGCCTCCAACTCATGATTTGCCTGCCTGCATGCAGACGAAGGGACTGACTTTCACGACCTTGAAGGCGGCTTCGGAGCGGGGCCTTGACGTGCCCGTGTTGAATTCCCAGATCGATTACGCCGGTGCTTGAGAGAGACCGGCAAGGTCAAGGGGCGCCGCTTCCTTGGCGCCCCTCGTATCTATGTTGCTCAATGGAGGATGTAGCTATGAGAACCACGTTTGACTTCAGTCCCCTGTTCCGGTCGAGCATCGGCTTCGATCGAATGCTGAACGCGCTCGAGACGGCGAGCCGGATCGAGACCGTCGACAATTGGCCACCCTACGACATCGCCAAGACTTCGGAAGACGACTACCGCATCAATATGGCGGTGGCTGGGTTCTCGCAGGACGAACTGGCCATTACCCAGGAGCAGAACATGCTCATGGTCTCTGGCCAGAAAGCCGGCGAGGACAAGGGTGAGTACCTGCATCGTGGCATCGCCGGCCGTGCATTCCAGCGCCGCTTCGAGCTTGCCGACCACGTCAAGGTCGTTGGCGCCAGCTTGGTCAATGGGCTGCTGACGATCGATCTGAAGCGCGAAATTCCAGAAGAGATGAAACCGCGGCGGATCGAGATCGCGGCCGACAAGGCAACGCTCAAAGGCACGACAAAGAAGATCGAAGGCGAGAAGCACGCCGCCTGAGGGCTTCTGTGAGCGCATCCGCGCTACGCGCCGGGCACTGCGCGGCGCGTAGGAGCTTTTCGAGCCGATGAACAGAAAGGAGCAAACCATGAGTGTCCGTGATCTGATCCCCTGGGGCCGGAGCAACGGCAACCAGCTTCCAAGCATATTCCGCGACGGTGAGCGCGATCCGTTCCTGTCGCTGCATCGCGAGGTGAACCGCCTGTTTGACGACGTTTTCCGCGGCTTCGACAGCCGGTTGCCGTCACTTGGCGGTGTCTCCGCCCTCGGCGCCGGTTGGCCGAGCGTCGAGATCTCCAACGGCGAGAAGGAGATCAAGGTGATGGCCGAGGTGCCTGGCCTCGAACAGAAAGACATCGAGGTCCTGCTCGACGACGGCGTGCTGACGCTGAGAGGCGAGAAGCGCTCCGAGACGGAGGACAAGGATAGGCAGTTCTCCGAGCGCTATTACGGCCGCTTCGAGCGCCGCATCCCGGTCGGCTACGAGGTCAAGGAAGACGAGGTGGATGCCCGCTTCAAGAACGGCGTGCTGACCGTCACCTTGCCGAAGAGCGAGAAGGCGCAGTCGCAGGTCAAGCGCATCGACATCAAGAGTTGATGCACCGACGCGGGAGGTCGGCCCATCCGCCTCCCGCGTCGACTCCCATAGAGCCACGGCAACCGGATGCTCGCGCAAGCAACTCCACTCGATCGATCATGGGCGGCCGAGGAAGAGAAAATTTATACGGCGGGAGCTTCTTTTTTCCGTCCAGAAGTCTTCGCATCGCTCATCTGAATGATGACAAGCAGCTCGCTGTCTTTCCCTTCTGCTGCGCATGCTTTCAGCACCTATCCGGAGAGAAAGCTAACATATGTTAGGAACGGGAGAGGGGCTCACCTAGCGCGGATCCGCATCAGATTGGGACCGGCGATAACCTTAATTTTGGTTTCCTTTGCACAGGCTTCCCGAACGGAAGGTAACGCGATAGATTAGTAATTCGTTAAGTACGCCCGGGGGCGAGCGTAAAAGATGTGTCGTCGAGCGTAAGGGATGTGCCGTGATGAATTTCAAGTCTCTGATCAAGCGGGCCGAGGACGTCGATAAGGAATTTCAGGAACTCCAATCGGATCTGGCGGAGGCGTTCGAGGACGTTCTCAAAGATGACGAACAGCCGCCGTCGGAAGACGACGCCGTCGCCGGTCGGGAACTGGTTGCAAGCGACGAGAATCCGCCGGCCGAAGAGCCGTCCGACGCATCGGCATCGCGGCTGACACCGCATACCCAGACGCGGCTGGCCGCCCTGGAGGCCGTCACCGGGCTTTTCCGGGACGGGCAGGGCCATCTGCAGGAGATCGAGGCAAAGCTGGCGGAGATCGCCACTGCGCATCATATGACGCGCGAAGTCCTCAACGTCTTCCATCGCGACGTGTTGCGCTCCAACGAGCTGGAGCTGGCAAATCTCGCTCTCACCGCCGAACACAAGACATTGTCGGAACAATTGCTTGACGCCGCCCGCCGGCAGCGCGAACGCGACGGTGCGGCCGAAGCGTGGCAGCAGCGCGAGGCGAGCCTCGTCCAGGACCGGGAGCAGCTGCGCTCGGCGCTTGCGGCGGTGCGCCTGGAGCTGGTGGAGATGGGCAATGAGACCGCCAGGCGCGAGACGGAGTTCGGCGAGATCGTTAAAGCCCTGACGGCCAAGACCGTCGAAGTCGACAGGCGCGGCGCCGAGAACAAGCTGCTGCGGGAAAAGCAGGTCGGCCTTTCGGTCGATCTGGAGCAGGCGCAAAAGCGCGAGGCGGAGGCCCGGCATAAGTTCGACGAGTTCGCGGCAACCCACGCCAGTGAAACCGCCCACATCGCCGAGCTGATGGCTCAAATCGGCAACCACGAAAAGGAAGAAACCCGGCTGCAGAAAGCGCTCGAAGCAGCGCAGGCCAGGCTTGCCGAAACAATCGAGGCGGCGCGGATCGCCGAGAGCGACAGCACCGCCGAATTGGCACGCAGCCACGCGGAAATGCGCGGTTTGCGTGCCGAGATCCAGGAACTGCAGTCGCGTCTGGACAAGGTCTCGACCGACAATGGCGAAGCCACGGACGAGATCACCAGGCTAAAGGCGCAGCTGAACGACGCCGTCACCGAACGCCAGATTGCGGAGAAAAGGCTCGCCGTTCTCAAGGACGAGAGCGAAGCCGACAAGAAGAACCTGTCCGAGGTCAGCACCAATTTCTCACGGCTTTCGCTGCAGCAGGCGTCGGAGCAGATCCAGCTCGATATCCAGAAGCAGGAATGCGAGGATTTGCGCGCCGAAGTCGAAGCGCTCAACGCCCGCATCCGGGAATTGCTGCCTTACGAGCGCCTGCATCGGGTGACCGACGCAAGGTCGCGCATGGATGCCGCGCCTCAAACCAACGGGATCATCGCGGAAGCGGCGCGCCCCGTCGCGCGGCGCGTTTCTCGGCGCAACATGCGGGCGAACGGAGGCTGAGGGTTTCGAGCGGCTCGGCTTCGACAGCGCCGGCCCGCTCTATCTCTCATGGTTTGAAACCGCTCACTTCGAGAGCCGCTGCGCTTTTCTGGAATTGCCCTGGCGGACTATTTTCCAGCCATGTCGTCGGCAAGGTCCTGCGCCTGCTTGAGCAGCGCCGGGAAGGACGGTTCGCCGGGCAGGCGCTGGGCCATGCAGGCGCGGTAGTCGGCGTCGCCCTTTTCCCAGGCGGCGTTGGCGGGATCGGAGGCCTGCGGATCGTCCTGGTCCGAACCCTGGTCGGCCTGCTGGGCTTTCTGCGCGGCGGCGTCGGCGGCTGCCCAGATTGAATCGCAGGCCGCGATCTTCGGCACGGCGGGCGAGGCGGGTGCCTCGGCAATCAGCACGCGGTCACCTTTCACGACTGCCACGACGACGTGCTGATCGTAGATCGGTCCGACATCCTGGGTCCAGCCACCGAGCCGCGCGACCACCGCATCGGCGCCGTCGGGCTTTTTCAGCGAAAAGTCGAGCGTGCCCGAGAATGCCGCGTCGCTGCCGATGGCCTGGGTGTAAAAACTGTCGAGCTTCAACGCCGCGCCGATGTCGGCGGGCAGCTTGAAATCCGCTTCCGCTTCGGACGATTTGGACTTGAGCCAGCGCTCGGTCAACCCGCGCGTCGAGGCGACGATGCTTGGGCCGTCGTCGCTCTGCGCATATCGCAGTCCGTCCAGCATGCCGTAGCCGATATCGGAAGCGTTGAGGCTTTGAACATTGATGGTACCGGTCGCCGGAAAGCCTTTGACGGAGAGCGGACCGAGGATGGCGGTGAGGCGCTGCTGGAGGTCGGCCAGCGCCTTCTCGTTCTGGGCATCGATAGTTTCGATCGCCGTATTGGCGCTTTCCTGCGCGGTGATATCGGCGATCGCCTTGTCGCGCGCGACGATATAATCATCTTCGGGCGAGGCCGCATATGCCGCGTTGCCCGCCAGCGCAATGAGAAGCGTCAAGACCAACCGCATGCTGCAACCCCAAATTAGCGATCAAAGCCCTTGGGAGCCATCGCCCGACTTGGCGGCTTTTGCGTGGCGGAAATCATGGAGAGCCAAATCTTTATTCCGCCTTGCGTTTCTCCACCTCGACCTTCCTCAGCAAGAACCGCTGGATCTTGCCGCTCGGTGTCTTCGGCAGTTCGCTGACGAACTCGACCTCGCGCGGATAGGAATGCGCAGACAGCCGCTTCTTCACATGCTGGGCGAGTTCCTCGGCTAGCGCCTCGCTGCCCTTGAAGGCGGGCGCCAGCACCACGAACGCCTTAACGATCTCCGTGCGCTGCGGATCGGGCACCCCGACGACGGCCGCCTCGTTGACCGCCGGATGCTCGATCAGCGCGCTTTCGACATCGAACGGTCCGATGCGGTAGCCGGACGAGGTGATGACATCGTCGGCCCGCCCGATGAAGGAGACCGAGCCGTCCGTCTCATATTCCACCGTATCGCCGGTGCGGTAGTAGCCGCCCGCGATCGCCGGCGTTTCCGCCTGGTGGTAGCCGTCGAACCAGCGCAGCGGCGAGTTGGCGATATCGACCGCCAGCACGCCGGGTTGGTTGGGGCCGAGTTCGTTGCCTGCCTCGTCCAGCACCACCATGCGGTAGCCGGGCATGGCAACGCCGGCCGAGCCGGCGCGGACCGTATGCGCCAGATCATGATGGTTGTTGACCATCATGCCATTCTCGGTCTGGCCGTAATGATCGTGGATCGGCGCTGCAAGATGCGCGTCGAACCAGCGGATCACCTCCGGATTGAGCGGCTCGCCGGCGCTGCTCACCACGCGCAGCATGCCCTTGACGCGGGCCGCGGCCTCGGGCCCTTCCGCCATTAGCAGGCGATAGGCTGTCGGCAAGCCGGCCAGGCTGGTGACGCCCAGACGCTCGATGATGTCGTAAGTCGATTTCGCGTTGAAGGCGCCTTCGTGGAAGGTGGTGGCGATGCCGAGCTGCAAAGGCCCGGTGATGGCGTAGTAGAGCCCATAGGCCCAGCCGGGATCGGCGATGTTCCAGAAGATGTCGTCGGGCCGAAGCCCGATCGCGTCACGCATATAGGCGCCGAAGGCAAGCAGCGCTTTGAGCGGCACCGGCACGCCCTTTGGGTGCCCGGTCGTGCCGGAGGTCGACATCATCATGAACAGGTCGGTGCCCTTGCGCATGACCAGCTCGCTATCGAGGGAGGCAGCCGCGAGCGCCGCGCGGAAATCGACGTCGCCTGCTGCAAGGGCGTCGCCGGGCCCAACGATGGTGGCGATGCGCGGATGGTTCTCCACCTCGTCGAGCTTGGCGCGGTTTGCGGGGTTGGTCACCACCAGCTTCGCCTTGCTGTAGTTCAGGCGATGCTCGACAGCCTTCGGCCCGAAAGCGGTGAACAGCGGCTGGTACACAGCGCCGACCCGCCACGTACCGAGGATCAGCGCCACCAATTCGGGAATGCGCGGCAGCATGCCGGCGACGACGTCGCCGGGACCGACGCCGAGACCTTTGAGCAGGGTGCCGACGCGGCCCGCCATGTCGGCCAGATCGTCGAAGGAGTATTCACGCAATTCACCGGCAGCCGAGATCGCGCGCAGCGCCAGCCGGTTTTCGCCGGTATAGCGGCCGCAGCATTCGACATAGGCGTTGATGCCGGTCGCCGGATCGCCGTGGAGGCGCGCGATCTCGTCCTCGATGCGGAATTGCGCAACGGCATCCTCATAGCGCGGCAGCGCCGCTGGCGTGTCGGTCATGGCAATCCTCCCTCGGCGGCGGATCATTTCCCCATGATCGCCGTCGGAGGAGATTGCATGAAAGGAGGGCGCTGGTCGATTGCGGCAGCGTCTTTCTCCCCGTTTTACGGGGAGCTCCTTATCCACGCTTCCGATAAAGGCTCAGCGTTATCTCCTTGCCCACGCCCACGGGCGTCAGCATGAAATAATCATAGACCATGATTTCGCCGCTCGGACCGACCATCCGCTTCGACCAGATCGGCGCTTCCTCGACCCGCATCTCGGCCCATTGGCGCGCGAAGTCGGGGCTCAGCGCCTTGAGTGGGTCGAGCACGGCGCGGATGTCGGCAGCAGACGCGTATTCGACGGTCGCGGCGCGGAATTGCGCGATCGCCGAGCGAGCTACCACTTCCCAGTCGGCGAACAGCCCGCGCCAGGCGGAATCGAGGAAGAACCGCGCCAGCAGGTTGCGCCTTGCGGGATCCTCCTGATCGAAGCCGCCGAACAGATTTGCCGCCTCGTCGTTCCAGGCAATGAAGTCCCAGGCGCGGTTGAGCGCATAGGCCGGATTGGGCGAGAGCGTGGCGAGCAATGCGGCAATGCGCGGATCGGGCGAGGGGCCTTCGGGCGCAATCGCCTCGGGCCGCCATTCCGGCTTTGCGAGCTTGAACAGGTGCTGGTGTTCCACAGGCACGAGGTCCAGCACGTCGGCGAGCGCATTGAGCACCTGCGCGGAAGGATTGGCCTGGCGGCCCTGTTCTAGCCACGTATACCAGGTGGCGCTGATCCCTGCGAGCAGCGCGACTTCCTCGCGCAGCAGCCCGCTTGCGCGCCGTCGCGTGCCGGTGCGGATGCCATGCCGTGACGGCTCGACGCGTTCGCGCATGGCGCGCAGGAAGCGGCCGAGTTCCTTACGCCTGTCCATCTCGGTGGTCTGTTCCAGCATGCTCGTGCCTCGAAGAGGGTGGCGACGCTACTAGCAGCGCCGCTCATATTGTACCACCTTGCTACCAGTATAATGAGGGCAGCGCATCGACAATCACGCCGCGTCGGAACGCGGCGCCCGACAAAGGATTCCGCAAATGAATGCGCTGAAAAACATCAGGAATATCGACTACACCGTCCTCTTCGCCCGCGACATGAAGGAGATGCGGCGTTTCTATGAGGACGTGATGGGCTTTCGCGTCCATTCCAGCCTGGGCGAGAGCTGGATCGCCTACCAGGTCGGCTCGTGCCTGCTGGCGCTCACTGAGCGCGGCGTGATGTTCAACGACTTGCCGACCCCGGCGGGCGCGCTCTCCATGCAGCTCGCCTTCCGGGTGACGCCCAGCCAGGTTGACCAATGCGCCGAGACGTTGCGTGAGAAGGGCGTAGCGATCGAAAGTGGGCCGACCGACCGGCCCTGGGGTCACCGCACGCTGTTCTTTCGCGATCCCGACGGCAATGTGCTGGAGATCTACGCCGATATCTAGCCTTGCGGCAGTTGAATGCCTTGCGTCAAGCGGCTCGTCGACTTCTACGAGACAGTCACGGGCATCAAGCTCACGGTCTACACCGAGGATTTCGCCGAGCTGCTTGCTTCACGCCGGTGACGGCGGAGGCGATTGCGAAGCTCAAGCGGTGAGAGTTCCAAGTTCCCAACACGGCGTAACGCGGTATGCGGTTGACCACATCGACCATCCGGCCGATAGGGACGGCGAACCAGAGAACCGCAATGACCACTAGTCTCAAACAGCCGGCCGCCCCCGACGCCGCCTGGCAAGCCGACATCCGCGCCGGCGTGCGCCATGTCCGCGACCTCGCGTCCCTGCCGCTTTCGCCCGCCGAGCGCGCCGTCATGCAAGAAGCCGCGACCGCGCACAAGGTGCGCGTGCCCAAACCCTATCTCGATCTGATCGACTGGAGCGACCCCAACGATCCGATCCGCGCCCAGGTGATCCCGTCGCCGGGCGAGCTCGTCGCCACCGAAGGCGAGCTCGACGACCCGATCGGCGATCATGCCTTCAGCCCGGTGCCGCGCCTGACGCACCGTCACGCCGACCGCGTGCTTTTGTTCCCGACCTATCAATGCGCGGTCTATTGCCGCTTCTGCTTCCGCAAGGAATCGCTGACCTCGATCGGCCGCGGCTACACAAGCAAAGCGCTGGAGCCGGCACTGGCCTACATCGCCGGGCACCCGGAAATCCGCGAGGCGATCCTGACCGGAGGCGATCCGCTGTCGCTGCCGGACAAGGCGCTGGCCGAGATCCGCGCCCGGCTGGAGGCGATCCCGCATCTGCGGCTTCTGCGCATCCATACCCGCGTGCCCGTGGCGCTGCCGTCGCGCATAACCTCCGGCCTGGTCGAGGCGCTGCAGGGCCGTCTGATGGTGACGGTGGTGACCCACTTCAACCATCCGCGCGAGCTCATCGCCGAAGCCGAGGCGGCCTGCCGCACGATGCGCCAGGCAGGTTTCGTGCTGCTCAACCAGAGCGTTCTCCTCAAAGGCGTCAACGACAAGGTCGAGGTGCTGGAGGAGCTCTGCCGCGAGCTGATGTACCGTCTCGGCGTAAAACCCTATTACCTGCACCACGGCGACCTCGCGCGCGGCATGGCGCACCGCCGCACGACGATTGCCCAAGGCCAGGCGCTGGTCGCGGAGCTGCGCCGGCGGCTCTCCGGCATCTGCAACCCGACCTACGTCATCGACCTGCCGGAGGGCGGCGGCAAGGTGCCGCTGGCGGCGAGCCATATCGAGGGGCGGGACGGCGAAACGTGGCGCATTCGCGGCCAGGACGGGAAGGCGAGGAGCTACAGCGAGGTGGTGGCGGACTGCTGAGTGCCCGCATGCCGCTCGGGCGCGGCCTGGCCGCCTCGTTGGGGCATTCTGCCGGGCCTGACCGGCCGCCGCCGGCTGCGAGTCCGAGGCGTGGAGTGCCATGTGAACGACCTGCGTTTATTCCTCTGTTTGCACGATGCGGCGTCGTACCAAAGGCGCGACACTGTCATCGATCCGTTTGGATCATCGTAAAGTCCCTTAGCTGCCTAGTCCCCAGCTGGGTTCACCTAGCGATCCTCTCGAAGCCCCGCGTGCTCCTCCCCGGAGCACGCGGGGCCCTTCGTTTGTTACCGCCGGGTCGCAACATCGCCCTCTTGCTGTGGGAACCGGATTCCGCGCCTCGCATTCTATCAGCGGGGACTAAAGGAGTTCGGCATGAAGGCTTTGTTGGGAATTGTCGGCGGCTTCGTGCTGACCCTTGCCGTGTTCGCCAGCGGGCTCGCCTTCGCCACCTGGCTGCTCGCCGCCAAGCCAGTGCGCCAGGCGACCCCGGCGATCGGCGTTTCCGAGCTCTGGACCAAGGACGCTCAGCCGGTCGATCCGCAAAAGCAGAATCTTCAGCGCATTCCCGCCCAGCAGGCTGCCGTCGCGCCCGCCCCAGGGGGCGAGCCGGCCAAGGCCGACAGCGCAGTGCAGACGGCGACGCTCGCGGCGTCGACAGCACCCGCGCAGCCGCAGCAGTTGCAGCCCACGACCGCTCAGCCGAACCTTCCCGCGGCCGAGCCTGACGCGACCCAGCCTTCCCAGCCGGCTCCGGCCGATCAGCAGGCCGAGCAGCAATTGCCCGTGGCTCATCTGCAATGGTGCTCGGCCCGCTATCGCAGCTACCGTCCGGCGGAAAACAGCTACCGCTCCTACAGCGGCGAGCTGCGCCCCTGCATCTCACCCTATTACGACCCGATGGGCGACCGCACCGCCTCGACCGGCTCAAACGATCGGCAACGCCAGGGTGGCCAAGCCGTCGGGACCGATCGGCAAACCGCCGCGGCCGATGATCAGACGAGCGACGACCAGGCCGAGATGGAAGGCTACGCCCCGTCGGGCGACGGCTACGTCACCACCTATGGCGGCCCGCCGGAAGAGATCTCGCCCGAGGCCGGGGCCGTGCGGGCACAGGGCCGGCAGATCTCGGCCGCCCATATCGACGATTGCTTCAGCCGCTACCGCTCCTACGATCCGCAGGACAACACCTACCAGCCCTTCGACGGCGGCCCGCGCCGCCAGTGCGAGTAGTGTTTCTGGCCCGCGACAGCGAAAAGGTGATCGCGAAGCGACCGGAGAGGGGCTGCGACAGGCAGGTTCGCTCTAGCCTCTCGCGCTCCCCCGCCGAACTCAGCCCACGCCCTTCCCCGGATTCATCACATTGCCCGGATCGATCAACTCTTTGATCGCCTTCGCCAAATCCCGCTTCACCGGATCAGCATGCCGCTCATAGGCCTCGCGTTTCTCCAGCCCCACCCCATGCTCAGCTGAGAACGAACCGCCGGCCTCGCGCAGCCCCTCATAGAGCACGCCCTCGATCGCCTCATGCCGCTCATGTGGAACCGGCCCTTCGCAATTGAGGGAGATGTGCAGATTGCCGTCGGCGAGATGACCGTAGACATAGGGCGCATATGAGGCGTCGAGCTTCTTCAGCCCCGCCTCGATGCGCGCCACATAGGCGTCCAGCGCGCCGGCCGGCACGGAGACGTCGAACGAGGGCGCCATAGGGTGCGCGCGCTCGATCTCAACGGTCTCCTCGCGCAGCCGCCACATCGCTGCGGCTTGGCCCTCGGAGCTCGCGACCAGCCCGTCGACGATGCCGACCTCTTCCCAGATCGTCGCCAGCCCGCCCTCGAGCGCGCTTCTCGCCGCCTCGATCGAGTCGGCGCCTAGGCCCAGCACCAGCAGACAGGGCGCATCGAGCGGCAGGCTGCCCGAGGCATAGTTCAGCGACCGCTGCATGAGGGACGCAAAATTACGCCACAGAATCTCGGCGGCGGTGAGCCTCGCGCTGGTCGAGGTCAAAAAATGCCGCACGATGTGCTGGGCGCTGGCCGCATTCGGCACGCCGACAAGCGCGGTGGCACTCGCCCCGGCCACCGGATCGAGCCGCAGCGCCACGCGGGTGACGATGCCGAGCGTGCCTTCCGCGCCGATGAAGAGATGCTTCAGATCGTAGCCTGCGCTGGTTTTCAGCACCCGGGTGAGATCGCAAAACAACCGCCCGTCCGGCAGCACGGCCTCCAAGCCGAGCACGCGGTGGCGCATTGTGCCGTTGCGAAACGCCATGATGCCGCCGGCGTTGGTGGAAACCATGCCGCCGATAGTGGCGCTGCCGCGCGCGGCAAGGTCGATGCCCGGGTCGAGCCCATGCTGGGCTGCCGCCTCCTGCAGCGCGCCCAGCGTCACGCCCGCCTGCACGATCGCCACGCGCGTGAAGGGATCGATGTCCTCTATTCTGTTAAGCCTGCCAAGGTCGCAGATCACCTGCCCTTGGGAAGTGGCTGCTCCGCCCGCCAGCCCGGTGCGCCCGCCCTGCGCGACAAGGCTGATGCCATGCGCCGAACAGAATTTCACCAGCGCCGCGACCTCTTCGACATCGCTCGGATGCACCAGAGCCGAGGCGCCGAAATTGCGGGTGTCGAAGCCAGGATCGCGCGAGGCGAGCTCGGCGGCGTCCCAGATGGTGGCGTTGGGGAGGGCGGCGCGGAGAGAGGGGAGGAGGGCCATGAAATGGATCCGGCGTCGGACGTGAAGCTCGTCCTATAGAGGAACCGCAGCCCGGGAGTCACGCCGGCACGCCCATCGAATCGCCCGGGTCCACAACCATACCGGCTCGGTTCAGGAACATTCCGCGTTTGGCGGAGTTGACAGGACGGCCCGCTCGTTTGAGGCCACACCGGTTCATGGCGGGCTTCGGGAGGAAGCTATGATCCATGCCACCCCTTCACTTCATGTTTCTCGCCGCGGCGCATTGCAAATTGGTCTTGGAGCGACGCTCGCTTCAGCGACCGGCGTCGCCCCCGTTTCGCCTGCTTTCGCACAGGATGACATAAAGGACGAAGACATTTTCCGGTTCGCGCTGAACCTGGAATATATGGAGGCCGAATACTACCTCCGGGGCACCACAGGAAAAGGCATCGACGATTCAGATGCCGGTTCCAAGCCCGGCGACGTCGTCGGCGGCAAGAAGGTTCCCTTCGAAACACCCGCACTGGCTGAATTTTTGCGGGAAGTCGCGGAAAATGAACTTGCCCATGTCAGGTTCTACCGCAAGACCCTGGCGTCGAATGCGGTGGACCGGCCGGCGATCGATTTTGATGCCGGCTTTGCCGCGGTCGCCAAGGCGGCCGGGCTCGGTGCCGACTTCGACCCCTTCGGCAACCAGATGAACTTCGTGCTTGGCGGCATGCTGTTCGAGGATGTCGGCGTCACCGCCTACGCCGGTGCGGCAACCGTCCTGAAGAACAAGGAATTCCTGGCAGCCGCGGCTGGAATTCTCGCGGTCGAGGCCTACCACATGGGGATGGCGCGGTCGTCGCTCTATCGCATGGGCGAGAAGGCCTGGAAGGCGGCGAATGCGATTTCCGACGCACGCGACAAGATCGACGGGCCCGATGACAAGGACCAGGGCATTCGCGTCGACGGCAAGGCCAACTTCGTTCCTTCCACGCCGGATGCGATTGCCTTCACAAGGACGCCGCAGGAGGTGCTGCGCATTGTTTATCTGACCGACCAATCGGGTGTGAGCAAGGGCGGCTTTTACCCGAACGGGATGAACGGAACGCTCAAGAGCACCTAGCCGCGAGGATGGAGCCGGTCACGATGACCTACAACCCGCGCTGCGCAGCATTGGTCGCTGGCCATCCGATATCGTCTCGACGGGGCGCGCGATGAACGTCAGCAGCGAAGCGACCAGATCGTTTTGGATGCTCGACGCCAGCTTGCCCGGCGCACCCCGCCTCGAGCAAGACGAGCATTGCGACGTGGCCGTCGTTGGAGCCGGCATCGCCGGGATTTCGATTGCCTATGAACTAGCGCTGGCAGGGCGCAAGGTGGTGCTCGTGGATCGCGGCCCGTTGCTCGGGGGCATGACATCGCGCACGACCGCTCATTTGGCGCCGATCTGCGACGATGGCTTGAGCGCGCTGATCGACATGCGCGGCGAGGCTCTGGCGCGCGGATTTCAGGAGAGCCAGCAAGCCGCCGTCAACCGCATCGAGCGGCACGTTGCCAGCCTGGAGATCGACTGCGATTTCCGGCGGCTGGACGGCTTCCTTTTCCCGGCCGCATGGATGGACGAGAAGCAGGCCGCCAGAGAATGCAATAAGGAGTATGCGGCTGCGGCAAAGATCGGCGCCGAGGCTGAACATGGCAAAGGCGTGCCGCTCAAGGGTCATGAATCGGCGCCCATCCTGCGCTACCCCGGACAGGCGACCTTCCACCCGCTGAAATATTTGCGCGCCCTGCTGGCTGATTTCGAGAAACGAGGCGGCAAGGCATTCGCCGACAGTGCCGTTGTGGAGATCGAGGAAGGGGAGCAGGTTCGCCTGAAATGCGACGGCGGCTACACCGTCACGGCTTCGAACGCGGTGTTTGCCACCAATTCCCCGATCAACACATGGGTCAAGATCCATAGCAAGATGGCGCCTTACCGCACCTATGCCATGGCTTTCGAGATCGCCAGGGGAACCCTCCCGGATGCCCTCTACTGGGACATGGACGATCCCTATTACTACGTCCGCCTCAATCCCGGCCCCGGCAAGACGGACTGTCTCATCGCCGGCGGCCGCGATCACAAATCGGGCGAAGCGGATGACGGCGAGGCACGCTTTGCCGCGCTTGAAGCATGGATCAGGGCATTGGTACCCGATCTTGGCGCAGAAAGAGCGCGGTGGTCCGGCCAGGTTCTCGAAACGATCGATTATTGCGGTTTCATCGGCCGAAGCCCCGGAAACGGCAACGTCTTCATGGCCACCGGCGATTCCGGCCAGGGCATGACGCATGGTGCATTGGCCGGATTGCTGATCCGCGATCTGATCGTGGATGGATCAAACCCCTGGGAAGCCGTCTACGCCCCCGACCGGAAGCCGCCCGCCGCGCTCGCGCACTACGTCAATGAGAACCTTACAACAGTGAAGAACCTCGCCGGCTACTTGCTGCCCGGTGAGGTCAAGTCGGCCGGCGACCTCAAGCCTGGCGAAGGCGGCATCCTTCAGGACGGCTTGAGCAAGTTCGCCGTATGCCGCGACCGCGACGGCAAGCTGCACCGGCATTCGGCCAGTTGCACGCATCTCGGCTGCCTCGTGCACTGGAATTCGACCGAGCAATGCTGGGATTGCCCCTGCCATGGCTCGCAGTTCGCGCCGGACGGTACGGTGCTCAACGGCCCTGCCATCCGCGGCTTGGCCCGGCCGGAGGGTCGCGGATCTCGCGCGGAGCCCAAGGTGGCGTCCGGAGAGTGACCTGTAGCGGTTCACCCTTTAACGCAAACGCCTCGGAGGAAGCGGTGGCCGGACGACCATATAGCCGCTATGTGCCCGGATTTTCGGTGGCTTTTTTCTGGCCAAGCCTGTCGTCGTGTAGACGGCTTTGGTTGTGGCCGATAGGAGTGAAAAAATAATTCCGGGGAAGCTCAAAAATGTTTGGGTGAAATAATCCGAAGATTTTAGGCGAGCGCCTAGAAATCGATTTACCGCTGTTTCAGGCTCGGACCCGAGATTTCTATTTACCCGGAAAAAAAATAATAGACGTGTAAGTCTTGCTTTGAGCGCAATTGAGGCGCATACAAAAAGTGTTGATTTGGTTGAGTTTGGCTTTCGCCCCGTCGGAGCCGCGCCAATCCTTTCCGAATTTTCGACAGCGAAGCGTTGCGCCGGTCCGGCGCGGCAGCTTGCTCGTTTGAACCCTGGAACGACGCAGGGCGCTGACCACGGATGTACTGGCAGCACCGCAAATCGTTCCAGCGGTTCGACTGAATAACGCGGAAGTCCATCCTAGCATGTTTTCACGGGAAAGCTGCAATCGTGGCCATTCGCATCGCGTCCATCGTCGTCGTCTGCTTCGGCTCTCCTTGGTGCTGCCGCGCTTCAGACGCGCCGCGACCGCAGAGTATCTACCGATCTCGACGAGGAGGCCCGGAAGGGTCTTTCCCGCGACGCAACGCGGCCTCTTTCATTCACCTGCCGGCGATCCTCCGCCCAATGGGGTTCACACGGTAAAAGCATCGATCAACCGGCCTCTCTCGAGGCGGCGCTCGAAGACGACCGGAGACCATCATGACAAGCCTTATGCAGCGCAACACACGGCCGATACGGCACGGCGCCCCGCCGCGCTTGTTCGACATCGGACAGGCGGTCCGTCTGAAGGGAGATTTCCGGACATTGACCGCGGAAGTCTACCACGTCACCGGCACGCTGCCACCAAAAGAAAACTCGCCGCAATACCGCATCCGCAGCGACACCGAACCGCATGAGCGCGTGGTGACCGAGGATAGGCTGGAATCGGCCGGAACCCCGGCCTCGGATCCCGGCCTGATGCTGATCGAAAGGACGTTCGGACATGGCCAAGGGACGGCAACGCTCCAATCGCGAGACGAGGACGCCGAAGCAGGGAAGAATTCCGACCAGGCCTGAGAGCCCGTTCAATCAAGGCGCCGGCCTCGGCGCGAAGGGCTCGATGCCATCGCGCGGCGGGTCTCGATGAAGGTCGTGATCGAATTCTATCGCACGCGCGTCAGCGATGACGCGCATGCCGTCATCGGCCGCGAGACGGTGCTGGCAACCGATCTCGACGATGCAATCGAGATCGCGCGGCTTCTGGCGAGGACGCTGAACATGCCGCAGTGGCCGGATGCGGTCACGATCTCCGAAGCTGACGGCGCGGCCCTTTATTCGGAGATTATCGCCGCGCAGGAAGGTGAGGAAAGACAGGTATGAACAGGTCCATTGCCAACGGCGAGACCGAGGCGGGCCACAAGGCCGTATCCGGCTGTTCCCCAAACAACCGAAGCTGGTCGGGTCACGCCTTCAGGGATCATCAATACGGCCGCCGCGTCGAAGCGGATCATTCCTGGACCGTCTGCCATCTCTTCACCGGAATTCCGGCGCATGTCGACGGCGCTCCGATGGTCGGGCTGACGCGCGCGCATGCGACGACGAGCATGCTGGATCTCAACCGTCGCAATGTCGAGGCTCGAAAGGAATGGAATAGAACCCGGCCGGCAGCAGCTGAACACCCTGAAACACGGGTGGGCAACCCATGACGCTCGCCTTTCCAAATCCCAGCCGGAGTTTCGATCAAACGCGCCGCGCCGTCTGCTTCATTGGCCATGACGGTATGTTCCAGGTCCGCTTCTTCGTCGAGGTCGAGGTCCTTGGGACATTTGGCGATGCTGGGGGCAAGGAAACGGCCGAGATGGCATATCTTTCGGCATTCGACGCCTTGCGCAGCTCCATCCAGAACGCCGCCAGCAAAGCATATGCGCGCGAGCGCCGAAACTCCTACACGCTCACGGCTTCCGGCTTCCGATAGGCAGGAAGCCAATGTCGCAGGGAAAACCCGCAGTCGCGAATAGCCTTAGCCCTGGCTGCTACAAGAAAGGATAATGCCGATGCGTTTCATGAAAACCCCCGAGGCGCCGCCCGCCGCGATCAAGCCGATCGTCAGGTCCTCAAGCATCATGTCCGCGCGGCTGACGGTCAGGAAGGACGAGGCAGCAAGGCGCAAGCTCGCCGACACTGACGGCACCTTGCGGCGGGCACGTCAGATCGCAGAACGCAATCGCCTGATTTGACATGATGGCCGCCTGACTCTTGCTTGGGCCTTATGTCTCGCGAACTGTCTTTCCCGCTCCTGGGCATGTCCAAATCCCAAGGCGCAAATTGCCTAAATCGGAAGAAACACCATGGCGATGAAACCCAACTACCGATACGAGCGCAGCAAACGCGATCAGGCGAAGGCGGCAAAGAAAGAGGCGAAGCTCGCGGCCAAGGTGGCGAAAGAGAAAGTGGTGGATCCGGAAGACGAGCGGGAGGGGAGCACTGATAACGGATAATGTCGCGTTAGGCAGGCCGGCCTTGGAACCGCAATGACACAACGAGAGTCCGATCACTTCGAAATCGATGTGGAGTGCCCGCGGTGCCATCACCAGGCGAAAACGCGTGTGGGCTGGATACGCGCTCACACCCAGATGGAGTGTGAAAATTGCGGCGAGATCATCGACATCGAAAGTAAGAATTTCAGACCGCGCGAGCAGCCTTAAGGCGTCACGAGAATGGCCGCCTCGCGGGCGGCTGCTATGAACGCCTTGCGCGCGAATGAAGCCGGTCGGCGCCCGCTGTTTACATCCGTGCAGGCCTGAATGGCTGCGCGGTGCTTGTCGCTTCGCTTGCCGCGCCATCTTCGAAGCAGGAAGTCCAGGCAGGCGGCGGCATCGCCGATTGCCTCCCGTCCGCCGGCCGGATCAACGATGATTGTCACCGACTGGTCGAATTTTTCATTTGCCATCACTGCGCTTAGGCCGCGGCGCGCAACATAGCAAGCACTGTTTGTGGGACTATCGGACGGGCGAACGGGAAGCAGCTTGAATGACGCGAGATCTAGGCAGTCGGCGGGAAACCAGCCGCAAGCAAAAGCTTCGTTCGCATGCAAGACCAAGGAGAGGCTCCTGGACAGCCCGACCTACTCAGCAAGAGATCAAGCCGGACTGTCCTCGCCGCACCAGCGAGATCGTATCGTGCGCCTTTGTTTCCTGTCTGGCCAGCAAAACCGCAGCAAATGAGACCCGTTGAGCTGCCGACCGCGACTTGTGCAGAGGTTCGATCGCCGATCGGCAATTCGCTTCTCTAGCTGCTGCTCGCCCAGATCGAGCATCCGACCTTCTGCCCCGTCGCCGGGTCCCGCGCGGTCTTCGCGAACACCCGCCTCAGACCCACCCTGTTGGATGCGACATCCTTGCTTGCGAGGTAGTTCGGGTCGCCGACTTCCCAGTGATAGCGCGTGTTGGCAGGCGCCTGCTTCCAGGTGAATTTCGAGCGGTAGGCCACCTGGCCTGGCGCGGTGTTGTCGAACCGGCAGTCGATGGTCGCCGGCATCATTCCCTTGGCGCTCATCGCGCTAACGACCTTGTCCGCATCGGACGTCGTCAGCCATTGGTCTGTGCTGCTCGTCTGGAATGCGTCTATTCCGCTCGGCTGGTGCGTCATGCATCCTGCAAGCACCATCAGGACTGCCATTGCGGCACCTGTCTTGCCTGCTCGCTTGCTATCTAGCCGGTCAATGCCCATGCCCGTCTCCTCCCTGAAGAGAGTGGAAAGTTCCGGGCAAGAAGATGGTCCGCGCGCGTCGCTTCGTATATTAGGCGCTTCACACGGTTGGCTCGTCGGAGACTCGATCTTCTGCGAATTGCGGGCGGCGGCTGGTCTTGTGACCGCCCGGCCACAGCAGTTAGCCGCGTCAGCTATTAACGGCTCCAATCCCCAAAATTAACCTTTTGTTAACCATTAGCCCGGCACCCTTTAACCATTGAGTAAGGATTCGCCCGGTCGTGACCTTCGCCGCCCCTTTGCACAACAAATCGATCCGCTTTCGCGCCCGTTCCTTCGTCGCTTTCACGCTGACGCCGGAAGCGCCGATCGCCGACTGGCTGGAGGGGTTGGATCACTGGATCGCCAATTCGCCGGGCTATTTCAGCGGCCGCCCGGTGGTGCTGGATTTGAACACCTTGCAACCGGGGCCGGAGGAGATCGCAGCACTTGTCGGCGTGCTCGGCTCGCGCGGCATCCGCGTCTATGCCATCGAGCTCGAAGGCGCCGAGCTCGGGTCTGAATTGCCGCCGCTCTTGGCCGGTGCCAAGGAGGCGACCGCCGAGGGCTTGCTTGGCCGGGCCGCGCGCAAGGCGCGGGCGGAAGAGCTGGAAATGGCCGCCGCCGGGGAGCGGGCCGAGGTGACTCGGGAAAAGATCCAGGCGGCGGCGCCTGCCGAGGTTCTGCAGGCGACCGGCGATGAGCCGGTGGATCCCGAACTGGCGAGGCTGGAAGCGGTCAGGATCGAGCCGGCCCAGACCGAACCGGAAAAGCCAGGGCAGGGCGCCGTGCCGGCGCCTGCCGCCGGCACGCTGATGATCAAGGCGCCGATCCGCTCCGGGCAGTCGGTCTTCCATCCGCATGGCGACGTGATCGTGCTGGGCTCGGTCGCGTCCGGCTCGGAAATCGTCGCCGGCGGTTCGATCCATGTCTATGGCACGTTGCGCGGCCGGGCGATCGCCGGCTCGGAAGGCAATATTTCGGCGCGCATTTTCTGCCGCAAGAACGAGGCCGAGCTGCTCGCCGTCGACGGCTGGTACACCACGGCCGAGGAGATGGAAGGCACCTCGCGCGGCAAGGCCGTGCAGGCCTTCCTCGACAATGATGCGTTGTGCGTGGTGCCGCTCGGCTGAGTTCTTGGCCGCAAGCTTCGGACCGGTTTCGCGTGCGAAGGTTATCAGTGCATGTCGCCCCAAGTGCAGCGGTTTTGGGAGAACGACATGCACCAAAAGCGAAAGATCCCGCCGTGCCTGGCACGGCCAGAGAATAAAAACCGCCAATGGAGGCTGGATATATGGGCAAGGTAGTCGTGGTCACATCGGGCAAGGGGGGCGTCGGCAAGACAACCTCGACGGCCGCGCTCGGCGCCGCCGTGGCCAGGACAGGCAAGAAGGTGGCGCTGGTCGATTTCGACGTCGGCCTGAGAAACCTCGACCTCATCATGGGCGCCGAGCGCCGCGTGGTGTTCGACCTCGTCAACGTTATCCAGGGCACGGCGAAGCTTTCGCAGGCGCTGATCCGCGACAAGCGGCTGGAGACTCTCTACCTGCTGCCCGCCTCGCAGACGCGCGACAAGGACGCGCTGACCGAAGAGGGCGTGGCGGAAGTCATCGCCCGGCTGCGATCGGTGTTCGACTATGTCTTCTGCGACAGCCCTGCCGGCATCGAGCGCGGCGCCCAGCTCGCCATGCGTTTCGCCGACGAGGCGGTCATCGTCACCAATCCGGAAGTCTCGTCGGTACGCGACTCCGACCGTATCATCGGCCTGCTCGACGCTCGCACCATGAAGGCCGAGCAGGGCGAGCTGGTGCAAAAACACGTGCTGGTCACGCGCTATGACGCGGCGCGCGCCGCGCGCGGCGAGATGCTGTCGATCGACGACGTGCTGGAGATACTCTCGACGCCGCTGCTCGGCATCATCCCGGAAAGCCAGGATGTGCTGCGGGCCTCCAATCTCGGCTCGCCCGTCACGCTCTCGGAACCGCTCAATGGTGCCGCAAAGGCTTACCTCGAAGCGGCAAGACGCCTGGAAGGTGAGGACCTGCCGGTGGTCGTCCCCTTCGAACGCAAGGGCTTCCTCGACCGGCTTCTCGGAAGGAGGGCCGCATGAGCATCCTCGATCTCTTCAAGCGGCGCACCAGCGCGCCCGTGGCGCGCGAGCGGCTGCAGCTGCTGCTCGCCTATGAGCGCCAGAGCCGCGGCCAGCCGGATCTCGTCTCCATCCTGCGCGAGGAGATCATGGCGGTCATCGCCAAGCATGTGCAGATCGACCAGGACTACCTCCAGGTCTCTATGGACCGCGGCGCGACCATGTCGACGCTGGAGATCGACATCCAGATCCCCAACAAGAGCGCCGCGCCGCTCGCCATGGCGGGATAACGCCGGCGCATTTTCTCTCCCTCGCCAAAGGCGGGGGAGAGGTTGCCGTGCTGCGGCCGGAGTGGGGGCCTGCGCCAACGCTTCGTCCTCGGCTTGATCCCAGGATTCACGCCGTTACCTTCGACTTGGAGCACGGCGGTCCGGAATTCCGTGCGCGTTGCAACGCTTTAGCGCCATGGCATGACCCTGGGTCTGCGCGCGTCGCTTCGCTCCTTGCTCCGCGCCAGGATGACGAAGGCGTAAACCTCACTCTCTTGTCCCACCATCCGCCCCGCACTGCCTCACGACAGCGTGGTGCCCGCGCCCTATCTCCATTCCCGAACCAGGGATGGAGCCAGGATTGATCTCGACGCAGACCGCGAAGCCGGAAACCCATGTCGGCGCAATGCCCGTTCTGGGGCTGCTCGGCGCCATCCTGTCGGTTCAGGTCGGCGCCGCCTTTGCCAAGGGGCTGTTCCCGGTGCTGGGCTCGGAAGGCACGACCATGCTGAGGCTCGCCATCGGCGCGCTGATGCTGGCGGCGGTGCTGAGGCCCTGGAAGGTGCTGCCCTCGCGGAAAACCCTGCCTTGGCTCGCCGCCTACGGCATCACGGTCTGTGCCATGAACATGCTGTTCTACGCAGCGCTCCAGCGCATTCCGCTCGGCATCTGCGTGGCGCTCGAATTCACCGGGCCGCTGCTCGTCGCTATGCTCGGCTCCCGGCGCATGCTCGACCTCGTCTGGGTGGCGCTCGCGATAACCGGCATCGTGTTGCTCTCGCCCTTTGCCGATGCCAGAAGCGGGCTCGATCCGCTGGGGGTGGTGCTGGCGCTCGCAGCGGGCGCCTGCTGGGGGCTCTACATCATCTTCGCGCAGAAGGCCGGCGCCGAGCTCGGCGTGCGCACCTCCGCCTATGGCATGGCGATCGCCGCTGTGTTGGCGCTGCCTTTCGGCTTCAGCGCCGCTCAACCCTATCTCGCCGACCCGCACATCATGGCGGGCGCGGCCGTGGTCGGCCTGTTCTCCAGCGCGCTCCCCTTCTATCTGGAAATGCTGGTGCTGGCGCGCATGCCGGCCAAGGTCTACGGCATGCTGGTTTGCCTGGAGCCGGCGGGCGGCGCGCTGACCGGCTTCCTGTTTCTGCATGAGAAGCTCAACCTTTTGCAATGCGCGGGCGTCGCTGCCGTCATTGCTGCCGCCTTCGGCACGGCGGTCGCGGCGCGGCGGCCGGTGCCTTTGCCGGCCTGAATCCATCTTTCGGACCGGGGCAATCCCGGACAATGCGCAAAACGGCAGGCTCGGCGCCTCGCGGCGGTAATCCATCCTGAGCTGCTTCGAAACAAGGACGTGCGATGGTTTGCCGTTTCCGTGAAACGGTGAACCGCTTCGGCACCCGCAGCTCGTTAAGGGGTTGGTTGGCTTTGGAAAAACACCCCCGTGGCGGCAACATCCGACCGCATCCGGTGGTTGAAATAAGACCTAAGTCCTATAACAAAATTGCAATAGGTCCGAATGGACAAGACATGGGTCGTGGGCCACTTCCTTATGCACTGCTGATTGGGGATGCTTATGCTGCGATATTGCCGGTGGGGTAGTTCGGCCGACGGGCTGAAGGGCTGGCATGGGGAGAACCGAATGCGCACATCGCGCGGGGGCTGCAGGCTAGTCTTGCCAGCGCTGGCTGCGTTGGCGCTTGTCGTCGCGCCTGTCAGTCTCTCCGTCGATGGTCTCGTCGTGACCAAGGCCTATGCCGACAAAGGCGGCGGTGGTCATGGCGGCAGCGGTGGTGGAAACGGAAGCGGCGGCGGCAACAGCGGGAACGGTGGCGGAAATAGCGGCGGCAACAGTGGAAACGGCAATAGCGGCGGCAACAACGGAAACAGCAATAGCGGCAGCAACAACGGCAAGAGCAATAACGGCGCGAGCAGCAGCGCGGCAGGCACCGCGGATGTCGATAGTCATGTGAACGCCGTTACCGGCGACAAGGTCGAGGCCACTAGCAGCAGCATCCAGGTCACGCACCGCAATGGAATGAAGGAGACGATCGAGAACGGCCGGTTCAGGATGGAAGACAAGTACGGACGCACCATCGTCGACCGCAGGGCTACCATGGCCGATCTCAATCGCCTGAAGAACTTGTGAGACAGAGTTTGTGGGAGTGAGGTTTTATCCGGATTAGATCTTAAGGGACCGAAGGTCAGCGCTGCAAAATCAGGTTGCCACCTTTTGCTTCGTCTCTGCGGTCCTGATCGTCTTGCGATGGAACTTGGCTACTCACCTTGCCCCCGCCTTCGTGCGGGGGTAATTTTTTGCGCCGGGAAAGCCTGTCCGTTGCGACATTGGTCAGCTATGGCGCCGGAAATGGTCCGACGGGTGGGGGCAAGGGTCGTGGGCCGCTTTCGTCGCCCCGCCGGAATGTGAATTCTCGCCCGGATCAACACACCGGTTCCGCCTCGTCTGTGCCGTGAGCGGAGCTTCAGCCATGCGGAAGTGGGACCGGAACGAAGAGAAGATATGCGAAACCGCCCCTTCAGCAGGCTCGCCTGGCTCGCGCTGCGTGTGTTTAGCGCGCTGGTGCTGATCTTTGCGCCCTGGCACATCACCTTTGACGGCGCGCCGAGGATTGCCGCAGCCACCGCCGCCGGTAACGGCAATGGCGGCAACGGGGGGAACGGCGGTGGTGGAGGCGGCGGCAGCGGTAATTCCGGCTCGGCCGGCGGCTCGAATTCCGGCAATAGTGGCGACAACGGCAACAGCAATGGCCAGGGCGACAACGGCAATAGCAATGCCGGCGCGAGCAACCCCAATGCCGGGCCGGGCAACAACAGCGGCAAGGGCAATACCAATCCCGGCGGCAAGAATAGCTACACCAATGCCGCGACCGGCGACACGCTTTCGATCGACGGCGATAAGGTCACCGTCATTCATCGCAACGGTATGAAGGAGCAGGTCCAGAACGGCCGTTTCGAGATGACGGATGCGCAAGGCCGCACCATCATCGAACGGCAAGCGACGGAGGAGGACCTGTCGCGCCTGCTGAACTTGTGAGCGTTGAGAGTTGAAGAACCGGGGAATTGAAGAACTGAAGAACTGAAGAACTGAAGAACTGAAGAACTGAAGAACTGAAGAGTCCTCTCTTATCCAGTTTCCCGATTCCTCAATTCCTCAATTCTTCAATTCCCCAGGCCTTAGTGCCTTTCCCTCGCCTCATGCATCAGCAGCGCCGCCTCGGTGCGGTTGCGCACGTTGAGCTTGGCGAGCACCCTGGTCATGTGATGCTTGACCGTCTTCTCCTGCAGCGACAGCCGGGCGGCCACCTCCTTGTTGCTCAATCCTTCGGCGACCAGTTTCAGGATCTCGGCCTCGCGGCCGGTGAGCTGACTGAGCGGATCGGGCTTGCTGCCGGTGGGTTGCAAAAGGTCGGAGAGCAGCCTGGCCGAAAGGCTCGGCGATACGTAGCTCTGGCCGTTGGCGACATCGCGCAGGATCTCGGCCAGCGCCTTGGAGCCCACGCCTTTCAGTACATAGCCGCGCGCGCCGGCCTTCAGCGCCTGGGCGACATCGGCATTGGTCTCCGATACCGTGAGCATGACGATCTTCTGTTCGGGCATCGCTGAAAGGATACTGGCGAGCGCGTTGAGACCGCCGCCCGGCATGCTGATGTCGAGCAGGAGAATATCGGGCGCGCTGGCGCGCGCCAGCCTTTCGGCGTCCTCGGCGCTGGCGCCTTCGCCGACAAGCTCGAAGCCGCCGATTTCGCCGAGGCTGCGCGCCACGCCCTCGCGAAACAGGGGGTGGTCGTCCACTATTGCGATGCGGATGGATGTGCTCACGGTTGCTCCTCGACAGACAAGGCAATCACCAGTCTTGTTCCTTCCGGGCCGGACAGCGTCTCGAACTGCCCGCCTATGCTTTCGATGCGTTCCCTGAGGCCCGCAAGCCCAAGGCCCTCGCTTCGGGCCGGGTCGAAGCCGGGACCCGAATCCATCACCTCGACCAAAAGCTTGCCGCCTTTCGTCGTGGCTCTGACCTGCTGGCCCTTGCCCTTGCCATGCCGGAAGGCGTTGTTCAGGCCTTCCTGCACGAAGCGATAGACGCTTATCTTTTCCGAGGTGCCGAGTTCCGGCAAGCGCTCAGGCAGGGTTAGCAACACCTTGGTGCTGGTGCGGCGCTCATGCTCGGCTACCGCCAGCCGCAAAATGTCTGCGATGGCCTGCGCCTCGATCTGCGGCAGCACCAGCCCGTTGCAGATGCCGCGTATCTCGCGCATCGCTTCGCCGAGCGTCTTGTGTATGCCGGCGATCTCGGCTTCGCGCAGCTGGCTGGACGTGGCCGGGTCGACCAGCGCCGGGCTGTCCATCCTCAGCGCGGCAAGCGCCACCAGTTGCGCCGGTCCGTCATGCAGGTCGGCGCCGATGCGCCTTAGATACCGCTCGTTGATCGCTGTGGCGCGGCGCGAGGCGCGTTGAACGCGCTGGCGCAGCGACGAGTTCTGCGCCAGGGCCGTCTGCAATTCGGAAACCTTGGCCTCGAGCGCAGCCTGCTGCGTGACGATGGTGCGGCTGCCGCGGAAAACGATGCCGGAGAGCAGGGCAAGCGCCGCGGCGGTGGCGGCCGCCACCACCAGCCATGTCCACAGCAGAGCTGAGTGGAGCGATTCCTCGAAGTCGCCGGATAATTCGTAGAATTCGCTGACCGCCACGACCTCGCCGGACCACGGCTCGCGCACCGGGTTGTAGATTTCGAGCAGCGGAACGCCCATCGACCGCTCCTTGTCGTCTTCCTCGTCCTCGAGCCTGTTGTATTTGACCATGACGTTGCCGGCGAAAGCGGCGATGAGGTTGGCGTTGGGCCTGATCTGCTTGCCGATCAGGCTGGCATCCTTGGAGTAGAGGATCGTTCCGTCGCGCCGCCACAGCTTGAACGAGACCAGCCTTTTCCCGAGCGCGCCCTGGCCCAGCGTCTCGTCCAGCGCGCGCTTGACGGTGTCGTCGAGTTCCTGGCTCTTGCGCATATCGGGCAGCAAGGGTGCGATCACGCTGTCGACATAGAGCGCGGTGGTGGCGGCGGAATTGTGCAGGACCCCGTCACGGATCTGCGATGTCACCCACAGCCCAACCACGAGCATCACCGCCAGAAGGCCGATACCGCCCGCGATCACGAACTGCCAGGCCAGAGAGAGCCCGCTCCAGATTCGTGCAGGTCGTGTTAAATACCTCCCAAACATCGGCACCATTCACCCACCCGTCCGCGACAGTATAGGTGAGGGGAGGCAATTGCGACACCGACCTTGGTCCGTGCCCGTGGGGAAGGTTAATGGCAGAGCAGGTTTGGGCGCACGCCGACGGGTGGGCTTTGATTCGCAAGCAAGGAGGCTGCTTGCTCCGCCGGGCGGCAAAGCCAGCGCCATTCCTGTTGACGGAGGAGACGCGGGCCGGCTGCCACCTGAAATTACAGGTTCTTTTGCAATGCCGACACAACCACCAATCAAGCCCCGGCTCCAGACCAACGGCATATGCCCCGCGGGATATAGCGCCACACCGCTGATGCCTTGGCCTGGCGCGGTCTCTTCATCGATCGTTGTGGATGTAGACATATAGCGGCGACCTCTCGCGGGCGGCCCGGCTTGCAACCCGTCCATATCGGCGGGCGGGCCGCTCTTTCCCGACATGAACTGCGGACGTCGCGGCAAAAATTTGCCCCCAAAAGAAGTCAGGATCAAGCTGTTGATGGGTCGAACAACCGCCGCATATACAATGGGCTTCATCAAGCTGTTGGCAACGCAGTATGGACGTCGGCGAAAAAAAGCGAAAAAGAAACCAGCGGTTGTCAATTTTTGAGCTCGAGGCACTGCGGGAAGCTTTCAGGCAGTCCGTTCGCGAGAATGACGTCGCGGAAGCGGAATGGGCGCAACACGCCGAGCTTTTCGTCAAAAGAGCGCTTCGAGAAGACGGTCGTCTTACACGAGTTTGAGCGCTCGGGCGCCTGAAGCAATTCCAGGAAGGTCTGCGCGGTTTTCAGCCTTGGAGTTGCGGCACCGCGGCTTCCAACCGGTCGGACCATTGCGCCGGCGCGTAGGACCTCAGCAACAATTGCGGGCGCAGCGGGAAACCGACACTCTATCCCTGCGCCGGCTCCCCCCAAGGAAACCCAAAGGTCGGCGCTTCAGCCCGGCTTGCCAGTCAAAGAGCCGTACTCTTTTACCGCCAAGGCAAGCCGGGCTACCCCAACCGCCGGTCCGGCACTTTCCGCTCGTTTGTCGCATCGGTAGCAGCGTTGCGCGGTGCCGCCAGCCTGGCCCCACGGGTCATTGCAATGCGCAGAGGGTCATCCGCTTTCGCGGAACGAAAAGGGGAGTCGGCGCGTTTTCCGCCGCGATGTCGAGGACTCCTCACCATCACAAGGCCGAAAGCCCTTTTCAGGCTTCCGAGGCGGAGCGCCTGGCGCGTGCGCAAAAGAATGCCAGGCTGAAGGATCTTCGCACCCACGCTTCATGGCTCGTGCTCGATCCGCAGGCTCACTTCCAGGAGGTGATCGACTGTTCGGCATTGCTCGGCGACCTGCCGATCCGAAAGATCGCCGGCGACGGTTAGGAATTCCGTGCCTTTCAGGCTTCAGGCGGGCTGTAGCCGGGCGGCGTCCTGTCGGGATATCTCGATCAGTCGCGCGATCGCCAATGGCGCCATCAGCGCAAAGAACGCCGTGACATCGAGGAGGATCGACCGCGCCAGATCGAACCCGCTGTGGTCGTAGCAAACTGCGAATTGCATCACGCCTGACCCTTTTGACCCTGCACACTGCGCATGTGGTTTCGCGCGCGCCAAAAGCATGGCCCTGATTTACAACAAATACAAGATGTCGCTAATCTAAAGATGGCCGCGCCAGGCCAATGCAATCGATGCCGTCTGGTCAGGCCCCGAAGCATTCAGACTGGCTTTGGCCAGAACAGCCAAATGAGAGCCAGCGCCGCCAGTACCCAGAGCGCGATCATGAAGGCGAGCCCGGCCTTGCTCACCGGCTTCTCGCGTCGCACCGCCTCTTCGCGGAATTCCTGCATCAGATCGGCCGGGACCAGCTTGACCGCCAGCATGATGCCGACAGGCACGATCACCAAGTCGTCCAGGTAGCCGATTATGGGGATGAAGTCCGGGATAAGATCGACGGGGCTCAGCGCATAGGCCGCGACCGCACCCGCTGTGGCTTTTGCATACCAGGGGACACGCGGATCGCGGGCCGCAATCCACAGCGCCATCACATCGCGCTTGATCCCTCGCGCCCATTGCTTTGCCGAGTCGAAAGCCGACATGCGCCTATTCTATAGCTGTGCGGGTCTTGAGGCCATTCAGCGATGGCCGGCTGGCCCCTCAGGCGCAATCCTTCAGTTCGACAACCTCGACGCCGAGGCGGAAGGCCTGGCCATCGGCATAGGAGCGCGCATATTGCTCGGCTTCGAATGGAAAGATGAGCGTTGTGCCGTAGGCGGTGACGCGCACCGTCCACTTCTGGCCCCTGACGAGTTCAACGCCGTGAAGCTTCGCCGTAACCATCTCACCCTCCTCAGATCCGGCACTTCAGCGACATCGGCATAACGTCGCGAAAGTCATTTGAATACAAATAATCCGACTCAATCGTGTCGTTACGGTGTCGCTTCCGACATTGGGTCGTTTGCGTCCGTGAAATGGTTCACCGACAGCAGCGCTTTTTTTGCCGGCGGGCCGTGACTGGGCGGCAAGGCCCTGCTCGGAACCGCGAGGGCCCCAGGCGGATTAGAGTCCTGGTTCACAAGGAGACCGCCATGATCCGCAAGCTGAAATCCGGTGAATACCGGCTCTATTCGCGCAAAGTCGATCCCAGAACCGGCAAGCGCCGCAACCTGGGCACCTTCAAGTCCCGCGAAGCGGCAGAAAAGCACGAACGCGAGGTGCAGTATTTCAAGCGTCACTAAGGCAGTCCACCGCTTCACGGCGAGGAGGATCGCGCCTCTGCTACCGGTTTACCCGTGTGGTCTCGGCGGGGTGCGCGGGCGAGGGTGGCCGGGCACGTTCGAGCCGATATGGTCGAGGTCGCAACGCCTCGTCACCATTTCGACCGAGTTGGTGTCGACCGTCACGCGTCCCAGCACCTGCACGGTCGTGCGTCCGAGATCCTCGTCGACATGCACGACGTCGCCTTCGAGTCTGAGCTTGTCGCCTGGCTTGGCATTGGGCTCGGCCATCGAATAATTATGACCATCGCCGTCGAGCTTCAGCATCACGCGGTCCTTGATGCGCTCGATCACGGTGACGATGACAGCCACCCGGTCGCCTATCTCCACTGCGGGCCGTGTCATTGCGGCCTCCTTTCGCGCGGTCTGGCCGCCAGAGCCGCCTGGCCCCCACGGTAGGTGGCGGCAGCCGCTAAAATAAACGGCAAACCAAGCATTTGGTTGCCGCGGGGCTGCCGCTCGCCGCAGCCGGTTGATCACATGAAATCGGGATTTCGCGGCAGAGACTGCCCCGCGGGCCAAGGACCTGCTGCGTCGCGAGCATCTGCCAGCGGGCACGCTCGGCTGGGCGGCGAGTCCAGCCCTGCCGCGGGCTAGCCTCGAGAGTTCGAGGCGTATTGTCTGTTGGCAATATCCTACCCAGGGGGATAGGATATTTGCCATGACGATACACAGCTCCCATCCCGATATCATCGCCCGGCTCAAGCGAGCGCATGGCCATCTCGCCGCCGTGCTCACCATGTTCGAGCGGGGTCGGTCCTGTCTTGACCTCGCGCAACAGCTCCACGCCGTCGAAAGCGCGGTCGGCAATGCCAAGCGCGAGCTGATCCACGACCATATGGAGCATTGCCTTGTCGAAGGCGGCGAACCGACCAGGGACACGCTCAAAGAGCTGAAGCAGCTCACCAAATATCTATGAGGCGGCGATGTGGGAAAAAGCGCTCGACTGGTTCGGCTTCGGTGCGCACGGACATCATGGCGGCCACGGCCATGACCATACTCATGGCGTGATCGACGCGACCATCGCCACCACAGACCGCGGCATCTGGGCGATCAAGTGGTCGTTCGTGATTCTCGCGGTCACGGCCGCGCTGCAGATCGTCGTCGTGATGCTCTCGGGCAGCGTGGCCCTGCTTGCCGACACCATTCACAACGTCGCCGACGCGACCACCGCCATCCCGCTTTGGATCGCTTTTGTGCTCATGCGCCGCAAACCGACCAGGACCTTCACCTACGGCCTCGGCCGGGTCGAGGATCTCGCTGGCATCATCATCGTGCTCATCATCCTGGCCAGCGCGCTGGTGGCCGGATACGAGGCGATCAATCGCCTGTTCAACCCGCAGCCGGTGCATTTCCTTGGCTGGTTGGCCGTCGCCGGCATCATCGGTTTCCTCGGCAATGAAGCGGTGGCGGTTTTTCGCATCCGCGTCGGTCGCCAGATCAACAGCGCGGCGCTGGTTGCCGACGGCTATCACGCCCGCACCGACGGCCTCACCAGCCTTGCCGTCGTTGCCGGCGCGGCCGGCGTCTGGCTCGGCCTTCCGCTCGCCGATCCGGTCATCGGCCTGCTCATCACCGTCACCATTTTCGCTATCGTCTGGCAATCGGCGCGCTCGGTACTGACCCGCATGCTGGATGGCGTCGAGCCCGGCCTCGTTGACCAGATTCACCATGCTGCCGACCATGTCGCCGGGATCGAGAAGGTAGCCGACGTCAAGGCCCGTTGGCTCGGCCACAAGCTGCATGTCGATGTTACGATCGCCGTCAATGACGGCCTGCTGCTTGCCGCCGCGAACAACATCGCCGCATCGCTCAAGGCCGAGCTCTTCGCGCACATCCCGGCGCTCGACGTCGCCACGGTGCACTTTGCCGAGTTGGAGACGGAGGCCGGCCACCATCATGCGCCGGATCCGTTCCTTGTCGACGGCAAGCTAGCCAGCGGGCTGCTCGAAATCGTCGACACGCCGCAGGGCGAGCGCATGCGGCTGCGCCTGTCGCGTCACGCCGAGGGCCTGCGGGCGAACGTCGCTATTGAAAGGGCGGACGGTGCGGTCGAAAGCCTGCCGCTGTCTCCGGTCGGCGGCGACCATCATTATCTGCAGAGCCTGGTCGCGCCGACCGAACCGCATGAATTCAGCGCCAGGCTGCAACTGGCGGCCGGTCCCGACACCGAGGATTTGCCCTTCGCCATGGCCGAACCGCAAGGTCACCATCACGAGCGCGCGCATGGATGATGTGACGGCGAAGGCTTCGGAAAGGGCATGGCTGGTGGTGGGGATTCGATAAGCCGGATAAAAGACGATCATTGCCCGAGCTCAACGCGATCGGCCAGGCGACGCCGAAGGGAAAGCGGATGGCTGCTATTGTACTCTTTCACTCGGCGCTGGGCCTTCGGGCGGTGGAGCATCAAGCTGCTGAGCGCATGCGAAACACGGGGTACGATGTTGTGACGCCGGACCTCTACGCAGGGCTGACTGCGGCATCGGTCGACGACGGGCTTGACTTGATGAGCCATGTTGGGTGGGAAACCATCTGCGACCGCGCCAGGGTGGCGCTCCTCCAGACTTCTCCAGACGCGGTGCTCGCTGGCCATTCCATGGGAGCTGGCGTGATCAGTGCCGTTTGGTCAGAACGAGTCGCTGCCGCCGGCATTGTGCTGCTGCATGGCCTTGCTGATATTCCCAGCAATGTTCGCCGACACGTCCCGGTCGCGGTCCACGTCGCCGACCCAGATGCATTTGCTCAGCCAGAACAAGTTGCCGACTGGTCGGCGTCGGCGAAGCGCTGCCACGTCAGGGCAGAAATTTTCACCTATCCGGGGATCGGCCATTTCTACACCGATCAAGCGCTGCCGGATTACGATGCGTCCGCAGCCGAGCTGACATGGTTGCGCGTTCAGGCTTTCCTGAAAACGATCGCACGCAAGACCGGGAGCGGTTCGGTGATTCCGTGAAACGCTGAACCGTTCTAAGCAGCGCCGGCTCGCGGAGCGGGTGAACGGAAAATCGACCATGCGGCGGCGCCGAACGCCGCCACCATGGCGAGGATCACCGCAAGGCTCGGCAAGTGGAAGAAGATGTCGCGCCATCTGGGCTCGACGACCGCGCCGGTGCTGAAGGCCTCGCCGCTATACTGGCACAGGATCCACGACGCGCCGCTACGCACCATCTCGGCATCGATGTCCGAGATCAGCGCCTTCGCCTCGCGCCCGGCCGCGGGCATCATCGCCATATGGGCGAGCAGCGCCTTGGCGGTGGCGAGATAGGCGTGGCTGCATTCGTTGAACGGGCTTTCCTCGTCGCCGAGGCTGCCCGGCATCAGGCCCCAGAGGCAATAGGTGAATTGCAGATTGCCGTGATTGTAGAGCCGCCGGAAGGTCGGGTCGGTCGCGGTCTGGCGCTGGGCGAGGTCGAGGATCTCGCCGCGATAGCGCGCGATGACGGCCATCTGGCCGTGGGTCAGGCTGGGGATCTGGATGCCGGGAGGGGGCGGGGCCGAGGATCCGCCATGCGCTTGCGCGGATGTGGCGGCCAGAAATGCGAGCAGCGCCGCAACCGAGCAATTCCAGGAAACGTGTGCGGCGGTTTTCCGTCCGGAATTGCGAGAAAACGAAAGACCAAACTGGCTCTGCGGTCGTACCGACCGTTGAGCCGCGTTGGCCGCCAGGGCGCAGAACCGTGGCGGCCAACGCATCGGATTTCAGGCGAAGCGGCGTGCCGGGCCGCGCTGGTCGCGCACCGCGACCACGCGTTCGGCAACCGCGCCGAAGCCGAGCCCGACGACGGTCCACAGCACCAGCTGGATGCCGAGCGAGGCGACGCGGAATTGCCACAGCACCGTCGCCGAGAAGTTCTCCGGCACCTCGTTGATGTCGGGCAGCGCCGCCTTCACCAAAGCGAAGACGACGAGGAAGGCGAGGCCCGCGACGATCGAGGCGTTCCAGGCGCCGAGCCGGTTCCACAGCCGCTGCGCCAGGCCGACCGCCGCTATCATAGCCGCGATCGAGACGACGATCATGATGAAGAACAACTCGGTGCGGTAGCCGATGGTCTCGGCGTTGCCCACCGCCGGCGGGCTGGCCGGGTATTTGAGGCCGGGCACCACGATCACGGCCAGGAAGCCGAGCGCCGCGATCAGCGCCGAGGTGCCGCGCGGTCCGAGCGAGCCCAGCCGGCCATAGGCGTAGGCGAAGACCAGCGAGAACAGCCCGCCAAGCGCGGCGCCATAGATCAGCACGCCGGTTGCCAGGCCGATGCCGGCTTGCGTGGTGCGGCTGACCATCTCGGGCTCCGGCGCCCCGCCGGCGGCCTGGGCCTGCTGTTCCTCGAAGGCGATCGCCTTGTCGACCTGCGGCTCGCCATAGACGCGGGCGAAGGCGAACGCCAGAATCCCGGCGACCAGCCCGACAAGCATGCCGCGCAGCAAAAGTTTTCCAACCATGTCACCAATCCCTCCAAGCAATTCCAGGAAAAGTGCGTAGCGGTTTTCCGTCCGGAATTGCGTTAAGCCAACCAAGCAATTCCAGGAAAAGTGCGCAGCGGTTTTCCGTCCGGAATTGCGTTGGATCAGAATCGAAAGCGGGTTCAGCGATGCTGAACCGCTTTAGTGGCAGGGGAAGCCGAGCAGGTGGCGGCCGTCATGCACGAACTCGTGCACATAGGTGCCGCGGATCAGCGAGGTCGCGCCTTCTTCCGCGCCGACGAAATAGATCGCCAGCATCAAAAGCAGCCCGCCGAGGACGGCCCAGGGCAGAAGCTCGCGGACCGGAATCGCAACCGGGCCGTAGCTGGGGGCGAAGGTGGTGTCGGACATATTGACCTCCCTTGGGATACTGCGTCCCGTTGATCGAGTGCTGCGGAATAAGGCCTGACTTTCGGCTGGTGCCGATCACAGTGGCGCGACCGTGCCGGACTCGCACCGGCTTCCAATCCCGTATAGCATTAAGACACTTGTCAGTACTTCGTTCGCCTGTCAACGACATGTAATGGCGGCACGACTTCGTGAGGCCTGTTTTTCGCTGGGGCACGGAGTTTTTCATGCTTGTCCGCCTGACGATGATCGCAAGCGGAGCGACGGCCGGCATGCGCAAGGGCCGCTTTCCGAACGATGAGCCGCCGGAGCCGCGCGCCCTCGATCGCGCCGGCGCGCTGGCCGCTTCGCTGCGTCGCGCCGACCGTGTCTGGACAAGCCCGGCGCTGGCCGCGCGGCGGACGGCCGAGGCGCTCGGCCTTGACGCGGCGATCGAGCCGCTGCTTGCCGAGCAGGATTTCGCACACTGGGCCGGCAAAAGTTTCGAGGAGGTGCAGGCCGAGGATCCGGAAGGCATGGCGGCCTGGTTCGCCGACGCAGACGCGGCGCCCCATGGGGGTGAATCGCTCGCCGACGTCGCCCGGCGGGGTGCTGCGCTGATGGAGCGGCTGGCCGGCGAAAGCGGTCACATCGTCACGGTAACGCATGCCGTGCCGATCCGCGCCGCCATGGCGCATGTGCTCGGCGCGCCGCTTTCCTCAGTCTGGAAGATCGACATCGAGCCGCTGTCGCTCACCGAGTTCCGCAGCGACGGCCGCCGCTGGGTGCTGCGCGCGAGCGGCATCACTGTCGCCGGCTGAACAGTCGGGGACTATTAGCCCCCGCGCGCGAACGGCACGATACGCAGCCAGCAGACGGTCAGGGAAACGGTCGACGCGACGGTGAGGCGGCGCCGATCCGAAGGCTAAAAGTCCGGTTTAACATCGGGCAATTTTATATCGGACTGATAGAACCAGCGTCTCGTCCACTCAAAGGGCCCCTCACAAATTGCCTTTAGCGGTCTATAATTCGGTGATTCAACCCAAATGTTACAGCGATACCACTGCCCGTCGCTTTTGAGCGTCTTGTCAAATTGAAAGACAATTGTCTGGACTCTGCCTATCGTGGCGTTGTAGAGGCGATGACAATTACTGTTAATCAGTGACCCATCTTCGTTTTTCGGCACGGCTTGCTTCGGGGGGATTCTCTTTGCGATCCACCGTCCGTAGGGTTTGTCTCGTGAATACTCCATGTCGGCGGTGTAGATCAGTTCCCGATGAACAAACTGGGCATGGTCACCAAATCTATGGAACCGGGATGTCATCTGAATAAGCGGAAGCTTAATGATCCGCTCATTCGCTTCCTGGAGGGGCGTGCATTCAGCATTCTGTTCTTCTGGACGTAAATTAGACCCTTGGGAGGCCACACATGTCACGGGAGGGCAGATCAGGCAGGCGGAAAGAACGGCAACACCAAAGATTCTGCTCATCACGTTCTACCGGTAGAGGTGTGGGTATCTGGCCTTCTCAGCCTGGCAATTGCTCCCTCTCTGAGCCGCTATAGCAAATGCTCTTTCATAGGTACGTATAGCCTTCTTGAACTTAGAGGACTTGGGCGTCAGGTGTTTGTCTATCCCATCGTACAAGAGGACAGGAACAGCTATCATAGCTTTTCCATCTTCATTTAGCCTCAGCGCCGGGCATTTTTTCATCACACCGACGAGGTTGCCGGCGATTGTAGCGGCCAAATTTAACTTGGTGTCGGGCAGTCCTGCCAGATACTCGATGTTTGAGTTCGCGGCCCAAGCAGCCGAACACGCGAACGAAATTTCTACGAATGTCGCGAAAGCGAACCTAAGTTTCATTATCTCCACCCCCAGCTTTAATGAGCGAAGCACGTTTGAGCTCGTATTAGTAGCCGAAGACAAGCCATCGCGTTCCATATCCACAAGCGGGTTAGATTTTCGCGTCGCGCCCCCTATCATTGCCCCAATCGATAGATTGGAGCAGCTATGCTGCGCTGGTGCGCTCGTTCAACTCCGTCATGGTAACAACGAGCGCATGCAACAAGGCAACCGACGCTGCTTCGGGAAAGCTACAACAGCCGTCAGGCCCGACTGGCCTGATCGTTTCAGCAATCGCTAACGGAACGGAAACGCCTCGCTGCTATCGTGCTGCCCCATGGCAAGGAGGACCTTGCCTGAGGAGCCCGCCGGATATGGCCAATTTTCCCGAGATCGAACGCCGTCTTCATGCGCGCGAATTCGTGCTCAAGGAAGCCACGATCATCGCCGCCGGCGTCAGGATCGGCTGCTCGGTCAGAAATCAGCACGAGCAGGGCGCGGAATTGCGCGTCGGTGCCAATGTGGAGATTCCGGACCGCTTTCTGCTCGAGGTCCCGGCCGACGATACGGCCTATCGCGCTTTGGTGCGGTGGCGGCGCAACGACCGCGTCGGCGTGGCGCTCTACAGCAACGCGCCAAAGGACTGATGCTCAAAAATAGCGGCGCACGCTCGCCCTGTAGGCGCGGTAGGGTTCGCCGAACTTGCGTTCCAGATAGGCCTCCTCGCGCAGCACCACGCCGTAATGCAGGATGGGGAAGCTCGCGATGGTCGCGATGACGGCCCACCAGCTGTCAAAGAGCAGCCCGATTCCGAGAAGCAGTCCCATCAAGCCGACATAGAGCGGGTTGCGGGTGAAGCCGAACGGGCCGCCGGTGATGATCGCGGTGGTCGGCAGCGTCGGGTTCACATTGGTGCCGCCGCGCAACATCGTCGAGCGTCCCCAAGCGATGATCGCAACCGCCAGTACTGCCAGCACTACGCCGAGCACGATGGTCAGCGGGCGGCCGCCGATCGCCAGCGGCCAGACATAGCGCAGCGCCAGCATCGCGATCAGCGCCACGAGAAAGAGCAGCGGCGGAAACACCACCACGCCCGGATTGTCCGCTTTGTCGTCCATAGCCATCTTCATCGACCAGGCGCCATTGCCGCCACTATGCACGGACGCGCATCGTCCAGCAATTCGTGACTTGATCCTGCCTAGGCGATGTGCAGCCCGGCATATCGGGAACACAACCGTGGCGCGCGCGTTCACTATCGCCGATCGACAGGGATTGCGCGGATGAGCAAGACAGCCGTTTGGGTGGCGCTGATCGCCATCGTTCTCGTGGGCCTCTATTTGTTGCAGGCCAATGGCATGATCCGGTTCTGATCAGGGCGGCGCGTCACCATTAGCGGGCTCAACAGCAGCGACTCCCTCCGCACCCGCTCGCTGCCTTCTGTTCTTCCAGCCAGCGGTCGCGCGGCTTGCAGCTTGACGGCCGTGGCGACAGCTCGACCTCAACCGTCCCGCCAACAAGGCTCGGCTGGGCTGCCCGGTGCAGTTCGATGGGGCGCACGCCGTCGCTGACCTCGAAGGTCAGCTTCGCCGCCTGATCGAGAGCGACATGGTCCGAAACCTTGCGGATGATCGCGGCGAACTTGCCGGCTGGCATATGGACCGGTCCGCCTTGGTCCACGTCCCACAGCTGGACGAATATCTCCGACCATGATTCCGGATTCGCTTCGCAATCCAGCGCCGAGAACTGTCCCGCCTTCACCTCGGTGACGTGGTAGCCAGGCTTTACCGGCCGCCCGTCATAGCGGAACACCAGTGGCCTGTCCTTATGATCGGCCAGCGCCATCAGCAGATCGCCGATGGTCAGGTCGGAGGGATCCATAGGAGCGATGTTTTTCCGATTGTCAGAAGAGAGCATGTCGGCTATTCCTCATTTCAATATTTCAAGGATTGTTGAAACGTGGATGAACGTCAAGCCCTGACCGCCTTTGGCGCGCTGTCGCAGGAAACACGGCTGCGCCTGCTGCGGCTGCTGGTCGTTGCCGGTCCGGAAGGCATTGCCGCCGGCTCGCTCGCCGAGCAGGTCGAGGTCTCGCCGTCCAATGTCAGCTTCCACCTCAAAGAACTCGAGCGCGCCGGTCTTGTGACCGCGCGGCGCGATGCCCGCTCGATCGTCTACAGCGCCGAGTTCGACGCGCTGTCCGGATTGATCCGCTTCCTGATGGAGGATTGCTGCTCGGGCCGGCCGGAAATCTGCGCGCCGGCGCTTGCGGCATCTTGCTGCCAGCCGGGGCGAGGAGAGCCGGCAATGACCGTCACGCCCGCTACCCAACTCCCCATTGTCCAATCCAGGGTCGACCGATGAACACTTTCGATCTGCCGCGCCGGTTCGCGGCTGAAGCCCTCGGCACCGGTCTGCTGGTGGCGACCGTCGTTGGCTCCGGCATCATGGCCGAGACGCTGACGCATGACACCGCGCTGGCGCTGCTTGGCAACACGCTAGCAACCGGCGCCATGCTGGTGGTGTTGGTCACCGTGCTCGGGCCGATCTCCGGCGCGCATCTCAATCCGGCCGTTTCGCTGGTGTTTTGTCTCAACCGGTCGCTGCCTGCTCGCGATCTCCCTGCCTATCTGTTCGCGCAGGTCGTCGGTGGAATCGCCGGCACGATCGCCGCGCATCTCATGTTCGCCCTACCGGCGCTGGAGGTCGCGACGAAACTGCGTGCCGGGCCGGCGCAATGGTTCTCGGAAGTGGTCGCGACATTCGGCCTTGTCGCCGTCATTCTCGCTGGCCTCCGCTTCGAGCGGCGGGCCGTGCCGTGGCTGGTCGGGCTCTATATCACAGCGGCCTATTGGTTCACGGCATCCACTTCCTTCGCCAATCCTGCCGTCGCCGTGGCGCGCTCACTCACCAACACTTTTTCCGGCATCAGGCCGCTCGATCTGCCCGGCTTCGTCGTCGCCGAATTGCTCGGCGCCCTGATCGCGCTCGCGTTGATGGGCTGGCTGCTGCGGCCCGCGGCCATTCCGCAACCCTTGAAAGCAGAGCCATGACGGTCACGATCTATCACAACCCCGACTGCGGCACCTCCCGCAACACGCTCGCCATGATCCGCGCCAGCGGCGAAGACCCTGTCGTGATCGAATACCTCAAGACGCCGCCGGGCCGCGAAAGGCTGCTCGAACTGATCGCCGCGATGGGGATTTCTGCGCGCGAGTTGTTGCGGGAGAAGGGCACGCCTTACGCCGAACTCGGCCTCGCCGATCCAAAATGGAGCGACGATGAGCTGATCGATTTCATGCTCGCCCATCCGATCCTCATCAACCGGCCGATCGTCGAGACGCCGAAAGGGACAAAACTGTGCCGGCCGTCGGAAGCTGTGCTGCCGCTGCTCGACAATCCGGTGCGGGAGTTCGTCAAGGAGGATGGCGAGAAGGTCGCCTATCCGCCAGGGCAAGCCTGATTGGAAGCCACCGCGCCCATCGCACACAACCGCCGCGTCCTCGTTACGGCTCTTGGCATCACGCAGATTCTCGCCTGAGGATCATCCTACTACCTGCCTGCGGTGCTTGCCGCGCCGATTGCTAGAGATACCGGTTGGTCGTTTGCCTCGGTCGTTGCCGGGCTATCCTGCGGGCTCCTGCTTGCCGGGCTGGTGTCCCCCGTCACCGGCCGGCTGATCCAGCGCCACGGTGGGCGGCCGGTGCTTGCCGCCAGCTCGTTGCTGCTGGCGGCCGCGCATTCGCTGTTGGCGACGGCGACCGACTATCCTCTTTATCTGGCTGCATGGCTGCTCATGGGCTTGGGCATGTCGAGCGGCCTCTACGATGCCGGCTTCGCCACACTCGGCCGCCTCTATGGACAGGGCCCGCGCGGCGCCATCACCAACCTGACGCTTTTCGGCGGCTTTGCCAGCACCGTCTGCTGGCCGATCAGCGCCTTCCTTGTCGAGCATGGCGGCTGGCGCACCGCCTGCCTTGCCTATGCCGCGATCCATTTGGCAATCTGCTTGCCGCTCCATCTGTGGATAATACCGTCGCCTCCGGCCGCCGCGCCTGCGCCGGTCAAAGACAGGTCGAAAGAGGCATCGGCCACCGGCAGAGCGCGGGCGCGCTTCATTCTGCTGGCCTCCATTCAGACCTTGGCCGCACTGGTCGCGTCCATGCTCTCCGTGCATCTGCTGACGCTGCTGCAATTGCGCGGCGCGAGCCTGGCAGCCGCCGTCGGACTTGGCGCGCTGGTCGGCCCTTCACAAGTCGGCGCTAGAGTGGCGGAGCTGCTGATCGGCCGCAACCGGCACCATCCGATCTGGACGATGCTGACATCCGTGACGCTGCTTGCCGCCGGAATCTGGCTGCTGCTGACGAGCCAGACTTTCGTTGCTCTCGCCTTGATCCTTTATGGCGCGGGTAACGGCATCCATACGATCGCGCGCGGCGCGCTGCCGCTGGTGCTGTTCGATCCGCAGCAATATGCGGTGCTGATGGGCAAGCTCGCGACGCCCAGCCTCATCGTCCAGGCGGCGGCTCCGTCCGTTGGAGCGGTGCTTCTTGGCACGGGCAGCGCCAATCTTGTCCTGGCCACGCTGGCGCTCGCGGCAACGCTCAACGCGGGGCTGTGTATTTGCCTGCTTGCGAGCATGCGCCGCTGATCCTTGAAGCGGTTCATCGCCCCACGAAATCGCCGACCTGTCCCGGGCTTTCTCGCCGCTCCAGAGGGAACCCGCCACACATTTTTGACGCGACGGCAATTCGCGTGACGCTCGTCAGGCGACAAACGAATACCGCGCCACGCAAAAAAACCCGACCCGGCAATTGCCGGGCCGGATTCTCTGGATTGATTCACAGTCGCGAAGCGTCCCTGTTCAGTCGCGATGCTCCGGCATTGCTTTCAGCTGGTCCTTCGTCCAACTCGTGACGGCATGCACGTCGCCGTCCTCGTCGCGCATGAAATCGAGCTGGCTGGCAGTGACAGCCACCGGCTTGGCGCCGATGCCGAGAAAGCCGCCGACATCGATGACGACCTGGCTGCCGTGCAGGTGGTCGACCGAGCCGATCTTCTCGTCATCCGGGCCGTAGATGGTGGCGCCTTCGAGGATGTCGGGCGTCAGCTCGGCACTGGTCAGTCTTACGTGGCTGGTGTGGTCCATGGCGCATCTCCTGTGGTTGTACAGGGATGAACCTCTGATCGGGGCGAGGGTTCCGCCGACGGAGCAAAAAGCGAGCGCTGCTCAGCGAAGCACTGCCCAGCCCGTCACGAGGACGAGGACAAGCGTGACCACCGCTCCGGAGACATAGAGGATCGTCCTGACGCTGCCGCCCTTGGCGGCATTTCCGCCGCGCAGGTAGATGATCATGTGGACGAGACGTAGCGCCAAGTGAACCCAGACGAGCACGGCAAGCGTCACCGGCTCGACGCCAACCATCATCGCCAGCAACACGGGCACGACGAAGGGCCCGAGCGCCTCGACCGAGTTCATGTGGACGCGATCGATCCGGTAAAGAGAGTTGTCGTCGTCCGCCGGGATCACCGGCCCTGAAAGCTTGCCGGCAAAACCCTTGGACGAGCCTGAGTAGATCGCCAGCGCGACCGACAGGAGGCAGAGCGCAAGCACGCCGAGGGTGCTCAACCAATAGGCTTCCATTGTATCCAGTGCTCCTCCGATCGCCACCATGCGGGCCACGCCCCCAGGGGGTGCCGCTGTCAGGCCGCCCGGGAAAAGAGCGCCTGGAACCGCTGCAGGTAGAGCGGCCAGCCCTGATCGCCGTCGACCCCGCTGCGTACACCTTCCCAGCCTTGGCCATGCCGTTCGATATGGCGGTGCTCGATTTCGACCCGGGTCCGGTTTTCCGCCTCGGCCGTGAAGCGGACCTCCCACTCGCTCGTCTTGGCGAGGTCGGTTTCGATCTGCCAGCGCGGGCTGATGTCCCAGCTCAGAAGCAGTCGGTTCGGCGGATCGTAGGCCAGCACGCGGGCGAAGCGGCACTCTGAGCCATCGACGCCGCGGTCGTAGACATGGCCGCCGACGCGCGGCTCGAAGATCGTTTCCGCGATCGGGACGGCAAGCAGATTGTGCTCGCGTGGCTTGAAGTTGCCGAAATCCTCGGTGAACACTTTGAAGGCGCGCGCGATCGGAGCCTCGACGACGACGGAATGCCTAACGGGAGCAGGTGCCGGTTGCTTGATCATGTCTCGTCCTTTGTCGGTTGCTCGACGGCCAGCTTGTAGACCGCAAGCGTCTTCACCCAGAACTGGTCGATCTCCGCGCGAAACGCCGCGAGCCCGTCCGGATCGATCCGGTAAATGCGCTCCTTGCCGGAGCGCGTATCGGCCACCAGCCCGGCATCCTTGAGCACCTTCAGATGCTGCGAGACGGCCGGCCGCGTCACGGGCAGCGCATTGGCGAGCCCGCTGACCGAACTGGGTCGGTCGACCAGCAGTTCGAAGATCGTGCGTCGCGTCTGATCGCCGAGCGCAGTCCAGTATTTCGCGTTAGTGGCCACTAACGCGAAAATAGGACGGTGCGTCTGACCTGTCAACCCGGATGGAGAGTGCCACCTGTGGCCGGTCCGATTGGCTGGCCAACCGCCTCTTGGTGCAAGATTTTCCGTTCATTTCCGTGAAATCAGCGCAAACGCCGGGGATTGGTGGAGGCCGCCCCAACCTCGTCATTCTATGGCGGAGCAAGGAGCGAAGCGACGCGGCGCAGACCATAGAAATCCATTCCGTGACTTGGAAGCGACGCCACGGTGCAGAATTTTGCTCTGTTGCATTCCTGGGTGAAGGCAACGGCTGGATTCCAGGGTCTTCGCGACGGAGCTTCGCTCCTGCTCTGCCCTGCAAACGATCGCGATGGGCGTTTCGGCCAATCTCCAACGGGTGCCACCTGCCAACGCAAACAGAGCCGACCGGTCAAAATCTCAGTGCAGTGCCTCTAATCGACACCGCGCTTGCGTGCTTGCAGATCGCGCGCCGCTTGCTCGATCGCAGCGCGGTCGTTGCCCAGCCTGTCGAGCAGCTCTTGCGCCTCGTCGCCCGAAATGCCGGTGCGCATGGCAAGCGCCTCCACCGTCAGCACGTCCGCGCTGTCGATCTCGCGCGTTTCGGGCAGCGCATCGTCCGCCGTCATCGGCAGGGCGGCCTCGCGGTCGATCTCCAACTCCGCCTGATGCCAGTGCCGTTCATGATTGCCCAGGATGCCGCCCTCGCGCTGAAAGATCTCATAGGCACGCTGCCTGATCTTCTCGGTCCGATCGTCGTCGTCCATCGCCGTTCCTCCTTGCGTGTCACAAGAACGCAGGACAGGGCGGAACGATCCGTGGCATCGCGAAGGTGATCGGGTGCTGTGCTGCCGGTCAACATGCCGGGCGTGGCGACAATCGCGCAGGTGGTTCCCCCACTCCGTCTCGGCGCTGCGCGCCGAGCCACCTCTCCCCCTCCGGAGGGAGAGGAACGCCAATCGCCGGGGGCGAGCAATGGCAATCGCCAAGTAGAGAGGAAATAGCAATGCCGAGGTCACGACGTTGCCGGTCAGCATTTCCTCTCCCTCCGGAGGGGGGAAAGGTGGCTCGGCGAAGCCGAGACGGAGTGGGACGGCGCTGAAAATATCGGCCACGTCCGCGGCCATTCCGATCCGAATAGTAAGCCTGGCTGCCCGCCGCTTGCCCCTTACGGCCCGTATATCGCCACCGCTTTGCCGAACATACCTGGCTCCGGCTTCACGCCCAGCCCCGGCCGTTGCGGCACGGCGATGTGCCCTTGCTTGATGACGACCGGGTGCTTCTGGTCGAAATGGCCCTTGATGTATTCCTGGGCGATCCAGGCGCCCTCCATGCGGCGCGGCTCGACGGTCGCGGCCAGATGCACGCACGCCGCCGCGATGATGTCGCCGCCCCAGGCGTCGTCGCAACTGTGCGGCAGCGAGCGGATGGCACAAAGGTCGCGCACCGTGGTCATCTTCGTCAATCCGCCCAGGCGCGTCACCTTGAAGCCGAAGCCGTCGGCGATGCCCAGCGAGATGGCCCGCAGCACGGCGTTCTGATCCTCGGTGCTCTCGTCGAGATAGACCGGATGCGTCATGCGGCCTTTCAGCGTCCCGATCTCGTCCATCGTGTTGCAGGGCTGCTCGAAGACGAAGGGAATTTGCTGGCAGAGCCGGTCAAGATGGATCGCTGCGGGCACCGTCAGGCCTCGGTTGCCGTCGACCGCGATGCGCGCTTTGTAACCGACCGCTTCCCAGACCTTGTGGATGACGGCGACGTCTTCCTCCAGGTTGCGGCCTCCGATCTTCACCTGTAGGCGCGGATAGCCGGCCTTCACCTTGTCGGCGGCGATCCTCGCCGTCTCGTCCGGGGCACCCACGATCAGCGAATAATAGGCCGGCACGCGGTCGGTCAGCGCGCCGCCCAACAGCATCGAGACCGGCACGCCGAGCTTTTGGCCGAGCAGGTCGAGGAACGCCATGTCGAAGGCGGCCTTGGCATAGCCATGCCCGTTGAGCCGCTCGTCCATCTGTTTGGCGAGCAGCCTGATCGAGGCGATTTCCACGCCGATCAGCCCCGGCGCGATTTCGGCGATCGCCGCGCGGGCGCCCAGCGCATGATGCGGCTGGTAGACCGGGCCGATCGGGCAGGTCTCGCCCCAGCCGGCAAAACCGTCATCGGTAACGATCTCGACCAGCGTCGAGTCCAGCGCCTCCACATCGGCGCTGGCCATCCGGTAGACGCCGCCTTTGACCGGCAATTGCGCCGAATAGACGTTGATCCGATCGATACGCATACGGGCTTCCCTCCGAAGGACACGTCGGCAACGGGGCCTTTGCAGGCCCCGCCTATTACATCCGCGCCCTGGCCGAGGTCGGATCGTAAGGCGAATCCGCGATCACCTCGGCGACCTTCCAGTCGCCCAGGATCGCGACGTCGAGCTTGGTGCCGGGTTTCGAAAACGGTTCAGGCAGCAGCGCTAGCGCCACGTCATGTCCGAGCGTGTAGCCGTAGCCGCCCGACGTGATGCGCCCGACCAGCGCGCCGTCGCTGTAGAGCCCTTCATTGGCAAGCGTGCTGGCGCCGTCGGTTTCGATCCTGAGCGTCACGGATCGCCGCTGGTCGTTACGCTCCTTGTATTTCAGAACCGCGTCGCGCCCGGCGAAGTCGCCCTTGTCGAGCCGGATGAAGCGCTCCAGCCCGCTCTCCAGCGCGTTGAGCTCCGGGTTCATGTCGCGATACATGGCGCGATAGGATTTCTCGAGCCTGAGCGACTCCAGCGCGTGCAGCCCGACCAGCCGCATGCCGTGCTTCTCGCCTTCCTTGAGGATCGCGTCGAGCAATCGCCGCTGGTAGGGCAGGGGATGATAGAGTTCCCAACCGAGCTCGCCCTCATAGTTCACCCGCAGCAGCCGCACGTCGCTTGCCAAGGCCACGCTGCCGGTCTTGACGCCGAACCAGGGAAAACTTTCGTTGGAAAGGTCGATCTCCGTGAGGGGCTGCAGCACGGCCCGCGCGTTCGGCCCGACGACGGTAAAGCAGCCGCGGTCGTTGGTGACGTTCTTCAAGGATACGCTGCCGTCGGCGGGAAGCAGTCTTGAAAGGTCGTCGAAGTTCCAGCGTTCGGCGCGCGGCGTCGAGATCAGGTAGAACAGGTCCTCGCCAAGCCGCGCCACCATATATTCCGCCTGCACGCCACCGCTGGTGGTGAGGTGATGCGCCAGCGTCACCTTGCCGACGGCCGGCAGGCGGTTGGCGATGATCCGGTCCAGCCAGGCGGCCGCGCTAGGACCTGACACCTCGAACTTGGTCATCGGCGTCATCTCGACCAGGCCGACGGCGTTGCGTACCGCCTGTACTTCCTCGCCGACAAGATTCCCCTTGGGCGTCCAGCGCCAGCTATATTGGTCCTTGGCCTCGACGCCGTCGCGCGCGAACCAGTTGGGCATTTCCCAGCCATTGAGCACGCCCCAGACCGCTCCCAGTTCCGTCAGCCTGTCATAGGAAGGCGCGGTCTTCTGCGACCGCGCGGCGGGCATGTCCTGGCCCGGATACTTCTGTTCGGCGTGCGTGCCCCACGCCTCGCGCACCTTCTCGCGCGTCCATTCCTTGTTGGCGTAGTCGCCGAAGCGGCGCGGATCGAGATCGGATGTATCGATACTGTTGCCGCCTTCGACGATCCGCTCCGACAAATAGTAGCCGATCGCTCCGCCCCACAGGATGCCGCCCGGCACGCCTTCGGCCAGCCAGACATTGGGCAGGCCCCAAACCTGCCCCATCAAGGGCAGCTCGTCCGCCGTCATCTGGAACGGGCCACGCACATTGGCCTTGATGCCGACGCGCCCGAGCGCAGGCACCAGCTGCAGCGCCTGCTCCCAGTTCCACGACACCGCCTCGAAATCCTCTTCCAGCAGATCGGCGCCGAACCAGTCGGGAACGCCATCCTCGGCGAAGAGCTTGAGGTGTTCGGTGCGCTCATAGGGCCCGAACATCAGCCCGTCGCCTTCCTCGCGCAGATAGCCCTCGAAACCCTCGTCGCGCAGGATCGGCATTTCGGGCCGGCCGGCGCGCTTGCGCTCCACCACCTCCGGCACCGCCTCGGTGATCCAGTACTGGTGCAGGATGGGGATCGCCGGGATCTCCAAGCCAAGCATCGCGCCGGTCTGGCGCGCGTAATTGCCGGTGGCGCAAATCATATGTTCGCAGGTGATGTCGCCCTTGTTGGTCTCGACCAGCCATTCGCCGGAAGCGGTCCGCTTGAAGCCGGTGACCTCGGTGTTGAGATAGACTTTTGCGCCGAGATCCCGCGCGCCCTTGGCCATGGCATGCGTCACGTCGGCCGGCGCGATATGGCCGTCATCGGGATGGTAGAGCGCGCCCAGCATCTGTTTGTTGTCGAGCAGCGGCCAGAGCTTGCGCGCCTCGTCGGGTGTGAGCAATTGCGCCCGCATGCCCTGCACCTCGGCGACGCTCATATAGCTTTTGAATTCGTCGAGCCGGTCCCTGGAGTTGGCGATGCGCAGCTGCCCGCATTTGTGCCAGCCCACCGGCTGCCCGGTCTCGGCCTCCAGCCCCTCATAGATCTCGATCGTCTTGTTGATCATTCGCCCGACATTGATGTTGCGGGCATAGGAGGGGATCAGCCCTGCCGCGTGCCAGGTCGAGCCGGCCGTGAGCTGCGTTCGCTCCAGCAGCGCGACATCGGTCCAGCCGCGCTTGGCCAGGCCGTAAAGAATACCCGCGCCGACGCATCCGCCGCCAACGATCACCACCCGCGCATGTGCTTGCATCGAACCACCAAATCCGGACCATTCTCCAAACCGCGCCGTCGAAGCTAACAGGCGAGGCAAGGCGGTGTAACGTTCTGAAAAACTGAGGATGACGATAAATTGGGCTTATGCAGCGATCCGCGCTTGGCGGATCGCGACCTGCCGGCATCTCACTGCACTTGCCCGTCCTGTGCCGTCTCGTCCTTGAAGTCGACTTTGGTGCCCGGCTTGACCATGGCGGCGAGGTCCTCGGCGTCCCAGTTGGTCAGCCGGATGCAGCCATGCGAGAAGGTGGTGCCGATCTTACCCGGGTCAGGCGTGCCGTGAATGCCGTAGCTCTCGATCGAGAGATCGATCCACACCGATCCGACCGGATTGTTCGGCCCCTTGGCGATGGTGAAGGGCCGCTTGCTCTTCACCCCCTTGAAGGCGAATTTCGGGTTGTAGCGATAGGTCGGATTGTGCACCACGCGCTTGACCTCGGCCGTGCCGCTCGGCGCCGGCTTTTCCTCGCTGCCGATCGAGGCAGGATAGACCGCGAGCGCTTTGCCCGACGCATCGAGCGCGCGCACCTGGCGGGCACCCTTGTCGACCTCGACGCTGGCGACGGCCGCGGGAGGATCGCCACGGCCGACATCGGGCACCACCAACATGGTGTCGGCCTTCCTGAAACCGGCTTTGGGATTGAGCAGCCTCAGCAACTGTTCGCTGACATGGAAACGCTCTGCCAGTTTTTCCCGCGCGTTGCGATAGCCGAGCCGCTTCAGACGCGCCATCCGCTCCATGCGGGCGGGGATGCGCCTGGTGAACGGCCCGCGCACATCCTTGGCCGTGACCTCGTAGCTTATCAGCACCGGCCCGGCGAAAGTCGCCGCGAGCTTGTCCCAGGTTTCGCGGGTGAGCTTGCCGTCGGAGGGCAGTCCGTTGGCCGCCTGGAAGGCCGCGACGGCCTTGGAGAAATTGTCGGACAGGCGGCCGTCGATCAGGCCGGGGGACAAGCGGGCGCGATCGAGAAGGATCTGCGCTCTGAGCACCATCGGATCGACGCCCTTCGGCTCGCCCTCGCTGAATTGCGCCTGGTTAACAGCGGCGAGGTCGAGCTTGGCTGCCAGCGTCCCGCCGCACGCGAGCACCAGCGCTAATCCAGCGATAACAAGCAGCCTGATCATCGACGTCACTCCAGGGTCGCGGCAAGAGCCTGTCTCTATGACGCGGCACGGCCGATGTGGTTCCTGTCGCGAGGAGCCGCACGAAGATCATCACGAGTGTGCGCTTTCTCCCATATATGTTTGAATTTTAAGCTGGAAACCAGTTCCCATGAAAGCAGAGAACTGGCATTATGGTCTCAGGGCCTGCGCATTTTCTTATTCCATGGCCCCTTGTCCTGGTAACCGGCGGCTCCCCAACACCCCCCCGCCCATGCCGTCGGTTGCCCTGTTGCGCGCTTTTCTGAGCCCGGACGGCTGCGTCAGCTGCGGCTAATCATCGGCTGGAATTAAGCTTCTGGATACGTCCCTTATCCAGCCGGAACACGCCGTCGGTACCGCCTTGCTGCTCGAAGTCGGTTTGAAGCTCGTCCCACGTGCCGAGATATGCGCCGCACTCGGCGCAATGGATCGGTGTTGCTGGCTGGGCATCGGCCGGGATCTGCAGACGAATGGTGCCGCAAAACGGGCATTCCAGTTTGTGGTCCAGATATTCGCCAGCCATTTTGCGGAGCATCGCGCAACAAGCACGTCTTCGCAAGCAGGGAATTTCCGGCGAGCTTTGCTTCAGCCGAAAGCAGCCGGTCGCGAAATGCCGCCGCCAGATCCGACGGGCATCCGTCGCATTCAGCCGGTCACACGCGGCTTGAGGTGGACGTCTGAACACGCGCCCTTATGATGCGTGCTTCTCGCAGAAGCGACGGTCGGTCGCGCCCAACGGCCTTTATCAGCCTTCTGGCTTGAGCCTCCGAGATGCCGGTTTTCTCTTTCAGCAGAATGACGAGCTGCTTGTCGTCAATTCGACCGTGGGAACTCCCTTCACCGGGTTCAGTCATATCAAGATCCTCCTTCCAACCGAACTGGGAAGACCGTTGAAAGTTTCAATGCGGCTTTGCTTGCCTAGCCGCTCTGTGGCGGCATTATCCGCCCAGCAGTCTTCGCAAGGCGAATCGAGTTGGCGGAAAGCCGTCCGGCTTTTGGCTGTCGAGCCCGGAGCTCGCCCGTTAAAGCGGCTCGATCTCCGAAAACAGCCAATCGCGAAACGCCTTCACCTTGCGCTGGCGGATTGCCTCCGGCGGATAGACCAGATAGAAGCTCGACACCGCCTTCAGCGCGTGGTCGAACGGCCGCACCAGCCTGCCGGTGGCGAGGTCGGCGGAGACGAGCATGGTCCGGCCGAGCACCACGCCTTCGCCCTGCACGGCCGACTCCACCGCGAAAGTGGCTGAATCGAAAGTGAGCCCGCTATTCGGGTCGACATCTTCGACGCCGGCGCTGGCCAGCCACGCGGCCCAGTCGATGCGGTAGCCGTCGCGGATCAGCGTGTGGTGCTTGAGGTCCTGCGGCTGCTTGAGCGGATGCGGCCCTTCCAGAAGCTTCGGGCTGCAGACCGGAAAGACTTCCTCGCCGGTGAGAAACTCCGACGTCAGTCCGTGATAGTGGCCGGCGCCGTAGCGGATGGCGACGTCGATGCCGTCGCCGCGGAAATTGGTCAGTCGCCCGGTGGTCGAGACGCGCACGTCGATATCGCCATGCGCGCGATGAAAGCGGTAGAGCCTCGGCACCAGCCATTTTCCGGCGAAGCCGTCCGAGGTGCTGACGTTGAGCGTCGAGCCGGAATGGCGCGAGGTCGCGGTTTGCGTCGCCAGCGCGAGCTGGTCGAGCGCCTCGCGCACGGCAACCGCATAAGGCTCGCCGACCAGGGTGAGTCGCACCGAACGCGTCGCGCGCTCAAAGAGCTGCACGCCAAGCTGGTCCTCCAGATGCTTCACCGCGCGGCTGATCGCGCCATGGGTGAGGTTCAGCTCGTCGGCGGCCCGCGAAAAATTCAAATGCCGTGCAGCGGCCTCGAAGGCCGGCAAGGCGTTGAGCGGCGGCAGTCTGCGGGCCATGACGACAAAGCCATTTGTGAGTTATGGTAACAAATACTTGCCAAATTTTGGTTTGTCCGTCGAGCCTTTTCCAATCAAAAATCCTCACAGAATTTGTGATCAATACTCACTTAAGATCAAACCTGCGAGGACATCATGGCCACCGTTCATCCCTTCCTCTGGTTCAACCTCGATGCCGAAGCCGCGCGAGATTTCTATCTCTCGGTCTTCAAGAACAGCCGCGCGCTGCGGACCATCGAGTTCACCGACAAGCCGCATGCGATCTTCGATTTCGAGCTCGAAGGCCAGCGCTTCACCGCGCTCAACGCCGGCGGAGTGCCGCCCTTCAACGAGCGGATTTCGCTCTACATCGAAACCAAGGACCAGGCCGAAACCGATTATTTTTGGAACGCGCTGACCGCCGGCGGCGGCTCGGAGCAGCCCTGCGGCTGGCTGAAGGACAAGTTCGGCGTCTATTGGCAGGTCATTCCCGAACAGGCGCTGCGCCTGATGAACGACCCCGACCGCGCCAAGGCCGACCGGGCGCGTCAGGCGATGTATTCGATGAAGAAGATCATCCTCGCCGATATCGAAGCAGCCCACGCCGGCCGCGCCTGATTTTGAACCCATCGCGGAAAGACGGAGAAGACCCATGACCAATCTCTCCATGACATCGCTCAATGGAAAGAAGATCATCGTCGTCGGCGGCAGCTCCGGCATCGGCTTCGGCGTCGCGGCAGCGGCGCTTGAAAGCGGCGCGGAGGTGGTGATCGCCGGCCGTTCGGCCGAAAAGCTGAAGGCCGCCGAAAAGCGGCTCGGCGGGGCAGGGCGCGTGACAGGCATCGCCGCCGACATGGCCAATGAGGCCGAGGTGTCCGGCTTGTTCGAGCAAGCCGGCGCTTTCGATCATTTGGTGGCGACGGCCGGCACGCCGCCGCCCAATTATCCGATCGGCGAGACCGACATGGATTTCGTGCGCGGCTTCGTCGACGGCAAGCTGATCGGCGCGGTAATGCTGGCCAAGCACGCCGTGCGCACGCTGAACAAGGCTGGCTCGATGATCTTCACCTCCGGCATCAACAAGGACCGTCCGCCGGTCCCCGGCGGCTCTGTCGTCGCGGCGGTCGCCGGCTCCTTCACCTATTTCGCCCGGGCGCTGGCGCTGGAACTTGCGCCAACCCGCGTCAACATCGTCTCGCCCGGGTGGGTGGATACCGAAATGTGGGACGAGATCGTCGGCGCCGCCAAATCAGGCTATTTCGAGCAGATAGGTTCCCGCATCCCGGCTGGAAAGATCGCCAGGCCCGCCGATATCGCGCCGGCCTATCTCTATCTCATGCAGAACGAGTTCATGACCGGCGAGACCGTCCACATCGACGGCGGGCAAAGGCTGGTGTGAGCGGTAGAGCCGGACCTCGATTTGAAGGTTCCGGCTTCACCTATTGCCGTCCACAAGGGCCGGCGTCGCCTTCCAGGCCTTCGCGGCCAATGGCGTTTCCGGCGGAACGCTAATATAGATGATGCTCGAATGAGCAGCGCCTCCGCACCGCTGAGGAACGCCATGCGAAGGGTCATCGTCACAGCCATGTGGATTGTCGCCGCGACAGGCGCCGATGCTCATGACTGGTACGAAAACAAGGTCGACCCGGTGACGAATTTTAAATGTTGCGGCGGCACGGATTGCCGCCCCATCCCCGAGTCTGCCGTGCAATCCGGGGCCGACGGCGGCTATGTCTATCTACCCGATGGCTTCAACATCCCGCCAGACCGCGTGCAGGAATCGCCGGACGGCCGATACCATATCTGCGAGAACCATTACGTCATAACCAACCAGCCCTATCTGCGCTGCTTCTTCGCGCCGCGGCTCAAGGTCTCCCGGCTGCTCCCGCGCTAGTCACGGCCCTCGACATCTGCATGGCACCTGACACTGGTCATCGCGACCATTTGAGCTTTCACTTTCGTGCGAAGCTGAAGGTGAAATGGCTGCCGCGGTGATAGACGGCGGCATGGACGACCGGGGCTCCGGTCCCATCGAAACAGGTTTCCGTAATGAGCAGGGCTGGCCCAAAGCCGCGCAAGTCGTTGCGCTGCACGATTTCCTCGGGCAGCGTTACGGCTGCAACGGAGGCGGCCGACATACGCGGCTGATGGCGGTGCTTTTCCAGCAGGGCGAGCAGCGAGCCGCTCCATTCGATGTCGAAAAGGCGCCCCGGCAAAAAGCTGCGCGGTACGTAGTCGAGCGAATAGATGAGGGGCAGATCGTTGTGCAGCCGCAGCCGTTCAAGCCGGATGACGCGCTCTCCGTCCGCTAGCCGCAATTGCTGCTGGATAAATGGATCAGGCGTTTCCTCGGCGATGGAAAGAACCTTGTTGACGGTGTTGTAGCCATAGTGGCGCGACATGTCGGTCACGCTTTCGAACACCGTGATTGGACGGTCGACCTGGACGGCGGAGTTCGCGGTCACGAAGCGGCCGAGACCATGAGTGACGGAGATGATGCCGTCCTGTTCGAGAAGCTTCAGCGCTTCGCGCAGGGCAGGGCGCGAGATGCGGAAGCGCTGCGTCAGCTGGGATTCCGTTGGCAGCCGGTCGCCGGGCTTGAGCCCTTCGGTCCTGATGAGGTCGGCCATGCGGTCGCGCAGCTGAACCGCCAATGTGCGCGCGTCCCGAAGCGGCTCGTCCAAGTCCCTCTTCCCCATTGTGCCAACTCTCCTTTTGTTGTCGGACAATCGCGCCCAGGTCAAGCGGAGGCATGCGGTGGCGATCGCGTGTCGTATAGGCAACGCATGCAAACCTATCCGCAAAATTTCTCTTGAAATGTGCTCCCTCAGATGTCAGTTGTCTTACAACTTAACTGATCGAGGGAACGATGCTCAATTTCGATGAAGCCCGGTTTATGCGCATCCAATCGGGGGCGGTGGCCTTGCGCGAGCGCATTGAAGTCGTTGTGGCGCAGTGCCTCGCCGCCGAGGCGCAAAACATCTTCTTTCTCGGCACCGGCGGTGCAGCGATCCTGATGCATCCGGCGGCGCAACTGCTGCAGCGCCGATCTGGCTTTCCGGCCTTCGTCGACATCACCGCCGAGCTGCAGCTTGTCCAATCCGTGCACCTGACCGACAAATCGATCGTCGTGTTGCCCTCGCTCTCCGGCACGACCAAGGAAAGCGTGGCACTGCTGTCCCGGATCAAGGACGTCGGGGCGACGGTGATCACGCTGGTCGGACATGAGGAGACGCCGCTCGGCAAGGGCGGGGACCATGTCTTCGTCAACTTCGCCGAGGACGACACGTCCTGCGAATCCTTCTATCTCCAGTCGCTCTTCATCGCGCTTGCAGTGCTGAAGCATCGCGGCGAGCTCGCCGAATCCGAACGGATTTTCACCGAACTGGAGCAGTTGCCGCGACTGTTGCTGGAGGTGAAGCGGAGCTATGAACAGGAAGCCGCCGGCTTCGCGCACAAACTCGCCGCCTCCGACTATCACATCATAACCGGCGCCGGGAATGTCTGGCCGCAGGCCTGGTATTACGGCATGTGCATCCTGGAGGAGATGCAGTGGATCCGGACTCGCCCCGTGCACGCTTCAGACTTTTTCCACGGCACGCTGGAGCTGGTGGACAAAGACGTCAGTGTCGTGCTCTTCAAGGGCGAGGACAGCGCCCGGCCGCTGGCCGATCGCGTCGAGAAATTCGCGCCTGCCTATACGGACAAGTTGACGGTGCTCGACACGGCCGATTTCGAATTGCCCGGCATTTCGCCGGATGTGCGCGCGCTGGTTTCGCCGGTCGTGCTCGCGACCGCCCTCGAACGGGTCAGCGCGCATCTCGAGGTGATCCGTAACCACCCGCTGACGACGCGCCGCTACTATAAGCGCGTTGCCTATTGAGCTTAGCTCTCGGCGTCAGCTTGATCGCAACGCAGGATATGAGCAGCCTTCGATTTGCCGCCGTCGGCGACAACTGCATCGACCGCCTCGGAGCGCCGATCGGCCGCTCGCTGGTCGGCGGCAACGCGCTCAACGTTGCCGTCCAGCTCGCGCGGCTTGGCCATAACAGCTTCTATTTCGGCGCGGTCGGCCGCGACGCCGAGGGCGAACGCACCCGCGCTGAGCTCGAAGCCAATCGGGTGGCGGTCAAGCACCTGCGCGTAGACCAGCGCAACACCGCTTGGACCGACATCAAAGTCTTGCCGTCGGGCGAGCGTTTGATTGCTGCCGAGGATTTCGGCGCCTGCGCCGGCTATGCGCCGGACCAGGCCGAACTGGCGATCCTGGGGACGATGGATCACGTCCATATCGGCTGGCTGGATGACGGCGGCGCTTTACGCAGGCGCCTGTCGCGGGCCGGCGTCAGCGTCTCGCAGGACATCTCGGTCAACGCCGATCCCGCCGATCTCGGTGTGGAGGGTTTGAGCATAGTTTTCTGCTCGACCGGCCAAAATCGCGACGCGGCGGAAGGGATGGCCGCGGATCTCCTGTCGCGCGGCGCAGGCTGCGCCGTCGTCATGCGCGGTGCCGAGGGGTCGATGGCGCTGACGGCCCGCGAGCGCGCCGAGACCGGCATCCGCCCGGTCCAGGTCGTCGACACGACCGGCGCCGGCGACAGCTTCATCGCCGGTTTCCTGCATGCCTGGCTGGCGAGGAAGCCGCTCTTGCTGTGCCTCGAAAGCGGCCGCGATCATGCCGCTCTGGCCTGCTGCCATCTCGGCGGCTTTCCCCAGGAGGGGATGCCCCATTGAAGCTCAGCGTTTGAGCGAGCGGCCGAACCGTTCCTCGATGCGGGACTGCAGGAATTCGAGCCCAATGGACAAAAGCCAATAGATCATCGAGGCGGTGATCAGCATCTCGATATGCCGGAACTCGGTCTGGCCCTGCGTGCGTGCCAGATACATGATCTCCCAGACCCCGACCACCGAGACCAGGGAGGAATCCTTCAGCATCGCGATGAACTGATTGCCCGTCGGCGGCACGATGACGCGCATCGCCTGTGGCAGGATCACCAGGAACATCGTTTGATTGGGGCTGAGCCCAAGTGCGGTGGCGCCTTCCGTCTGGCCGCGCGGGATGCTTTCGATGCCGGCACGGAAAATCTCGGTCATATAGGCGCCGTAGCAAAGCGACAGCGCCATGATCCCGGCAGGCACGGCCCCGATCACATAGCCGACCTGCGGCAGGCCGAGATAGATGATGTAGATCTGCATCAGCAATGGCAGCCCGCGAAACAGCGAAGTGTAGAACGTGGCCAGGCCATAGACGATGCCGTTCTTGGACAGCTTGGCTATGGCGCCGATGAAGGCGATGACTGTCGCGATGGCGATCGAAATGGCGGAGATGTAGAGCGTGGTCACCACGCCCTGCGAGATGAGGAAACCGATCTTCCGGGCGATGAAAGAAAAGGACAGGTCAAAGGAATAGAAGAACAGCATCAGCAGCACGAACAGCTCGATCCATACCGCCACGATCTGCTGCTTGCGCCCGAGTTGCTGCAGCGCCTTCCAGTTGGCGGCCACGATCAGCGCGATCAGCACCGCCGAGACGGCTCGCGCCACCACGGGATTGGCCGCAAGCCATTCGATCGAGCTCGGGATCAGCTTGCCGATCCAGTCTGCCTTGATGCCGAGACCGTAGAGGCCCGCGGCGAAAGCGGCGAGCGCCAGGCACACGCCGATGCGGCGTGCGGCGTCCGGATAATTGAGCAGCAGTCTGCCGATCACCTGTCGATCTCCCTTCTGGTTAGCGGGCTCGTTCGCGCCACCAATCTTGCGCCTGCAGCTTCCAATAGGTGAGTTGCGCCGCGGCAAGCCCCACCGGTCCGCCTGCCCAGGCCAGTCCGAACGGCGCGAACAGAAGGTGGCGGTCCGATTGGCCGAGTACCGCCTCGGCGACCACCTTGCCGGCTATGGCCGTCGTGTTGATGCCGTGCCCGCCAAACGCGGTGAGATACCAGGCGCCTGGCTGCAGCTGCCCGATCTGGGGCATCAGGTGGCGGGCGTAGGCCATCAGCCCCGACCAGGCGAGTTCGGTCTTGAGCGCAGCGAGCTGAGGGTAGGTTCCAACCATCTCCCGGCGCAATTCCCTGGCCAGCGCCGCCGGTGAAGCGGCCCGCGTGGTGATTCGCCCGCCCCAGAGCAGCCGCTTTCCATCCTCCACGACGCGGTAGTAGTCGCCGGCCCGGCGGTTGTCGCCGACGGCATCCGTCGTCGCAATGGCGCCGGCGATGAGATCGGGGGCTTCCTCGCTCAGCATCACATAGGTCGCGATCGGTAACATGGCCCGCTTCAGCCGGCCGACCAGCGGTCCTGTATAGCCGCCGGTGGCAAACACCGCTTGCCGCGCGCGTACTTCGCCGCTTGCGGTGCGTAGCGTCTTGTGCGGGCCATCGAGTTTAGCCTCGATCGCGCTGGAGTCCTCGTGAATCCTGCCGCCCAGCCGCTCGATCTCCGCCCCGATGGCGCGCAGATAGTTCAGCGGATGCATGTGGAAGGCGTTGCCATCGCGCAGGCCTTGGTAGTAGCGCTCGGAACGCAGCACAGCGCGCACCTGGTCGCGCTCGAGATATTCGAGCGGATAGTCGAAATCCCGCGCCAGCTTCTCTGCATGAGCCTTCAGGTCGGCGCCGCCGTCATGGCGCAGCACGCCCATGATTCCGGGGCGAGGCTTCGCTGCCGTGATGTCGAGATCCTTGATCGTCTGCCGCACGAAATCGACGCCTTCGATCGACAGCCGATGCAGCTCTCGTGCCGCCGCCGCGCCGGCCATCGCGGCGATCTTGTCGCTGCCGGTCGCGAAGCCGGGGCTGACGAAGCCGCCGTTGCGGCCCGAGGCGCCGAAGCCGATGCTCTCGGCTTCGAGCAGCACGACCTGCTGCCCGGCGCGAGCCAGCTGCAGCGCCGTCGTCAGACCGGCCAGTCCGCCGCCGACAATGACCGTGTCGCATTCGGCCGGACCCTCGAGCGGTGGTCTGACCTTCTCGTCGGCAAGTGTACGGCGATAATAGGTGTCGGGATAAGTCATGATAGGTTCTGACGGAAGCAGGCGGCCTTGAGGGGCCGCCCGCGATGAGCGTCAATCGGCGCTGTAGTTCTTGCCGTACCACTTGGTGGTCAGCGTGGCGAGCGTGCCGTCTTTCTTCATCTGGTCGATGATGCCGCCGATCTTGGTGGTCCACTCGGCATCGCCCTTGTCGGCGATCACCACCAGCGGTTCGCGGAAGGCGTAGTCGCCCTCGATGATGCGCAGCGGATAACCGTTCTTGATGGCGTTTTGAGCGGTCTGCTCGGGCGCGATGACCGCGTCGAGCCGCACGCCGTCCCCAAGTCTCAAATCGTCGAAGGGCAGCATGGAATCGGCGAAAGTCCGGATTTCGCCAGGCTGCAGCTTGTATTCGATTGGCGGAAGGCCGGGAGCGTCGATCTCCAATTGGCGGCGGATGAAATCTTCCGAAGTGGTGGCGGTCTCGACGCCGATCACCTTGCCGTTCAGATCGTTCACCGATTTCGCCTTGCTGTCTTTGTGGACCACATAGACATAAGGGCTGTAATAATAGATGCCGGCGAAATCGATCACCCTGGCCCGGGCCTTGGTCGGCGTCACCGAGCCGACGCCAAGATCATAGCGGCCCTGCCAGTGGCCGCCGGTCATGGTCGCCCAATCGGGAGTCTCGAAGCTGACCTCGACGCCGAGGCGCTTGGCGATTTCTTTCGAAACGTCGATGTCGAAGCCGACCAACTGGTTGCTCTCGTCGAGAAAGCTCTGCGGTGGCCAGCCGCTGTTGGTCGCGACCACCATGGCCTTCTTGGTTGTGACGCGATCCAGGGTTTCTCCCGCCCACGCTGCCGACGCAAATGCGAGCGCGCCGGCAGCCAGCGCGAAACAAGCGATAAATCTCCTCACGAAACCTCCCTCTCGTATGTAAGATGTCTGACAACGCAACTTGTCCGTAAGCGGGAGGGTGAGTCAAGCGTCTTTATCGGCGCATCGTCGAGTTTGGCCTGCGATACGCGTTCCCGGCGTTGGCCGGATCGGCATTGGTCGAATTTTCTTGGACTTTTATGCGATCGGCCGCAGCCGCCGCCTGTTATGCGCATTCGCGGATCAGTCGGGCCGCCACCAGCTCTCGACGCTCGCTGCTGAATACCCGGCCCGTTGGGCGCGCCCAATCCATGCTGAAGACGTTGCTGGTTCATGGCAGGCACGCGCGCTCGCCAACACGTCGGGGCAGGCTGCTGCTTCTCAACCCGCGGCGTGCGATACGTACAAGCGCAAAGGGTCGCTTCTCGACTACGCTTGGGTCTGGTGATCGACACCCGCCGGACGCTCGGACTGCGCGTATCCGAAATAGCCCATGATTTCCCGCGCCTCGCCGGCGTCGAAACGGCAAGCCACTTCCATCGGCAGGCTGGATCGCCAGCTGCCCCGATAGTCGGTGATCGGCTGGTTCACCTGGGCGTGCCGGCGAGCGGAATGCGGCGTGCGCACCGCCCTTTCGCGCCCCCATATGACGGGCTGCTGGTGATAGTTCAGAATGCCTGGATCGAAGGTCACGCCAATGAAGCGGCATAGGCGTTCGATGGAAAGCGCAGGCGATTCGATGAAGTCTTCATAACGCCACAGGATGCTTTCGCCCTTTTCGATACGCTCCATCGAGGCCTTGCTGTCGGCGATCCATCTTTGGAAAGCCTTGTCGAAATCGCCCTCGTAACGCTGCCCGAGCGAGGCCACGATGTCCCTGCCGTCGCGCGTGACGACGATGAAGCGCGCGCCCGGGATCGTCTCGATGATCTGCCTCGTATAGTGGATATGGTTCGGGGTCTTTTCGACCCAGACGCTGCGGCGTGAAATGGCCGCCTGCAGCAAAACCGCGCTTAGCTTGGTCCATCGCGCCCCATCGCTTGAGACAAACGCGCTTGTCTCGCGGCGAACAGAGAAAATTTCCGGATGCGCAGCCAGTATCCGGGCGAGCAAAGTTGACCCCGTATGCCCGCATCCGCAAATGAATATTGAAACCTTGGGCTTCGGAAGAAGCCGCACCACGCCTCTATTCACGATTTCGTTTCCCCCGGAGATTCTAAACAACCTTTTTCTTCCGGGGATTTCAATAGGGAATGCTTATATGCGGTCAGTGACGAACAGCTAATTGCTGCCGGCGCTTTGACCTGGAGGCAGGGTGGCTGGAGTGAAAGGCTCCGTTGTCAGGCCGGCAGCCCGAGCTGCTTTCGCAGGCTCTTGTCGAATGCGGATGCGGGGACGAAACGGCGCAGGAAACTGACTTGGCGCGCTGTCTTTCCCGCCGCATAGCGCCGCTTCGGAGCGGGATCGGTCGCAGCCGCCACAACGGTGTTGGCCACCACTTCGGGTGTATCGCCTTTTTCCATCGCCTTCCGCACGGCTATGGTCATGCCGGCGCGCGCGGCGTCATAGACATCGAGCACCTGGTCCGGCCTGGCCAGATTGTCTTCGAACAAAGTCCGGGTATAGGCCGGCTCGACCAATGCGACGCGAATTCCGAACGGCCGCACTTCGTGATCAAGCGATTCGGAATAGCCTTCAACGGCATGTTTGGTCGACGAATAAAGCGCGAAATAGGGGGCGGGGATGAACCCCTGCACTGAGCTCAAGTTGACGATCCTGCCCTTTCCTTGACGTCGCATGATCGGCAGCACCGCATTGATCATGCGGATGACACCGAAGACGTTCACGTCGAACAGAGCCTGGGCCTGTGCAGTCGAGGATTCCTCCGCGCCGCCAAGCAGGCCGATGCCGGCATTGTTGACCAGCACGTCGATGCGCCCGGCATCGGCCAGCACCTCATCGACCAGCTTCGCCACGGACGCGTCATCGGTCACGTCGCAGGTCAGCATGGTAATGCCGTCGGTTTTCTTGGAGACCGCGCGACGGCTCGTTCCGAACACGCGAAAGCCGGCGCTCTGCAGCGCCTTGGCCGTTGCGTGCCCAATTCCGCTGGATGCCCCTGTGACGATGGCAACGCCAGGATTGGTCCTGTTCATGGAGATCACTTTCTTTGGGTTGGACTGGAAAGCAGGAAAGGCTGGAGCAAAGAGCGTCAATCACGAGCGGCTCGACCGTTTACGCCGTGCCCGTCCCAGCGCCGGAACAGCATGCTGGCATTGACGCCGCCGAAGCCGAAGCCGTTGGCGATCGCGTAGTCCATCTCCATCGGCCGGGCCCGGTTTGCGACGAAGTCTATTCCGTCGCCGGCCGGATCGGGGGCGCTCAAATTGAGGGTCGGCGGCGCCATTTGGTCCCTCAGCGCCAGGATGGTGAAGATGGCGCCAATTCCGCCGGCGGCTCCGAGCAGGTGTCCGGTCGCCGACTTCGTTCCGCTGACGGCTATGGAGAAATCCGCGCCGAAAACGGTTTTGATCGCTTCGATTTCTCCCAGATCGCCCACCGGCGTGGAGGTCGCGTGCGCGTTGAGATGGCGGATCTCGCGCGGTGAAATGCCGGCCTGGGCGATCGCGATCTCCATGGCGCGACGCGCGCCATCCCCATCCTCGGGACCGGACGTGACGTGATGGGCATCCGCCGTCGTGCCGTAGCCGACGACCTCGGCGAGCGGTTTCGCGCCGCGCGCCAGCGCATGGCCCAATTCCTCGATGACGAGGATGCCGGCGCCTTCGCCCATGACGAAACCATCCCGCGTCATGTCGAACGGACGCGAGGCCTGATCGGGACGGTGATTGAAGGAGGTTGAAAGCGAGCGCGCCGCCGCGAAGCCGCCCAGACTGACGAGGTTCATGCAGGCTTCCGTGCCGCCGCACACGGCGATGTCGGCTTCATCGGCGCGGATGATGCGCGCCGCATCGCCGATCGCCTGAATGCCGGCGGCGCATGCCGTTACCGGCGCGCCGATGTGGCCCTTGAAGCCGTAACGGATCGTGATGTGGCCGGCGGCGAGGTTCACCAGGAAAGACGGCACCGTGAACGGCGAAAGACGCCGAACGCCGCGCTGGTCGACGGTGCGCACCGCCTCGGTTATGGCGGGGAACCCTCCGATACCTGAAGCAATGATCGTCGCGGTGCGAAGCCGATCCCTTTCCGACTCCGGCTTCCATCCCGCCTGGGCAAGCGCCTCTTCCGCCGCCGCCAGCGCGAAAAGGATGAAGCGATCGATCTTGCGCTGATCCTTCGGCGCCAGGAAAGCATTCGCATCGAGACCGGCTTCGGGATCCTCCTCCAGCGAAAGAACCGTTCCGCCGATCTTTGTCGGCAGGGTTTCCACCATGTCCTCAGGAAGCCTTCGAATGCCCGAGCGGCCGGCCAGGAGACGCGACCACGACGTCTCGGTATTTGCGGCAAGGGGCGTGACCGCGCCCATGCCCGTGACAACAATCCGTCGCATCTATTCTCCTATCGATCTGAGTAGCCAGCCCGCGCCGGTCAAACGCTGACGGTGTCGCGAACCTGTTCGGCCGCTGCATCCAGAAAGGCCTGCGCGAGGTCGGGATCATTGACGACGCGCGAGAGAACCACCGCACCGACCATCGTCGAGAGGACGGCCATGGCTTTTTCACCGGTTTCCTCGTTCCCAGTCCTGGCAATCATCCTGCCGAGCACTTCAAGATATGCTTTGATCCCCATTTCGAACGACGCTTTCACCTCGGTCCCCTGTCTGGCCGCATCCGACCCGAGCGCCGCGACCGGGCAGCCGTCCATCCTTTCCTCGCGATGGCCCATGCTGAGATAGAACTCGATCACCGCCCCAAGCGGATCGCCGGGATTCGCTGCAGTCGCCGCCGTCCATCTGTCGGCAGCGCTCTCCATCGCGCGCCTGGAAGCTTGCGCCGCAAGGTCCTCCTTTGACGCGAACTGCTTGTAGAAAGCGCCTTGGGTCAGCCCGGCGCCCTTCATCAAATCCTTAAGGCCGATACCGTCAAAACCGTGCTCCCGAAAAAGCCGGCTTGCGACATCGATCACGGTTTGCCGGTTCTGCTCAGCCTGAATGCGGCTCACGCGCATCGTCGACCTCCATATTTTAGATTACGTACGACATCTATAATTCAGTTAGAAGCCGAACGCAATCTGTCAATAGGCGGCGCCCCACGTAGCGGTTTGCTACGGGCTGAATGTGCCTGCTACAGGCCCAGATCAGTTTCGATGCCGAAGCGCCGCGACGATCACCGCCATCGTCTCGGCGTTGCCGGCGGCGACGGCGGCAAAGGCAAGTGCCGATGCAAAAAGGCCGATTGCCGAAAGACGAAATGCAGCCATTGTGACCTCCTCAGACCGGCCGGAGCAAAATCCGCGGGAAACCGTTAGGTCCCATTAAGACCATGCAGGAAACCGCAAGGATGGCACAATCTGTCGACAAACAGGAACCGCTCGCCTTCCGCTTCGCCGATGATGGGCTGGTGCCCAATCATCCGCGCTGGCCCATGCTCTTCTATCCCGGCGCCGTGCAGCTGCCGGACGAAAGCGATCCGGCTGCCGTTTTCGAGGATATTTTCGGCGCCAATGGCTGGGGCGACAGCTGGCGCAACGGCATCTACAACTTCGTCCACTATCACTCGCGCATTCACGAGGTGCTGGGCATCGCGCGCGGCACCGCCGAGGTCCGCTTCGGCGGCGATAAAGGCAAGGTGCTGGAGGTGAAGGCGGGCGACGTGGCGGTCCTGCCGGCCGGCACCGGCCATCAGCGCCTGTCCGGCTCGGCCGATCTTCTCGTAGTCGGCGCCTATCCGCCCTTCGGCACCTATGATTTGTGCCGGAGCCCGGAGCAGCACGCCGAGGCGCTGCGCACGATCCCGAAGGTCGGCCGGCCCGACAAGGATCCGCTCTTCGGCGGCGACGGGCCGCTGCTGAAAGCCTGGAGCGAAGGCTGAAATGGCAAGCATCGTCGCCATCGAGCATGTGACGCTGGACGGTGTCTTTCAGGCGCCGGGGCGCGCCGACGAAGACACACGCAATGGTTTTGCGCACGGCGGTTGGGGCAATCCAGGCAGCGACCCGAAGATGCAGGAAGTCATTGGCCACGCCATGGCCGGCGGCTGGTCGTTGCTCGCTGGCCGCACGACTTATGAGGATCTTCACGAGGCCTGGGCTGTTCGTCAGCCGGCCAGTCCGATGACCAGGGCGCTGACCGGCGCACGGAAGTTCGTCGCCTCGCATGACGCCGGCTATGAGCCGGGCTGGGAGAATTCGGCGCTGCTTGCCGGCGATGCCGGGGAGACGGTGCGCGCGCTGAAGCAAGGTCACGACGAGGTGCTGATTGTGTTCGGCAGCGGCAAGCTGCTGCGCGCGCTAATGCGGCACGGGCTTGTCGATGAGCTGGTGCTGATGGTCCACCCTCTGGTGCTGGGCACAGGCTCGCGCCTTTTCGAGCCGGGGCAGGCGCCCTCGATGCTGAAGCTGTCCAACCAGGTGTCGACCGCGACGGGGGTGGCCATCCTCACTTATGCATTCGATGGCAAGGCCGCGGCGGAGCGGCCAGAATAACCGGAACCCGCGGTCCTTCCTCTATGGATAATGCGTTTTCTTCGGCGCGTAGCTTGCCGGATCGAAATCGAGCTCCTTCGGCAGCGGCTTGCTCGAGCATTGCAGGTGCATCTGGCGGGCAAGAAGCCGTCGCTGCTGGTGCTCATGCTCCTTGACCGCCGCCACCATCCCCATGCTGTAAGGGCCAAGAAGCACGCCGAACCCCCAGCCGGGATGGTCCTTCTCGCGCTGGGCGTAGTCCGATGCCGCGGCGCGGGCTTGCTGGCATTCCGGCGATGCCCATTTCGGATCCTGCTGCGACAGCGAAGCGCCATTATCGGCGGCAGAGGACACGCATCCCGCCGCTGCCGCGCAGAGCGCAACGAGCACCGCAATTCTCATCGTTTGAGTCCCTGCTAATTCAAGGCGGAGAGAACACAGAACGCTCCTTCGCACAAGCGAGATAGCTGCGAAAAGCAACGGGCAGGGCGGGACAGCCGCCATCGTCGTCCTTCGGCGCTCCCGAGATTTTTTCAACGTCTCGTTCCGTTTCCGCCCACCATTTCGTCCTTGGTTCCGTCCCAACAAAAAAGGAAAACCGCAATGGCTGGAATGGTCGTCATCTACAAGCAGCCGGCTGACGCGGAGGCGTTCGACAAGCATTATTTCGAGACGCACGTACCGCTGGCCAAGAAGATCCCGGGTCTGAGGAAATACGAGGTCAGCCAGGGGCCGATCACGGTGGTGGCCGGACCGTCCGATGTCTACCTGATCGGGACGCTTTATTTTGACGATCTCGAAGCGATGAAGAGGGCTTTCGCAAGCCCGGAGGGAAAGGCGGCCGGGGCGGACCGCCGGCTTTACGCACCCGATCAATCGGGGGTCCAGATGTTCCTCTTCGACAGCAGGGAAGTTTGAGCCCGCGGCCGAGACAGGACGATCGGCCGCCGAGAATCGCGGCCGCATCGCTGCTCACGTCGACTTTTTCCGCTCGATGTCGATGCGTTTTTGCTCCGCCGCGGCGATCGCGGTTTCCATCACGGCATCCAGATCGGCCATCGCTTCCAGATGGCCGTGATCGACGATCGACTTGCGCAGCATGCGCATGGCCAGCAACGCGTCGTCCAATGCCTGTTCGACATTTTTGACCATGGCCGGGTCAGCCTTTGCGCCGGCTGCGCTTGTTCGGCGCCGGATCGTCGGCGGCCGGCCTGTCCGGACGATTTGCCAGGGCCTTGCGCGCCAGCGCCTCGGCCGCCGACCGGTCCGGATTGCCGGCCGGTATCGTGACCGCGCCGGGCATCGCAGCACCCGGCTGTTCGCCCAAGCCGTTGTCCTCGCGCTCGATTTCCTCGCAGGCCTGATGCCAGTGCTCCTCGTCCTGGCCATTCGCTTCGCCGCTGCGTTGCCAGATCTCATAGGCGCGGCGCTTGATGCGTTCGTATTTGTCGGTCGCCATTGTCCGATCCTCCGTCATCTGTTCAAACGCGCGCTGGCCGCGAATGATCCGTGACGGGGACAGGGAATGGATAAGGTTGCGACTCAGAACCTGCGGCTGAGATAGGCCGATCCGCCGAGGCCAAATCGCCACTCGGCTTCCACGCCCTTGGTGAGGCCGATCCGGCGACCGGCGAGGATTGCAGCCGGGTCGGCCTCGGAACGGGCGAACTCGAACGGCGGCGCGGTAAGCGAGAGCCCGTTATGCGAACCGTCGATGCCCAGCGCCTGGCAGAGCTTGCCGGGACCGGAGCACAGCAGCCGGTCGTCATCTGTTTCGCGCCGCTCGCGCATCGCGGCGATGCCGGATTGCGGCTGGATGGCGCGGATCAGCACGGCGCTGCCCGGCAGGCACACCGCGTTCAGGCACCAATGCAGCCCGTAGGAACGATAGACATAGGCGGTGCCGGGCACGCCATACATCGGCGCGTTGCGCGGCGTGCGGCCGCGAAAGCTGTGCGATGCGGGGTCGTCGGGCCGGTAAGCCTCGGTCTCGACGATGATCCCGCCGACGCCGGCGAGCCCAAGCCTGGCGCCGATCAGGGCGCGCGCGACGATAACCGCGTCGCGGGCAAAGAAATCGGGCCCTACACTAAGCGGCATGGCGACCGGTGTCGTTCAGACAGCTCATCATCGGCGTCCGCTCTGCCCAAAAGATTGCGCGCCGCGCGCATGAAGATCCGCGAGCCGATCGGGATGAGATCATCCGGGAAATCATAGTCGGGGTTGTGCAGGGAAGGGTGCCTTTCGCCGGCGCCGAGGAAGAACATCGCCGACCTCGCATTGTGGCCGAAAATACCGAAATCCTCCGAGGCGCGCATCGGCAGCGCCTCTTCGCTGCGCGCAATGCCTTCCGCGTCGAGCGCGCGGTTGAGATGCTCGACCGCGTCCGGCGCATTGACGCTGGCGACGAAGATTTCGTGATAGTCGAAACGCACGGCAAGGCCGTGCTTCGCGGCGATCTTCCTGGCAAGCGCTTCCGCGGCGGCGACCTGCTCGGCCATGCGCTCGTCGCGGCGGGTGCGCAGCGTCGCCCACACTTCGGCATAGCCGGGCGCGATGCCGAACACGGCTTCGCCCATCGCGCAATGGGTGACGGTTACCATGCCGAAATCCTCGTCGGTGAAGGTCCCGCGCCCGAGCGCGGGCAGCGCCGGCATCAGCTCGCTCACCGCCGGCATCGGCGAGATGCCAGTTTCCGGCATCGAGGAATGCGCCGTCTTGCCCTCGAGCACGATGCGCATGCCGCGCGAGGCGCAGTTGACGGTGCCGGCCTTCAGCCGCACCTCGCCGAACGGCACGCCCGGCAGGTTGTGCAGCGAAAACGCAAAATCCGGCTGGATCTCGCCAAAGCGCGGATCGGCGACGACCCCGGCCGCGCCATTGCCGGTTTCCTCCGCCGGCTGGAACATCAGGACAACGCGGCCGCGCGCCGGTCTTTCGCGTCCGAACTGGCGACCGAGCGCCGCCAGGATCGCGGTGTGCCCGTCATGGCCGCACATATGCGACTTGCCCGGCACCTGCGAGGCATGCGCCACACCCGAAAGCTCCGCGATCGGCAGCGCGTCGAGCTCCGAGCGGAACAGCACCGTCGGGCCGGCCTGCCCGCTGTCATAGACCGCCGCGACGCCGTGGCCGCCGAGCCCGGTCAGCACCTTGTCCGGCTCGGTATCGGCGAGGAAATTCACCACCTCCTTCGCGGTCCTTTCCTCCTCATTCGAGATTTCCGGCTGCCGGTGCAGCTTGCGCCGCCATTCGGTGAGCTCGACGATGTCTCGATTGGTCAGGGTCATGGGTTGGGGCTCCGATGGGTTTTTCAGGTCACACAAACACGATAGGTTTTTTCTCGCGCCGTGCCATGCCGATCAATTCGGATAGGCCATCGGCCTCCGCGAAATCAATGCCGCTATCTCCCCGCCTTCACCTGCGGCAGGTCGCGGCTGATCGGACGGAGGCGACGCTCGTTCTGTCCACCCGCAACGCTCCGCAAAAGTTCAGAACCGTTGCCCGATGGTCCCGTCTTGATAGGGAGCCGTCGCGCGGCTTTCTTTTAGCTCCCGGCATCGGCCAGACTCAATCAAGAAATGCCACGTAAACCGCTGAAATCCTTGACACGATTTTCATTCCGCTCGCCTACCCATTAGAGACATGAAAAGGCATGACGAGCGGCTGGTGTCGGGTCCCTCTTCCGAGGCAAGGAGCGAAGCCGTGGAAGCCGGCATCCTGCGCGACCAGCTTGCCGATCTGAGCAAGGGCGTCTTCATCTCGATGCCGATCGGCACGGTGCTCTCGGCCTTGATCCTGGCGGTGCAGCTCTTGTCGGGGGGCGGCCTTGCCGCGGTGCTGTGGTTCGTGGCGATCGCCTTGATCAACGGCGCGCGCGTGGCGCTTGCCGTCACCCAATCGGAAGCCGCCGGCGACAACCCGAGGGCGGTGGGCGCCCGGCTTTCGCTTTATGGCCTGATGGCGCTTGCCTCGGGCGTCGCCTGGTCTTTTCTGGCGCTGCTGAGCGACGGATACACGACCAGCCAGGCGCCGCTCTATCTGATCGTGCTCGCCGGCACTTCGGCCGGTTCGGTCACCTACGGCACCTCCTACGCGCCGGCTTCGATCAATTTCATTATCCTGCCGCTCCTCACCGCCGCCGGCTGCGTGCTTGCAAAGGGCGGCGTTGAAAATTACGTGCTCGCCTTCACCGTGCTGCTTTTCCTTGGCGGCATGGTCAGGAGCGCGCTGCTCGGGCAATTCCGCTTCCGCGAGACGAGCCGGCTCAAATACGAGGCGAGCGAATTCGCCGCCGAGATGGAGCGCAACTCCAGGCGCGACCCGCTGACGAATCTGCTCAACCGCTATGGGCTGGAGCAGGCGATTGCCAAGCTCGGGCTCTCCGACGGCCCGTTCGTGGCCATGCTGATCGACCTCGACGGCTTCAAATCCGTCAACGACACCTATGGCCACAACATCGGCGACGATCTTTTGGTCAGGGTGGCGCGCCGGATCGAGAACCACGCTCCGCAAGGTGCCACGATCGCGCGCATCGGCGGCGACGAGTTCGTGCTGCTTTTCTCCGCCGGCAGGTCGCAGCAAGCGGCCGGCGAGCTTGCATCCGCCATCATCACGGCCATCGCCAATCCGGATCCGGAGTTGAATTCGGTGCGCGTCGGCGCCTCGATCGGCATCTACCAATCGGAAAAGCCGCGACTGACCGAGATGCTGCTCAAGGCGGATTTCGCGCTCTATGCCGCCAAGCGCGGCGGTAGGAACGAATATTGTCTCTTCGACGCCGGGCTGGACGCCGCGCTGGAACGTAAGAATTGCATCGAGCGCGACCTGCGCGGCGCCATCGAAACCGGCACGCTCTGCTCCTGGTTCCAGCCTTTGGTGCGGCTCGATACCAACGCGGTGGTCGGTTTCGAGGCGCTGCTGCGCTGGCACCATGATGTCCATGGCGCCATCTCGCCACCCGAGATCGTCACTGCCGCGCGCGAAACCGGGCTGCTTTCGCTTCTGACCGAGACGGTGTTCTTCAATTGTTGCGCCATTATCGCAGAGCTCGTGAAGCATGGGCGCCGCGATGTTCGCGTCGCGATGAACCTCTCGCCGCGCGAGCTCGAGGCCGGCAATGTCGACGACATGATCCTCGACGGCCTGAAGGCCAAGGACGTGCCTGCCGCGATGCTCGAGATCGAGATCACCGAGGAGGCGCCGGTCGACCGCGACCGGGTCGACGAAAAGGTCGGGCGCCTGGCGGATGCGGGCATATCGATCGTGCTCGACGATTTCGGCACCGGCTTCTCGACCCTGGTTTCACTCAAGGACAGCCGCATCCGCAAGATCAAGATCGACAAGGATTTCGTGCGCGACCTGGCGAAATCCCTCGAGGACCAGGCCGTGGTCGAGGCGGTGATCGGCCTCGGCCGGACGCTGGGCATCGAGGTGATGGCCGAGGGGGTCGAGACCGACGCCGACCGTATGATCCTGCGCTCGCTGGGCTGCCTGATTGGGCAAGGCTATCTTTTCTCGGCCGCGCTCCCCCTGGGCGATGCGCTCGCCTTCGACGCGACCGGTAGTTCCGCCACCGAGGCCCTTTTCAAGCCGCGGCGCACGCCCAAGAGCGGCAACGCCGCCTGATTGGCCACCGCCAAGGGCATTCATTGACTTGGCGGGCAACCGGCATCGGAAGGACAGGGTAGCCGCGGCCCGCGTGAAACCTTTTGATTTTTGGGCCGTTGTGGCGCGATGTCCCCGGCCAAGCACAAACCGAAACCGGCCGACAGCGCCACGCAGCGCGGTGCAAGCAAGCCGCGTTCGGCGCCGCCGCGCCAGGACAAGCCGCGCCAGTCGGAACCGCGCGGTGCCCCGAAGCCGCGCGCGCAGAGGGCGCGGGAAGACACACGGCACGAAGACCGGCTGAAAGACGACAAGGCACAGCAACGCAAGCCGCAGGCCGGCGAGGCCGAAGAAAAGGCATCCGCCGATGCCGCGCCGGAAGCCATCGGCCATGCCGGGTCGCCGCCGCCCGAGGCGATCGAGCCGGATCCCGAGCTTTCGCCTGAGGAGGCCGTGCGGGCGCGCAAGAGATATCTGCTGCGGCGCTTCTGGATCAGCGGGCGCGGCTATTGGGGTTTGCGCGGCGACAGGCTTGCCTGGCCGCTGACGATCGGGCTGCTCACGCTGATCTGCGTCAATGTCGGCTTCCAATACGGCATCAACCGCTGGAACCGCGCGATCTTCGACGCCATCGAGCTGCGCGACGCGCACACCGTCTACTGGTTGAGCGCCGTCTTCCTGCCGCTGGTCGCCGGCAGCATCAGCCTGGTGGTCGCGCAAGTGTACCTGCGCATGACCATGCAGCGCCGCTGGCGCTCCTGGCTGACCACGGCCGTCATCCAGCGCTGGCTGGCCAGCGGCCGCTACTACCAGCTCAACCTCGTCAAGGGCGACCATGCCAACCCGGAGGCTCGCCTCACCGAGGATCTGCGCATCGCCACCGAATCACCGGTCGACTTCATCGCCGGCGTCCTCAACGCCTTCCTGTCGGCCTCGACCTTCATCGTGGTGCTATGGACGATCGGCGGCGCGCTGAGCTTTTCGCTGGGCGGTTCCACCATCACCGTGCCCGGCTTCCTCGTCGTCACCGCGGTCATCTACGCGGCGATCACCTCGACCTCGATGTTCGCCATCGGCCGCCGTTTCGTCCAGCTTTCCGAGGACAAGAACCAGGCCGAGGCCGAGTTCCGCTACGTGCTGACGCGCGTGCGCGAGAATGGCGAAAGCATCGCGCTGCTGGGCGGCGAGGAGGAGGAGAACGCCGGCATCGACCGCACCTTCGCCGGCGTGCTCGGCCGCTGGGCGCGGCTCACCGGCCAGCACATGCGCACGGCACTGGTCTCGCAAGGCTCCAGCCTGTTCGCGCCGGTGGTGCCGGTGCTTCTATGCGCGCCGAAATTCCTCGACGGCTCGATGACGCTGGGCCAGGTGATGCAGGCGGCCTCCGCCTTCGCCATCGTGCAGGGCGCCTTCGGCTGGCTGGTCGACAATTATCCGCGCCTGGCCGACTGGAATGCCTCGGCCCACCGCATCGCCTCGCTGATGATGTCGCTGGACGGGCTGGAGCGCGCCGAGGAGAACGACAAGCTGGGCCGCATCCAGCGCGGCGAGACCGCAGACGGCGCGATGCTCAGCCTCAACAATGTTTCCGTGACGCTCGACGACGGCACCGCCGTGGTCAAGGAAACAGAGGTGGAGATCGCGCCTGGCGAGCGCGTGCTGGTCTCGGGCGAATCCGGTTCGGGCAAGTCGACGCTGGTGCGGGCCATCGCAGGCCTCTGGCCCTGGGGCAGCGGCAGCGTCGATTTCCACCCGGGCAAGCGCCTCTTCATGCTGCCGCAGCGCCCCTACATCCCGTCCGGCACGCTGCGCCGCGCCACCGCCTATCCCGCCCCCGCCGAGAACTGGAAGACGAAAGAGATCAATGCGGCCCTCGACAAGGTGGGCCTCGGCTATCTGAAGAGCCGGCTGGAGGAAGAGGCGCCTTGGGACCAGACGCTGTCGGGCGGCGAGAAGCAGCGTCTCGCCTTTGCCCGCCTGCTGCTGCACGCGCCGGACATCGTGGTGCTCGACGAGGCGACCTCGGCGCTGGACGAGAAGAGCCAGGACAAGATGATGCGGACGGTGATCAAGGTGCTGCCCCAGGTCACCATCATCAGTGTCGCCCACCGCGCCGAGTTGGAAGCCTTCCACACACGAAAGATCACGCTGGAGAGGCGTGAGGGCGGCGCGCGGCTGGTGAGCGATGTCGAGCTCGCGCCGAAGAAGCGCGCGCCGGGCCTGCTGCAGCGCGCGCTGTGGGGCAGCGGCGGCGATAAGGGATAGGGGCACTCTGACGTCGTGCGCAATCGCCGGCGGCGCTCCCCCAATCGCCAAGCGCGCGGCCTTCGCAAGCCTGGGTTCCTCGCCCGACAAAGTGGGCTACGCCATGCACATCTTCTGTGACTGGCGTGACTGATCAGGCCGCGGCTTGATTGCCACGTGGTTCCCCCAATCCGTCGCTGCTTCGCAGCGCCACCTTTCCCCCCTCCGGAGGGAAAGGAA
>NZ_JAIUHT010000011.1:0-210185 GCF_020165255.1 Mesorhizobium sp. CA12
GGAGTAGGGGAGTAGGGGAGTAGAGGAGTAGGGGAGTAGGGCAGTAGGGCAGTAGGGCAGCTATACGGGTGACAATTTACGGATCAGAAGCCGCGAGAGTGTTCCCACGCTCTCACTACGTATCATCAATTGTTGGGCTGCTTCGCTCGAAGTGATTCCGACGCGCTGCGCGATCAGTAAGTGAGTTTCCAACTCTTTGAGTGACCCTTGGGCAACTCTAAGAAACTGTTGATAGGAAGCCCGGCTTTCTCGTCCATAGCCTTCTGCAATGTTAGCCGGCACGGAAGCGGCTGCCTTGCGTAGCTGAGTTGTCAATCCATAGACCTCTTCTTTCGGCCACGCCCTTGTCGTTTCATAAATCGAAACTGCGAGGTCCATAGCCTGCTGCCAGACGACCAAATCTCTGTACGACTCGATCTTCGCCATCGTCCCCTACTGCCCTACTCCCCTACTCCCCTAAACATTCAGCAACAAATACTCCCGCTCCCACGGGCTGATCACTTCCATGAAGGTTTCGAACTCGGCCCGCTTGATCGCTGCGTAAGTGGCGGCGAAGGATGTGCCGAGGATAATGCCGAGCTCCTTGTCGGCCTCGAACAAATCGACCGCTTCCAGCAAGCTGCGCGGCAGGTCGATCTCGTCGGCATTGGCCGTGGTCAGAACCGGCGGTTCAGCTTTGATCTTTCTGGTCATGCCGATCAGCCCGCAGGCAAGCGACGCGGCAAGCGCCAGATAAGGGTTGGCGTCGGAAGACGGGATCCGGTTTTCGACGCGCCGCGCTGCCGGATCGGAGCGCGGCACGCGGAAGGCGGTGGTCCGGTTGTCGTAGCCCCATTTGTTGTTGACCGGAGCCGAGGCCTGCTGCGTCAGCCGGCGGTAGGAATTGACGTAGGGCGCGAACATCACCAGCGCGTTCGGCACGTGCTTCTGCATGCCGCCGATGAAATGGAAGAAGGCGTCCGTCTCGGAGCCGTCCTCGGCCGAGAAGATGTTCTTGCCGGTCTTCTTGTCGATGACCGACTGGTGGATGTGCATGGCCGAGCCCGGCTGCCCCTGGATCGGCTTGGCCATGAAGGTGGCGTAGATCTCGTGCTTAAGCGCCGCCTCGCGAATGGTGCGCTTGAACATGAAGACCTGGTCGGCAAGCTCGATCGGGTTGCCGTGTCGCAGATTGATCTCGAGCTGGCCGGCGCCTTCCTCATGGATCAGCGTGTCGATCTCCAGGCCCTGACGTTCCGAGAAATGGTAGATGTCGTCGATCAGTTCGTCGAACTCGTTGACGCCGGCGATCGAATAGCCGGCGCCGCCGCCGATCGGCCGGCCCGAGCGCCCGACCGGCGGCGTCAGCGGATAGTCCGGGTCGGGATTCTTGCGCACCAGATAGAATTCGATCTCGGGCGCTACCACCGGTCTCAAGCCGCGCTCGTCATAGGCGGCAAGCACGCGCTTCAGCACGTTGCGCGGCGTGAACTCGACCGAGCGGCCGTCCTGGTGGACGAGGTCGCAAATCACTGCTGCCGTCGGATCCTCTTCCCAGGGCACAGCCGTCAGCGTTGAGAGATCGGGCAAAAGCTTCAGGTCGCCATCGTCCTCGGGATAATGGAAGCCGTTGCCGTCCTCGGGATAGCCGCCCGAGATCGTCGTCATGAACACGGCCGAAGGCAGCGCCAGCGAGGTGTTGGAGGTGAATTTCTTCGACGGCATCATCTTGCCGCGGGCGACGCCCGCCTGGTCGGGCGTGATGCACTCGATGTCCTCGATGCCGCGCCATTCGAGCCAGGCGCTGGCTTCCTTCCAGTTCTTCACGCCGCGTTCGTTTTTCAGGAATGCAGGCGTGCGGGCGCGTCCCCCCCGGCTTGACGGACGGACTTCCTTTTTTTCAGGCGGCATCATTCACCAGATTGTGTTGCGGATTTCGAACTATAGCCGGGCGCAGCGGGGAAAGGGAAGGGGAGGCGCCGGGCGCACGTCCGTCTTCAGGCTGGCGGCAGGCCGTAACAACGGCTAAACCGGCCGTCCATGAAGAACGGTGTCCGCATATGCCCGCCTCTCATCTGACCACGATAGGTTTCGATGCCGACGACACGTTGTGGCAGAACGAGCAGTTCTTCCGCATGACTGAGAAGCGCTTTGCCGCAATGCTGGCGGAGCACGGAGACCACGACCAAATCGCGGCAAGACTGCTCGAGGCGGAAAGGCGCAATCTCGCCCTCTACGGCTTCGGCATCAAGGGCTTTACCTTGTCGATGATCGAGACAGCGGTCGAGGTCACCGGCGGGGAGGTGCCTGGTTCGATCATCGGCGAGATACTGGCTGCCGGCCGCGAGATGCTCAGCCACCCGATCGAGCCGCTGCCGCACGCACGCGAGACGATCGAGAAGCTGGCGGGTTCCTACCATCTGGTGCTGATCACCAAGGGCGACCTCTTCGATCAGGAGCGCAAGCTTGCGCAGTCGGGAATGGGTGACCTCTTCGACGCAGTTGAGATCGTCAGCGACAAGAGCACCGCCACCTATGCCCGCATCTTCAGCCGCCATGGCCGTGGTCCGCAGAACAGCATGATGGTTGGCAATTCCCTCAAGTCCGACGTGATTCCCGCCATCGAGGCCGGCAGTTGGGGCATCCATGTGCCGCACGAATTGACCTGGGCGATCGAACAGGCCGAGGCGCCTGTCGCGGCGCCGCGCTTCCGCCAGATTGCAGATCTTGGCGAGTTGCCGAGCCTTGTCGAGGCTATCGCAAAGGCCGAGTGAACGCTCGAGCCTAGCCGCGCCCAACCAGGCGATCGACCACCGGTTGCAGCCGCTCGGGCGTGATCGGCTTGGCAACCACCGCATCGATCACGCTCGACAGGCCAAGGCTTTCCGGTGTGCCATTCTTGGTTGAAAGCAGGATCACCGCGGGCAGCGGCTTGCCGGAGGCGCGCCGCAGCGCGTCGATGGCCGACATCAGCCGGTCGCAATCCATGTTGTCCGGTCCGCCATCCAAAATGACGGCGCCGGGCAGTTGACCGATCAGTGTCTTCTCGGCGATCTCGGGCGGCTCCGAAATCGGCTTCAGTCCCGATTTCTCGACGATTTTCGACACTACAACCCGGTTGATCGAAGATTTTCCGACGACGAGCACCTTTGAAAAGTCAGCCGTGATCGCGCCGGTCCGGGCCGCCGACTTCAGGTGCTTTTCGGAGTCGTCACGATTGGCGGGACACATCGGCGGGCTGGGCACTCTGGTTCAATGCAGGGTTGAAACCTGAGGCACAATTGGGTGAGATCGCGGCCGCTGTCAAGCTGAAACAGTCGAGATCGGAAATATAGCAAGAAATTCTGGAATTCAGCGCAAGTCGTACGCCCGGCGACAAAGGCAAATCGAAAAAATGCGATAGTCTCCCCAGCGTATAGCGCGCGGGAGACTATCGCCGAGATTGTTGACGTTACGTCAAGTGTGACTCTGCTGGGTGACGATCACCGGGATCAAAAGGTCTCCCCAGTTGCCGTCGCCGCCATGGTGCCTGGCCGAACGCACCAGTTCCACCGAGACGCCGGCCTCGACTGCCTTCATGACCGATTGGTTGAGCCTGTGCAGATCGTTGGCGAGCATGCGGATCGTCGCCTGCTGGTCGACGCTCATCGCGCTCGATTGCTCTTCTGCCCTTTCCTTGACGCGGCTTATCGATGCCATCGCTCTTCTCCTCGATGTAGATGCCCTTCGGGCGTTGCCTCTGGTTGTTGTCCGTTACTCGGCCGCCGGCCTGAATTGGGCGTGCTCGGTCGATTCATGCATGGCGGTGGTCGAGGACTGGCCGCCGCTGATCGCCATCGACACGGCGTCGAAATAGCCGGTGCCGACCTCTCGCTGGTGCTTGGTCGCGGTATAGCCGCGGGCCTCGGCCGCGAACTCGGCCTCCTGCAATTCCGAATAGGCGGCCATCTGACGGTCCCTGTAGCCGCGCGCCAGCTCGAACATGCCGAAGTTCAACTGGTGGAAGCCGGCGAGCGTGATGAACTGGAACTTGTAGCCCATCGCGCCGAGCTCCTTCTGGAACTTCGCGATCGTCGCGTCGTCGAGGTTTTTCTTCCAGTTGAAGGACGGCGAGCAATTGTAGGCGAGCAGCTTACCCGGATGGTGCCTGCGCACGCCCTCGGCGAATTTTCTGGCCTGCGCCAGATCCGGCTTCGAGGTCTCGCACCAGATCAGGTCGGCATGCGGCGCATAGGCCACGGCGCGCGCGATGCAAGGCTCGATGCCGTTCCTGACATTGTAGAAGCCCTCGACCGTTCGGCCGGCGTCGTAGTCGACGAAAGGTCTGTCGCGCTCGTCGATATCGGAGGTCAAAAGCTTCGCCGCCTCTGCGTCCGTGCGCGCCACGACCAGCGTCGGCGTGCCCATCACGTCGGCTGCAAGGCGCGCCGCGTTGAGGTTGCGGATATGCGCCGCGGTCGGGATCAGAACCTTGCCGCCGAGATGGCCGCACTTCTTTTCCGAAGCCAACTGGTCCTCATAGTGGACGCCGGCGGCGCCGGCCTCGATGAAGGCCTTCATGATCTCGAAGGCGTTGAGCGGACCGCCAAAGCCGGCTTCGGCATCTGCCACGATCGGCGCGAACCAGGTCTCGACCGACAGCCCGCCGCCTTCCGATGTCTCGATCTGGTCAGCGCGCTGCAAGGTGCGATTGATGCGCTTGACGAGTTCCGGTGCGGCATTGGCCGGGTAAAGCGACTGGTCCGGATACATCGCCGAGGCGGTGTTGGCATCCGCGGCGACCTGCCAGCCGGAGAGATAGATCGCCTTCAGCCCGGCCCGAACCTGCTGCATGGCCTGGTTGCCCGACATGGCGCCCAGCGCGTTGACGAAATCCTCCTCGTGGATGAGCTTCCACAGCCGGTTCGCGCCCATTTCGGCCAGCGTCTGGCGAATTTGCACGGAGCCCCGCAACCGCTTCACATCCTCCGGCGAATAGGGGCGCTCGATGCCGTCGAAACGGCCTTCCGGCGCGGAGGGGACGAGGTTGTAAAAATCGGTCATTGGTTACTCCGAGTCATTTGGCAACTGTGTCAAGCGCTGCGTCGCAAAGGCATATCTTGCGACGTCTGGGTATGACATCGTTTACATTGCAGCGCGAAAGGCACCTAGAAAAACCGGCAAATCCCGCGAAAAATAGAGGAAAAGCTGTGTTGCCATTGACAATCCACCTCTGTAAATTTGTCACGATTGTAAAAGCGGCGAAGCGGGCACCGCACTCGACGTTCATGTAAATTCTTGTCAAGGATGGCAGGCATGGCCGACCAGAAGATCTTCGCCGGGCCGCGGCTGCGCCGGCTGCGCAACGCCAGGAGCCTGACCCAGACGGCGATGGCCGAGGGGCTGGGTATCTCGCCTTCCTATCTCAATCTGATCGAGCGCAACCAGCGGCCGCTGACGGTGCAGCTCATTCTCAAGCTCGCCTCCGTCTACAAGGTCGATCCGCACGAATTGCAGAGTGAGACAAAAGGCTCGATCGCGGCATTGCGCGAGGCCTTCAGCGATCCGCTTCTGGCCGGCGAACTGCCCGGCGATCAGGAACTGATCGATCTTGCCGAGACGGCGCCGAATGCCTCGGCGGCCATGGTGAAGCTCTTTCGCGCCTATCGCGAGCAGGCCGAGCGCCTGTCCGACCTCAACCAGCTTCTGGCCAAGGAGGGCAGGGCAACCGCGCTGTCCGGCGCGCGCCTGCCTGCCGACGAAGTCCACGAGGTGTTCGAGCGCCGGCCGAACCACTTCGCTTCTCTGGAAGAGGAGGCGGAGGCTTTCACATCGGTCCTCGAGCCCGGCGACGACCTGTCCGGCGCGCTGAAGGCCTGGCTGAGGCGTGAGCACGGCATCGTCGTCAAGGTGTTGCCGGTCGCCACCATGCCCAACTGGCGCCGCCGCTACGACCGCCATTCGCAGCGTCTCTTCCTGTCCGAGCGGCTGTCGCCTTTCGACCAATTGCGCGAAGTCGCGATGGAGGCGAGCCTCATACGCATGTCGGTAGCCATCGCGGCTGAGATCCAGGCGCTGAAGCTCGGTACCGACGAGGCCCGCCGGCTCGCTCGCTTCGAGCTCGGCCGCTATGCCGCGCATGCGCTAATGATGCCCTATCAGGCTTTCCATGCCGCCGCCGTTCGCGGCCGTTACGACATCGACGTCCTGCGTTCCCGTTTCGGCGTTTCCTTCGAGCAGGCGGCCAATCGACTGACCATGCTGCAGCGGCCGGGCGCGGCGGGCGTGCCGTTCTTCATGCTGGAAGTCGACAATGCCGGCAACCGCTTCCGCAAGGCCGGCAGCCAGGGCTATCCGCAGAGCCGCTTCGGCGGCGGCTGCCCCAAGCTTCCCGTCCATGCGGCGTTCTCGCAGCCCGGCCAGATCCTCGTCGAAGCGGTCGAGATGCCGGACGGCGCCGAATTCCTCTGCATCGCCCGCACGCTGGAAGGTCCGCAGGGCGCCTTCTCCGAACGGCCGCGCCGCACCGCGCTCCTGCTCGGCTGCGATATCGGCTTTCGCGACGATATCGTCTATGGCGCGGCGCTGCCGGCCGCAGCCGCCGGCAAGCCCGGTCAAGGCTTCGCCACGCCGGTAGGCCCCGCCTGCAGGCTCTGCGAGCGGGTCGGCTGCCTGGCGCGCGCCGAGCCGCCGGTGACGCGCCCGCTCGGCCTCGACGAGATGGTGACGGGCCTCAGCGCTTTCGATTTCCAGGGATGACAGCGCCTTATGTGCCCCAAGCTTCGCCGGACGCTGGATCACGCCGGTTTTGCGCCTTTGCGCTACGCGATTGAGACGCAGTTCTTTGTCGTCCCTGGTGCATCGTGTCGAACGCAACTCGCTGACAGTCATGTCCATGACCGATACCGCCTCACCCGGCGCCCCGTCCTCCACTGCCTTGCCGGCCGTCTCGCCGCGCGAGGAGCGGATCGGTATGCTCCTGGTCTTCCTTTCGGCGCTTATGTGGAGCTTCGGCGGCGCCATCGCCCGTTTCATCCATGTCGGCGACAGCTGGACCGTGGTGCTTTGGCGCTCGCTGTGGGCCGTGGCCTTTTTGATCGCCTTCATGCTGTGGCGCGACGGCTGGCGCGGCACCCTGAAGCTCTTTCGGCACATGGGACTGCCCGGCCTTGGCGTCGCCTTCTGCTTCGCCACCGCCTCGACCAGCTTCGTGGTGGCGCTTGCCTACACCACGGTCGCCAACATCCTCCTGATGCAGGCCGGCGTGCCGCTGCTTGCGGCGCTCCTTGCCTGGCTGCTGTTTCGCGAACGGGTCGCTCCGGCCACCTGGATCGCCATCGCCGCCGTCATCGCCGGCGTCGCCATCATGGTTTCCGAATCCCTGGGCGGCGCCGTCTCGCCGATCGGCGACAGCCTGGCACTGCTGATCGCGGTGATGTTTTCGCTCGCGACCGTGATCACCCGGCGCTTTGCCCATGTGCGCATGGTGCCGGCCACCTGTCTCGGCGCGTTGCTCGCCGGTGCGTTCGCCGCTTCCCAGGCCTCGGCATTCGCGGTGTCGGGGCGCGACATGGGCTTCCTCTTTGCCTTTGGCGTCATCAACCTTGGCGCCGGCCTCGCCTTTTTCGCCATGGGCGCGCGGCTGGTGCCGGCGGCGATCGCGGCGCTGCTCGGCACCTTCGAGCCGATCCTTGGGCCGATCTGGGTCTGGCTTGTCCATTCCGAAGTGCCGTCGGTGCGCACCATCATCGGCGGTGCGGTCGTCGTCACGGCACTGCTCGTCCACATCGGTCTGGAGTTCAAGCGACAGGCGCGGCCTGCACGTCCCGGCGTAACCGGCCTGCCGTCGCCCAATTGACGTTAATGCATGTCGCCCAAAAGTGCGCAGCGGTTTTGGGAGAGCGACATGCATCAAAACAAAGACTTAAAGCGCTTCGCCTGAATCCCTTTCAGCGTGACGCGCTTTAGGCAGCCTCCCCCATTGACAACCCAGTTGCCGGGCGGGCAGGCTGCGATCACGGCAACAACAACACAGGCGTATCTTGCCAAGTGACTCCGCCGGCCTGCTCGGGACCGGACTGCATCGTCATAGCTCTGCTTACGCCACGGTGAATGCCGTTGACGCCGCCCGGGTGCCTCGCCTGGGAGGGTGGGACGCCTCGAACCTCGATGCCTTGATCGACCTTGGCGTGGGCAGTTCACGCTTGTCGCTCTCCGGAAAGCTCAATAGTCTGAAACCAACGCCGCGCCGCCATATCGCGACGAGCCGGCGAGGGAACACTCACCAAAGGAGAACACCATGATCCGCAAAGCGCTTTGGCTTTCGGCGACGTCGGCATTTCTGACGCTTTTCACAATAAGCGGCCACGCCGAAGACCGTGTCGTCAACGTCTACAATTGGTCGGACTATATCGATAGCTCGATCATCGACGACTTCACCAAGAAGACCGGCATCAAGGTCGTCTACGACACCTTCGATTCCAACGAGATCCTGGAGACGAAACTGCTTGCCGGCGGCAGCGGTTATGACGTCGTCGTGCCGAGCGCTCATTTCCTGGCTCGTCAGATCCAGGCAGGCGTGTTCCAGAAGCTCGACAAGTCGAAGCTGCCCAACATCTCCAACATGTGGGATGTCGTTTCCGAGCGTACCGCCAAATACGATCCGGGCAACGAATATTCGGTCAACTACATGTGGGGCACAGTCGGCCTCGGCTACAACGTCAAGAAGGTTGAGGCCGCGCTCGGCACCGACAAGATCGACAGCTGGGACGTCTTTTTCAATCCGGATAAGCTGGCCAAGCTGAAGGATTGCGGCGTCTATGTGCTGGACTCTCCCACCGACATCATCCCGGCGGCGCTGAAATATCTCGGCCTCGACCCCAACAGCACCTCGCCCGATGACATTGCCAAGGCCGAGGAGGCCTTGCTAAAGGTCCGGCCCTATGTCCGCAAGTTCCATTCGTCCGAATACATCAACGCCTTGGCCAATGGCGACATCTGTCTGGCGATCGGCTGGTCGGGCGACGTCTTCCAGGCGCGCAACCGCGCCGAGGAAGCCAAGCAGGGCGTCGAAATTGCCTATTCTGTGCCCAAGGAAGGCGCCCAGATGTGGTTCGACCAGATGGCGATCCCCGCTGACGCCCCGCATGTCGCCGAGGGGCTCGAGTTCATCAACTACATGATGACGCCCGAAGTCATCGCCAAATCGTCGAATTACGTGCTCTACGCCAACGGCAACAAGGCTTCGCAGCAATTCATCGACAAGGCGATCCTGGAGGATCCTGCGGTCTATCCGGACGAAGAGACGATGAAGAAGCTGTACACGGTTGCGCCATACGATCCCAAGACACAGCGCATCATCACGCGCACCTGGACCAAGATCGTCACCGGCCAGTAAGCATAGAGACACGACCCCAGCAGCCAACTGCCGGGGTCGTATTCTTTTGGGGAATTTAAGAAAGTAACGGAGTGGGGACCATGAAATCGCTTGGCAGCATCCGCAGGGATTTCTCGCCTTGGAACGACCCGAACGCCAAGCCTTATATCCAGTTTGACAAGGTGACCAAGAAGTTCGGCGATTTCACCGCCGTCAACAACCTGTCGCTGACCATCTTCGAGCGCGAGTTCTTCGCCCTGCTCGGCGCGTCCGGCTGCGGCAAGTCGACCCTGCTCAGGATGCTCGCCGGCTTCGAGGAGCCGTCGGCGGGCCGCATCCTGCTCGACGGGCAGGATTTGCGCGGCATCCCGCCCTACAAGCGGCCCGTCAACATGATGTTCCAGTCGTATGCGCTGTTCCCGCATATGACGGTGGAGAAGAACATCGCCTTCGGCCTCAAGCAGGAAGGCATGCCTGGACCCGATATCGAAAAGCGCGTGGCCGAGATGCTGAAGCTCGTCAAGCTCGAGCAGTTCGCCAAGCGCAAGCCGCACCAGCTCTCGGGCGGCCAGCGCCAGCGCGTGGCGCTTGCCCGCTCGGTCGCCAAGCGCCCGAAGGTTCTGCTCCTCGACGAGCCGCTCGGCGCTTTGGACAAGAAGCTGCGCGAGGAAACCCAGTTCGAGCTGATGGACCTGCAGCAGGAACTCGGCCTCACCTTCGTCGTCGTCACCCACGACCAGGAGGAGGCCATGACCATGGCCGACCGCATCGCCATCATGGACAAGGGCGAGGTGATGCAGGTCGCGACGCCTGCCGAGATTTACGAGGCGCCGACCTCGCGCTTCGTGGCGCATTTCGTCGGCAATGTGAACATGTTTGAAGGCAAGGTTGCCGAGCGCACTGCAAGCACGACCCGCATCACCGGCGCGACCGGAGCGCAGATCGTCGTCGACAATGGCGGCGGCGCCGCTGCCGGTTCCGACATCATCTTCGCGATCCGGCCGGAGAAGATCAGGGTTTCCTCGAAAAAGCCAACCGATGCCGTCAACGCGCTCGAAGGCGAGGTCTACGACGTCGCCTATCTCGGCGACATGACCGTCTATCATATCAAGCTCGACGACGGGCAGATGGTGCGGGCGAGCGCATTGAACGCCTCGCGGATCACCGAGGATCCGCTCACCTGGAACGACCGCGCCTGGGTCTCCTTCCGGCCCGATGCCGGCGTCGTGTTGACCAGATAGGAGGCTGAGATGACGGACATCGCAGCGACCGCCGCCCCATCGACCGAAACCGCAACACTGCCGGCGAGGCTGGCGACAGGCTTCGTCAACCGCCTGGTCATCATCGTCCCCTATCTCTGGCTGCTGTTCTTCTTCCTTGTTCCCTTCGTCATCGTGTTCAAGATCTCGCTGTCTCAAACGGCGATTTCAATGCCCCCTTATACGCCGGTGCTCGGCTTCAAGGACGGCGTTTCGGGATTTTTCGCCGCCGTCCGCGAGCTCAACTTCGATAACTACACCTGGCTCACCCAGGACGCGCTCTATTTCAAAGCCTATGTGACGAGCCTGGTCATCGCGGGGATCTCGACGATACTTACCCTGATCGTCGGCTACCCGATCGCTTATGGTATGGCGCGAGCGCCGGCCACGATCCGCCCGACCTTGCTGATGCTGGTGATCCTGCCCTTCTGGACCTCGTTCCTGATCCGTGTCTATGCCTGGATCGGCATCCTGAAACCCGAGGGCCTGCTCAATCAGGTTCTGCTCGCCACCGGCCTGATCAGCCAGCCGCTGGTGATCCTCAACACCTACACCGCTATCTTCATCGGCATCGTCTATTCCTACCTGCCCTTCATGGTGCTGCCGCTCTATTCCTCGCTGGAGAAGATGGACTATTCGCTGATCGAGGCCGCGCAGGACCTCGGCTGTCCGCCGACCGGCGCCTTCTGGAAGATCACCTTCCCGCTGTCGCTGCCGGGCGTTGTCGCCGGCTGCCTGCTGGTGTTCATCCCGGCCGTCGGCGAGTTCGTCATCCCCGATCTTCTCGGCGGCTCGCAGACGCTGATGATCGGCAAGACGCTCTGGAACGAGTTCTTCTCCAACCGCGACTGGCCGGTCTCGTCGGCGGTGGCCGTCATCCTGCTGCTGGTGCTGACCATCCCGATCATGTTCTTCCAGCAGGCTCAGGCCAAGGCACAGGAGCAGGGCAGATGAACTCCACCTGGAGCCGCTTCAACATCACCTCGATCGTGCTGGGCTTTGCCTTCCTCTATCTGCCGATCGTGCTTTTGATCGTCTTTTCCTTCAACGAATCCAAGCTCGTCACCGTCTGGGGCGGCTTTTCGACCAAATGGTACGTGTCGCTGTTCCACAATCAGGGCCTGATGGACGCCACCTGGGTGACCGCGCGCGTCGGCGTCATCTCCGCGACCGTCGCGACCGTGCTCGGCACGCTCGCCGCCATCACGCTGACGCGCTACACGCGCTTCAAGGGACGTGTGCTCTTCTCGGGCATGGTCTTCGCGCCGCTGGTCATGCCGGAAGTCATAACCGGCCTCTCGCTGCTCTTGCTCTTCGTCGCCGTCGGGCTCGACCGCGGTTTCGTCACGGTGACGCTCGCCCACATCACCTTCACCATGTGCTTCGTCGCCGTCGTCGTGCAGTCGCGGCTGGTCACGTTCGACCGTTCGCTGGAGGAGGCAGCGATGGATCTCGGCGCGCCGCCGGTGAAGACCTTCTTCCAGATCACCTTGCCGGTCATCCTGCCGGCGATCATCTCCGGCTGGATGCTGGCGTTCACGCTCTCGCTGGACGATCTGGTCATCGCGAGCTTCACCTCGGGTCCCGGCGCCACCACGCTGCCGATGAAGATCTACAGCCAGGTGCGCCTCGGCGTGACGCCCGAGATCAACGCCGCCTGCACCATCCTGATCGCGGTGGTGGCGGTCGGCGTCATCATCGCCTCGATCGCCAACAAACGGCGCGAGATCCAGCGCCAGCTCGACGAGCAGGCCGCGCAGCGCGGTTGAGCGTGACGAGAAGCGGGGACGCTTTGCGTCCCTCGCATTTACTGGCCTGAAACGCCGGGAGCGATCGGCGATATGAACGGCGCGCTCCAGTTGCCGCCGACGAAGAACAGCGGCTGGCTCGGCGGCGCGGGAGCCGGGCTGGCCGCCTGACTGTTGGCCTGCTGGGGCTGCTGCGCCGGCTGTCCGTTGGGCACCACTCCGCCCGAGAGCGCCAGCCCGCGGCCGACATAGGAGGCGATGCCGGACAGCCAGATCTTGTATTTCTGCGAATTGATCTCGGCCTTGTCCAGGCGCGCCACGCCCTTCGAAATGCTTGCCTTGATCTCGGCGCCGTCGATCGGCAGCGATCCATTGGCGACGTCGTCGAGCGCGAAGAAACCGCCTTGCTGGTTGCGCTTGAGGAAGGCCGGCAGGTCGAGCCCGTCGATAGTGCCCGGACCGAACGTCGCCGAGAACGATCCGTCGGCATTCTCGAAGATGGAATTCCAGGCCTTGCCCGGCCCCTTGAGGATGACCGATACGGTCCCGGTGCTGGCCGGCACCAGCCGCGTCATTCCCGCCGCCGTGGCAAAGGCTCCCGTATCTACGTCCGATGCCAGGAGCCGCATCTCGACCTGCGTGCCTTCCGGCTTGCGGTCGAAGCGCAGGCTGCTCTGGATGTTGCCGTTGAAGGCCGACGCGTCGGATATGTCGAAGACGGCAAGACCGTTCTTGACCTGCGCGGTTGCCGCGACGTCGGCGAGCTGGACCGGCCCCGCCATGGCATGCGCCGCCGACAGCCTGAGGTCGAGATTGATGCGGTCGGCGAAACTGGTGTCGATATTGCCGGGGCCGGCCTCGCCGGTCGGCGCAATAGGCGTGAAAGCCGACAGGAAAGATCTGAGATCCAGCGTGTCGAAGGCGAGCGTGCCGGCAATCACCGGGCTCCCCTCGGCGACGGAGAAATCCAGCGCGCCCATGCCCGGGTTGTTGTTGAGCGTGACCGTGGTGTTCTCGAATTTCGCGCGCCCTGCCGAGGCGTTCACCTTGCTGGCGATCGAGACCGCACCGATCGCAGCACCCGGCGCGATGCCTGCCTGCGACCACTCCAGCACGCGCCGCAGCGACGGGGCGGCGAACTTCGCCTGGCCGTCCAGATAGGCGTTGTCGGACATTGAGGCCGTTCCGTCGAAGGAGAATGTCGCGGGCGCGGCCTTGAAGGAGAGGGTGACGGGCGCCGCTCCTCCGCCAAACAGCACCAGCGGTTTCGCCGAGGAGAAATCGAGCTGCATGCTTTCGCCGCGCCAGATTCCGCTCGCGGTCAGCGACGCCTCGCTGTTCATCGCTTCCCAGTTCACCTGGCCGCTCAGGCTGCTCAGGATTTCGATGTCCTTGCCGTCAACCGAAGTCACCACGCGGCCATCGCGGAATTCTACGGTGCCGAACGGATCGGATGGCAATTTGCCGAGATCCGGCTTCTGCGGGTTGGCGGTGACTACGCCGCGCGCGGTGTCGATCGAGCGCGTGATGCGCCCGCCGGTCGGAAGCGGCGGCAGATAGAAGCCGCCAGCGGTGCGCTGCACCCTGATCGTCGGGCGCACCAGCCTGGCGGTCGAGAAGGCGACGTTGCCCTGCAAGGCCGCCATGGCGGAGAGATCGACTTCCACGCGATCGGCCTCGACCACCGGCGGCGCTTCGGTCTCGGTCCATTGCGACAGCGTCACGTCGCTGAGGATAGCCCGGAATTTCGGCCACACCTCGATACGCGGCGAGCCGTCGATCGTGACTCTGAAGCCGCTCCAGGCACTCAATTCCCAGGCGATGCGGTCGCGCACGATGCGGGTCGAGGCAATCAGCGGCAGCGCCGCGACCGCGAGCGCGATGACGAGCACGGCAACGCCGATCGCCCACACCCCGCGTCGGATCAGAGATGATCGCATTTCGCCCCGTATGCTTTCGTTGCCGACAAAACCGCCCGACGGGTGTAACCGAGCGCCGACGCTTTTCAAGTCTTTATGGCCTTGCGATGGCATTTGCACAGCGGCCGCCATAGGTCGCCCGAACAAAATCTTGCTCTGCTGCGCCGCAATATGCATAAGCGGGCTGCACGATCCCGATCCGCAATCGCACGCCGTTTCTGGGACGATGGCATATGCAACGTTGGGCTTAACTGGCTCGAACGCGACGCTTTGGGAGGAGCGATCATGGCCGCCGACACACCTTTGTGGACCCCGACGCAGGAGCGGATCGACGCAGCGCCGATAACCGCGTTTAGGAAGGACGCGGAGGCAAAGGCTGCGCGTTCTTTCTCCGGCTATGCCGAACTGCATCGCTGGTCGATCGACGACCGCGAAGCCTTCTGGGACCTGGTCTGGGATTTCTGCGCGCTTGTCGGCGACAAGGGCGAGCGGCGCCTCGTCGACGGCGAGCGGATGCCCGGCGCAGCTTTCTTTCCCGACGCCAGGCTCAATTTCGCCGAGAACCTTTTGCAGAAAACCGGCGCCGGCGAGGCGATCGTCTTTCGCGGCGAGGACAAGGTCGAGCGGCGGCTCTCCTGGAACGAGCTCCACGCGCTGACCTCGCGCCTGCAGCAGCTCTTCCTGTCGCTCGGCGTCAAGGCCGGCGACCGCATTGCCGCCATGATGCCGAATATGCCCGAAACCATCGCCGCGATGCTGGCGGCAAGCTCGATCGGCGCGGTCTGGTCGTCATGCTCTCCCGATTTCGGCGAGCAGGGCGTGCTCGACCGCTTCGGCCAGATCGAGCCGGTCGTCTTCATCGTGCCCGACGGCTATTGGTACAATGGCAAGGCGATCGAGGTGGCCGACAAGATCCGCGCTGTCGCGGACAAGCTGGCAAGCCTGAGCAAGGTGCTGATCGTCGACTATCTCGGCACCTCGAGCGATGTCGCCGCCACCATCGACAAGGCAGCCGCGCTCGAAGACGCGCTCTCGCCCTTTGCCGCAAAGCCCGTCGGCTTCGAGCGGCTGCCCTTCGCGCATCCGCTCTACATCCTGTTTTCCTCGGGCACGACCGGCATCCCGAAATGCATCGTGCATTCGGCGGGCGGCACGCTGATCCAGCACGTCAAGGAGCACCGGCTGCATGCCGGCCTACTCGACGGCGATCGGCTGTTCTATTTCACCACCTGCGGCTGGATGATGTGGAACTGGCTGGTCTCGGGCCTCGCCTCCGGCGCGACGCTGCTGCTTTATGACGGCTCGCCTTTCTACCCCGACGGCAACGCGCTATTCGATTTCGCCGATGCCGAGAAGATGACCTATTTCGGCACCTCGGCCAAATTCATCGATTCGGTTCGCAAGGCCGGTCTGAAGCCGATCGAGAGCCACGATCTGTCGCGCGTGCGCACCATCTCCTCCACCGGCTCGCCGCTGTCGCCGGAGGATTTCCGCTTCGTCTATGACGGCATCAAGAAGGACGTGCACCTGGCCTCGATCTCGGGCGGCACCGACATCGTCTCCTGCTTCGTGCTCGGCGTGCCGACCGAGCCGGTCTGGACCGGGGAGATCCAGGGTCCTGGCCTCGGCCTGGCGGTCGACGTCTGGGACGACGACGGCAAGCCTGTCCGGCAGGAGAAGGGCGAGCTGGTCTGCACCAAGGCCTTCCCTTCGATGCCGATCGGCTTCTGGAACGACCCCGAAGGCATGAAATATCACGCGGCCTATTTCGAGCGTTTCGATAATGTCTGGTGCCATGGCGACTTCGCCGAATGGACGGAACATGGCGGCATGATCATCCACGGCCGCTCCGATGCCACGCTCAATCCGGGCGGGGTCCGGATCGGCACGGCCGAGATCTACAACCAGGTCGAGCAGATGCCGGAAATCCTCGAGGCGCTCTGCATTGGCCAGGATTTCGACAATGATGTCCGTGTCGTGCTGTTCGTGCGGCTCGCCCCCGGCGTGACCCTGGACGAGGATCTGGAAAAGCGCATTCGCGCCAGGATCCGCACCGGCGCCAGCCCGCGCCACGTGCCGGCCAGGATCGTCGCCGTCGCCGACATCCCGCGCACCAAGTCCGGCAAGATCACCGAGCTCGCCGTACGCGACGTGGTCCACGGCCGTGCCGTGAAGAACAAGGAAGCGCTCGCCAATCCCGAGGCGCTGGAGCTGTTCCGCGACCTGCCGCAGCTGGCAAGCTGACCGATGTGGTTAACGAAATCTGTCCGGCGAATTTACCTAGATTTCACGGGTGGTACACATTCGTAAATTTTTTCGCGGCCCGGTAAGGACTTGTTAAGAGACGACGCTGATAGTCGCGTGTAACTTGAGGGAGAAATCCCGTTCCTCGTCCCCTGAGGTTCTGCTCAAGCCCCCCGTTGTGACAGCATCCCATTTCTCAAGGCGTCCTCTTGGACGCCTTTTTCTTTGGCCGTCGCTGTCGCGTGCAATGTTATTCGGCGAGCACGCGCGTGGAGGGGAAGCCGACCTCGACTAGGGTTCCTTCGCCTGGCGTCGAGGTGATGGCGAAGCGGGCGCGGTTCGCCTCCACCATGGCCTTGGTGAGGGGCAGGCCGAGGCCGGTGCCGTCGCCGCGTCCGCGCTTCAGCGCATTGATCTGCTTGAACGGTTTCAGCGCCTGCTCGATCTCGGCCTGGGTCATGCCGATGCCGGTGTCGCGCACGCGCATGACGACGTCGCCCGAGGCTTCGTAGGCGGTCGAGACGATCACCTGGCCGCCGGCCTGGGTGTAGCGAATGGCGTTGGACAGGATGTTGAGGGCGATCTGGCGTACGCTTCTCAGATCCGCCACCACTTCCGGCAGCCGCGAGGCGAAGCTGGAGCGGATGATGACCCGTTCGCGATTGGCCTGCGGCTGCATCATCGCCACCGTCTCGGCCAGCGTGTCGTTGAGCGACACCGCCTCGTAATCCATCTCCTGCTGGCCTGCCTCGATCTTGGAGATGTCGAGCAGGTCGTTGACGAGGTCGAGCACATGGTTGCCCGAGCGGTTGATGTCGCGCAGGTAGTCGCGATAGCGGTCGTTGGTGATCGGACCGAATTTCTCGTCTACCATCAGTTCGGAAAAGCCGATGATGGCATTGAGCGGAGTGCGGATCTCGTGGCTGATGCGGGCCAGGAAATCCGTCTTCTGCGAGGAGGCGCGCTCGGCCACTGCGCGTGCCTGCGTCAGGTCTTCCTCGGCCCGCTTCCATTGCGTGATGTCGCGCACGACGGCGCAGAAGCCGCTGTCGTTGGGCAGCCTGCCGATGGTCATGAACAGCGGGATGAAACGCCCCTGCGCCTCGCGGCCGATGACCTCGCGGCCGTCATTGAGCACGCTCGCGACACCCGGCTCCGAAAGCCCGGCCAGATAGTCGCGCGCCGCGCGCTGGCTTTCTATGGCAAACAGCGAGGCAAAGGGCTTGCCCGCGACCTCGTCGCTGTCGAAACCAAACAGCGCTTCCGCCGGACGGCTGATCGAGCGGATGTTGCCGTCACGGCCGATCAGCACGACGCCGTCGGTGGCTGTGTCGATGATGGTGCGCATCTCCGCGATGCGCGATTTCAGTTCCGGCACGTCCGGCTGCAGCGCCGGCTCGTCATTCGCGGCGGTGAAATGCGCCGCATCGTCCTCGCCGGAACGCCGCACCACCAGCATCAGCGCCTTGCCGCCGCGCCACCGCACCGAGCGCAGCAGCGCGTCGATCGGGAATTCCATGCCCTGGCGGGTCTTGAGCTTCAGCGAGTGGTCGCTTTCATCCGTCGCGGTGTCCTCGGCATAGGAATCGGCGAAGAGCGCGCCCAGGCCGCCTGCATCCGCGAGGTCGTCCAGCGCATCATAGCCGGTGAGCTCGAGGAAGGCGTCATTGGCATAATGCAGCATGTCGCCCGAATGGATGAGCAGCGGCACCGGCAGCCGTGCGAGGATGGATGTGTCGGGTGCCTTGGCTTCCTCTCCGGTCGAAAACGCGGACGGCACAAAACCGGAAAGTTTAAGCGGCGGCACGTCGAGGCGTCGCCGCGTCGCGGCTGTCGCGTCCGGTTCTTCCGGCTGTTCTTCCGCGGTCTTGGCGGCATCTGCATCGGAGCCTGCCCAGTCCTCATTGTCCTGCGCATCGCGGAAGTCGTCGGCGGTCATGCTGTCGTCGGCCGTCGCATCGGAGGCGGGCTGCCCGGCCGCGACCGGCTGCGCCGCAGGTTCTTCGACGGGCCGCTGCGGCTTCGCGGCAGCAGGTTCGGCGTCCTCCCGGGCGCCCTCTGCTTGCTCGTTCTGGGAAACCGGCGCGACGCCGGCGTCTTCCGTGGGTTTCTCGCCATCGGCAAAGTTGAGCAGCGAGCCGGAAACAGCCGAGGTCTCGGCCAGGCCTGCGTCGCCTACCTCGGCGGCGCCATCGATGCCGTCGAGCCGCGCCAGATCTTCCTGGTCTTCCGCCTCGGTCTCCGCTTCCGCGGCCTTCGCGTCGTCGGCTTCCGAGGGCGAGGACAAGGTCGCGACCTGGGCGGAATCGTCGTGCTCCGCCGCATCGGGTGGAAGCGGCTGGCTTGCGTCGGCCCTTGTTTCGCTGGCCGCTTCCTTCACCGTTGCCGCGTCCTCGCTGGCAACAGCGGCATCGGGCCGCTTGTCGGCTTCGGGGGCGCGTTCCTCGGCAGGGGCGGAACTGTCCTTGCGCAGCCGCTCGCCGATCTCGCGGAAGGCGCTGCGCTCGAGGATCGACAGGCCCTTGTGATTTGCCGGCGTGTCGCTTCCCGGTTGCTTGTCGTTGGCCGGCTGGCGATGCTCGGCCAGCCTTATCACCTTGTCGGCAAAGCGTCGCTCCGGCTTCGGCACGATGGTCAGCGCCGGCACTTCGCCCCGGAAGGGGTCTTCGGGCCTTGGCTTTTCCAGAGGCGTCTGCTCTGCCGGCTGATCGCCCGACGCGTCGGCCCCGGAGGTGGCCCTGGCAGGAGCGGCATTCGGCACCAGAGCCATGCCAAGCGCTTCCGGATCGACCACGGCGTCGGCGCTGCGCGCGACGCCAAAGCCGCGAAAACCCTCGAAGGCGCGGCTGCGGCCGTAGACGGGCAGGGCCGCCAGATCAACGGGGATCTTCAGACCCGTTCCGGCCACCGGCCACAGTACCGAGCGGCCGGACCAGGTATCGCGCCGGTCGAGCAGGCCGGCGATCTCGCCCGAGGCGTCGAGGCCGAAAGTGGCGGCGACATCCTTGAAGCGGCGGCCGATCACATCGGCGGCAGGCTGGCCGACGATGTCGGCGAATTCGGGCGACAGCGCGCTGAACCGACCTTCGGCGTCGGTGCGCCAGACGAAGCGCAATGGGGCCGCCGACCGGTCGATGTCGCGCGGCAGGCCCGGCTGGGCTGATTTGGTAGTCTCGCGTGCAGCGTCGCCAGCATCTTGGCCTTCGGCTGCGGCGGCACCTTCCGGCTCGTCCTTCGCCGGCGCTGCCGGTTGAGCATGCCCGGCGCCATCGTCGCCGGCGTTGAAATACCAATGGTCGTGCTGGCCGGCGCCGGCGGCATCGGCCTGATGGTCTGTCCGGGTAGGCCGCTGGCCGGCCAAGGTCCGGCTCTCCGCGTCGGGCTGCGCGTCGCCGTCGGGAGCCTCTGGTGCCGGCTTGTCCTCTTTGCCAGCCGCCACGGTAGGCACTGGGTTGTCCTGGACAGGCTGAGACTCGGGCTCGATTGCCGCGCTTTCACCTTGGGGCGGGGCGCTGACCGCCTCTGGCGCCGCAATTCCCTGATCGCCGGTTCGATCGCCTTGGCCGGCGGCCGCCCGATCGTCCTGGCCGCTATCGGAGTCCTCGAGCTGCGCCTCGTCGATCACCACCAGCAGATGCCGCGTATCGGTGAGCCGCGCAAAACCGGCAGGGTAGGCGGTCTCGGTGCCCGGCACGAGGCGTTTGACGATACGGTCGCCGCTGCTTGCCACATCCGCAACCAGGGCAGCCAACGTCCGCGGCTCGATGCCGAGCGCCGCAAAGCCGTCCGAGGCTGCCTCGACCCCGCCTTGCGCGTCGACAAAGGCAATGAAATGTCCGGCCTCGGTAAAGCCGCCGATGGCGCGGCTGGCGATCTCGCCGGCGCTGCGCGAAGTGGTCTGCGCCGCTGGCACCGCCAGCATGATTGCCGCCTCGCCGTCCGGCATCGTCACTGCGCTGGCCAGAAAGCCGACGGCACGGCTTTCCATGCCGGTGGCCAGCCTCACCGTGACGGCGCGGTCGCTGCCGATGTCGGGAAAACCGCTGGTCGCCATGATCTGCCGGCGGGCGATCAGCGGCAGCCGCGCCGAGGCGCCGATGATGGCCTCGATATCCGGATAGCCGAAGGCCGACGCCCCCGGACCGTTCGCCCAGATCACCTGTTCGAGGTCGACCGACAAAATGGCCAAAGCATCGCCCGCGGCAAAGCGCTGGCGCACCGCGTCGAGCACGGCAACGTCGAGGAAGGAGTAGTTTTCAGGCGGCATGCGCTGGCCAACCCTCCGGAGCGGGCATTTTTCAGTTAACGCTTTGTTAATAAAAGCCCGCGGCCCGGAGGTCCACAAGCCTAAGCTTGCATCGGTCGAAATCTCTGGGCTCTTGGTTAACGGCTCTCGTGGCTGACGCAGGGGAAAGATTGTATTGGTGCGGTGCAGCAAAGATATTGCAATGCACAAAAAAGTCCTTTATATTGCCATCATACATGAACGAGACGGCTTTCTGTCAAAGCCGCTGCCGCGAAAGGTTGGAAAATGTCCAAGACCACTGCCAAATCCGCCGAGACCATCGAAAACGTCGAATTCCCGAGCTTTGATGCTTCCAAGGCCACCGACCAGATCCGCGCTTTCGCCGAGAAGGGCGTTGAGCAGTCGAAGGAAGCCTATGCCAAGCTGAAGACCGGGGCCGAGGAGACCCAGAAGGTTCTGGAGTCGACCTACGAGACCGCCAAGACCGTTTCCAGCGACGTTTCGCTGAAGACCATCGCCGCGCTGCGCGCCAATGCCGAGGCCAGCTTCTCGCACCTCGAAGCCCTGGTCGGCGCGAAGACCCTTTCGGAAGTCGTCGAGCTGCAGACCTCCTTCCTGCGCAAGCGCGTCGAAATGGCCGTCGAGCAGGCCAAGGAGTTCCAGACCGTTGCCACCAAGGCGGTCGAGGACGTCTCCAAGCCGGTCAAGAGCGCCTTCGAGAAGGCGATGAAGGACGTCAAGGCCGCCTGATTTCAGCGCACAACCCTGCGATGCATCAAAACGTCGCATTTCGTCAGACAAATAGTCGTGCGATAGGTTGAGCAACCAGATACCCGGAAATGGAACCTCCTCCCTCCGTTTTCGGGGTGACCAGCCAGCACCTCCTCCCGCTGGCTCGTAACAGGAAAAGGCCGGCACCTCCTCCCGCCGGCCTTTTCTTTTGCCTTGACGAAAGGCGAATGAGGAAACCAATCGTTTACCTTATCAAGGCCCTTGAATTAGAATCCGATAGCCCGTATTTGACGCATCGCCGAACGACAGAGCGGATCACGGAGAATGAAGCTTTCACCTCGATCCAGCTCAGGCAGGCAGGCCGTTGTAGCTCAGCTGGTTAGAGCGCCGGATTGTGGATCCGGAGGTCGCTGGTTCGATCCCAGCCAACGGTACCATCACTCTCGATGATCTGAACGTGCACCTTGAACCCTTCCATTCCTTCGGCTCCGCGGACCATGGGCAAGCTCTCTTGTCTCTAGGGCGAGATATATTGTCCCACGGACAAGGTGTCTTGCCGGTCGAGGCCGACTCGGCTCGAATGGAGCATGCATCCTTTGCAGGGATGCGGACGTTCATGACGACCAACCGGCTTTGCCGCTAGGGAAAAAGCAGTATGAGTGAACATGCGATCGAGTTCTTGCGCGGATGGATTGGCGAGAAAGTCCAATGCCAGCATTTGCCGATCAAGATCGACAAGCAGGCCGAGACCCTTGCGAAGGAATGCTGCGCCAAGGCCGCCGAGGCAGGCATTCTGCTGGAGGACATCCAGGAAGAGGTCGGCGACATCCAGGAATTGATCGCGTCGCGCCTCGAGGAAGCCGTTGAAGAGGGCAGCAGCGAAGTCAACCCGGACAAACCGGAATAAACCCCGGCCCGCCACGGGCCGGCGGCGCCGTTTCTCAGCCGAATTTTTCCTCCAGCCATTCCTTCGGCAGCGCCGGCACGAAATTGCCGTCGCGCCCCGTCATATCCGCATTGGCGACCAATGCGTTGAGGATCGCTTCCTCCACGCCTTGCACGACCGCGTCGAAGAACGGGTCGATGTCGACGTCCGGGATGAATTCCGCGCGGGCGATGCGGCCTGAAGGCGCCAGCGCGGCCTCGGCATTGGCGGTCGAGAAGGCGAGAAAAATATCGCCAGAACTGTGATAGCCATAGCCCCCGGTCACGGCAATGCCGAGCGGCACGCGCCGGGCGAGCCGCTTCATCTGATGCGGCAGCAACGGCGCGTCGGTGGCGATGACGGCAATGATGGAACCCTTTTCGGCGCGCGGCGTGCCCTCGCGGATGGCCGGCTGGGCCAATTCGGGGCCGACACGCCGGCCGCGAATGGTGAAATTATGCCTTTTGCCGAAATTCGCCTGCACGAAGACACCAAGCGTGTAGCGCCGGTCCCGCCATCCGACGATGCGCGAGGCGGTGCCGGATCCGGCCTTGAAGCCGAAGCTTATCATGCCGGTGCCGCCGCCGACGCTGCCTTCTTCGATGGCGCCGCCGCTGGCGCTGTCGAGTGCCGCGGTCACATGGTCGACGCTCACATGATGGCCGTTGATGTCGTTGAGGAAGCCGTCATAGGTCTCTGCCGCCACTGGCAAGCCCCAGCCGCTATCGAGCGCAGCCGGCAAGACGCGATGCATCCAGCGCAAGGTGGCATCGCGGGTCACGCCGCAGGAATGCGTGTTGGTGATGGTGACCGGGAAATTGAAGGCGCCGGTTTCCTCGATGATATGCGTTCCGGTCAGCTCGCCATTGCCGTTCTGGCTGAACACGCCGGCGAACACCGGCGTCGCGAGTTCCCGAACCGGCCTTGGCAGGATCGCGGTCACGCCGGTGCGCACCGGTCCGGTGCCGACCTGCAGCGGGCCGTCGCCTGAAATCAGCGTCGTGTAGCCCACCGACACGCCCGGCACGTCGGTGATGGCGTTGAAAGGGCCCGGCGTGCCGTCGAGCGCGATGCCGAACGAGCGCAGGCGCGGCTTGCCAGATGGCGTGCGAAGATGCGGGTCGTGGTCGCGCATGGAAACCTCAGAACAACGAACCCTGATTGCCCGGCTCCTTGGCCTTGGCGGGCGATTTTGCGGCCAGCTTCGGCCGCGCCCCGCCGGAGGTTGCGATGGCATCGGCAGTGCCGTCCGCGAATTCAAGCTGCAGCGCCGCGCCCGGCGCCAGCTCCGCGACCCCTTTGATGACGGCGCCTTCGGCGTCCTTGACTAGCGCGAAGCCCCGCGCCAGCACGGCCTTGTGCGACAGCGTCGACAAGAGCCGGTCGGCCTGGGTCAGCGCCGCGCGCAGCCGGTCGAGACGCCGCGCCAATGCCTGGTCCTGTCTGCGGCCCAGCCCGGTCAGCGTGTCGGCCTGTTGCTTCTGGCGCCGCACGATCGGCGCCGGCGACAGCCTTGCCGCCGTGCGTTTGAATCGCGCGCGCCGCTCGCGCACGATGGCGAAGAACGCGGCTCGCGCCCGGGCAATATCGCGGCCCGTCAGCGTGCGCGCTTCATTGAGACGCCGCGACAGGGTTGCCGGTGTCAGCCTTTGCCGCTCCAGCGTCGCCCGCTTGCGCTCGATGTTCACCGTCAGCCCTCGGCCGAGGCGGCTGGTCGCATCGTCGAAACGGCGGCGCGGCAGCGCCAGCAACTGGTCGGGCGAGGGGAGCGCGCGCGCCGCCGCACGCACCGCCTGGCGCTTGCGTTCCAGATGCCGCGAGGCGCAGGCGTTGAGCCGCGCGGCAAGGCTGGCCAGGGTAGCCTCCAGGTCAGCCCTGACCGGCACGGCGATCTCGGCCGCGCCCGTCGGCGTCGGCGCGCGCATGTCGGCGACGAAGTCGATCAGTGTCGTATCGGTCTCATGGCCGACGGCCGAGATCACCGGGATGGCGGACGCCGCCACCGCCCGCGCCAGCCCTTCGTCGTTGAAGCCCCAGAGGTCCTCGAGGCTGCCGCCGCCGCGTGCCACGATCAACAGATCGGGTTGGCGGATGGGTCCGTCCCATGTCAGCGCATTGAAGCCGTTGACGGCCGCGGTCACCTCCCTGGCCGTCGTGTCGCCCTGGACCCTCACCGGCCACACCAGCACATGAAGCGGAAACCGGTCCTTGATGCGGTGGATGATGTCGCGGATCACCGAGCCGGTCGGCGAGGTGACGACGCCGATGACTTTGGGCATGAAAGGCAGCCGACGCTTGCGGCCGGCATCGAACAGGCCTTCGGCCTGCAGCCGGCGCTTGCGCTCTTCGAGCAGCGCCATCAGCGCGCCGGCGCCCGCCGGCTCCAGATTGTCGATGACGATCTGGTAGTTGGATTTGCCGGGATAGGTGGTCAGCTTGCCACTGGCGATCACCTCCATGCCTTCCTCGGGGCGGAACTTCAGCCGCGCCATGGTGGTCTTCCAGACCACCGCATCGATCCGCGCGCGGTCGTCCTTCAACGCGAAGTAAGCGTGGCCGGACGAATGCGGGCCGCGATAGCCGGAAATCTCGCCACGCACCCGCACATTGCCGAAGGCGTCCTCGACAGTGCGCTTCAGCGCGCCGGAAATCTCGCTCACCGTATATTCGGTGGCGTTGCTGCGTGATTCGGTTGCTGTTTCACTCATTGCGCGATTGGGGAACGCTTATCGGCCCGCGTCAAGCGCGGCGAAACCGCGCTAATATCATAACGCGATCTTAAGCCCGATTTGCTTTGACAGGCCCAAAAGAGCCGGCCGGGACCTGATGAGCGCACGCCAAAACAGCAGCCCGTTGACCCGTCAGGTCACGCTGACCGTGCTGACGCTCGCCACTTTCGCTTTAGCCATCGTCGTGGGCTTCGGCTTCTACGCGGCCAGCCAGGCCGATGATGCCTCGCTCGTACGACAAAAGATGTTCATCGCCGATGGTTTGAAGGACCAGATTGCGTCTGTTCAGCGGGAGCAGGAAAGCGTTTCGGTTTGGGATGACGCGATCATCAATGTGAGGGCAGGCAACCAGACCTGGATCGAAGAGAATCTCAGTGTCTGGATGTACACCTATTATGGTCACAACCGGGTCTATATTCTCGACGCCGCCAATCATGCGATCCACGCCATGCGCGAGGGCAAGGTGGTCGACGCTTCCGCCTATGGCGAGGACCAGCCCACGCTTCTTCCAACCATCGAAAAACTGCGTCGCATGCTGGCTGGGCCGCCGCAGACCGATGCGTACGGCCAGCCTGCGAAGATGGTGGCCGAGGATCTGGTGTCCCTCGATGGCGCGCTAGCGATCGTCAGCGTCGCGCCGCTCCTGCCGAGCTCGGACAGGATCAGCCAGGCGCAAGGCATCGAATATCTGCATGTGTCGGTCGAATTCATCAATAACGCGGTGATCGGCAAGATCGCCGGAAAGTACCTGCTTGATGGCGCGCGGCTGGTGCCTTTGTCACAGCCGGCTGGCCCAGCCGCGGTGCCGCTGGTCGATTCGCGCGGCGTCATCCTCGGCTATATCGGCTGGGACCAGCTACGGCCCGGCCTTGCTCTGGTGCGCGAGATCGCTCCTGCCTTGGCGATCGCGCTGCTGTTGGCGGGCGGCGTGCTGGTATTCCTGTTGAGCAGGTTGCGTCGGGCCTCGACGGCGCTGCAGACCAGCCAGGACCAGGCGCAATATCTCGCCTTCCACGACACGCTCACCGGCCTCCCCAACCGGGCGCTGTTCGAGGACCGCTTGCGGCGCACGCTGCTGTTCGCCAGCAGGGACAAGACACGCGTCGCGCTGCTTTACCTCGACCTCGACCGCTTCAAGCATATCAACGACACGCTCGGCCATCCGGCCGGTGACGAGCTCGTGCGCCAGACGGCGGCGCGGCTCAAGTATACGATCCGCGAAGTCGATACCGTCGCGCGGCTCGGCGGTTACGAATTCGCCGTCATCCTGCTTGACGTTCCCGACGTCGGAAGCGCCGAGGACATCGCCGAAAGGCTGCTCTTGAAGCTGCGTGAGCCGTTCCGGCTGATCGACGACCAGGTCTTCGTCAGCGCGAGCGTCGGCATCGCGCTGTCGTCTGGATCGGACATCGACGCGGACGAGCTGTTGCGCAAGGCCGACATCGCGCTTTACGAGGCCAAGAAGAACGGTCGTGGCCGTTACGAGCTGTTTGCCGGCGACATGGACGATCTCTTGTTGCGCAAGCGAAAGGTCGAATCGGAACTCCGCAAGGCGCTTGAGGGCGAAGGTGGCATCAAGCTCGCCTATCAGCCGGTTTTCGCGGCCGACGGCCGCGCGATACTGGGGGCCGAAGCGCTGATCCGCTGGGGCCATGAAGTGCACGGCGCTTTGCCGGCGGCGCAATTCATCGCCATCGCCGAAGAGCGCGGCCTCATCGGCGATTTGGGCAAATGGGCGCTGGGCGAAGCCTGCCGCTTTGCAGCCGGGACGGAATTGCCCTGGATCGCGGTCAACATCTCGCCGATGCAGCTGCGTGACATCGGCTTTGCCGGACAGGTCGCCGATATCCTGAGCGAAACCGGGCTCGATCCCTGTCGCCTGCAGCTTGAGACCACCGAAAGCGTGCTGCTCGAGCACAATGATACGATCGGCACGGTGATTGCCGCGCTGCGCCAATCCGGCATCTGCATCGTGCTCGACGATTTCGGCACCGGCTATTCCTCGCTGAGCTATCTGCGTCGCCAGGCGATCGACAAGTTGAAGATCGACCGCTCTTTCGTGCACCTGCTCGACGAGGACGAAAGCGCGCGCGCAATCGTCAAGACACTGATCGAGCTGGCGCAGGCGCTCAAGGTCGAGGTAACCGCGGAAGGCGTCGAGACCGATGCCCAAAAGGCCTTGCTGGTCGGCATGGGCTGCCGCCAGTTGCAGGGCTATATGCTGTCGCCACCGCTGGAGCCCGGCCAATTGCTTGCGCTGCCGGGTGTTTCACCTGCCAACGGGGAACGTTCCGCCGCTCGCGCCTGACTCTACCAGCCTGGCATGATCTGGTTCGCCTTGACCCGCTTCATCTTGGCGAAGGCGAGGGCGGCGAAGTCGAAGCTGCCCGCCTCCTCGGTGAGCGGCACGGAAATGTTGTCGAGGCTTTCGGCAATGTGGCGGGCCAAAGCGTCGACGATCTCCGGTTGCGAGGTCTGGCCGCGCATGATGCCGATGCGGCAGTCCGGCAACTGGCCGAAGCCGTCGGCCTCGCCGAGCACGCGCATGCCGGGCCGCAGCGCGCATTCCGGCAGCACCGAGACTGCCAGGCCGGAAAGCACGGCCGCGGTGATCACCGTGGCCGAGAAGCTGGAGAACAGCACGCGGTACTCGCGGTTCTGCCGGTCGAGCACGTCGACCGCCGCGCGCCGCCAGATGCAGTTCGGCCGGCCGAACGCCATCGGCAGGGTTTCCTGTTCGTGAGTGGCATGGTTGGCGGACGTCACCCACAAAAGCGGCTCGCGCCGTACCACTTCCGACTGGCCGCGCGTATCGTTATGCGTCACCAGCGCCAAGTCGAGATTGCCGCGCTTGATGTGCTCGACCAGCCCTGGCGTCGGCTCGCAGACGACCGTCAGTTCGACGCGCGGGTTGGAGCGCGAGAAGCGCGCCATGATCTCGGGCAGGAAGCGGTCGGCATAATCGTCCGGCGTGCCGATACGGATCGTGCCTTCCAGCCGCTGGTCGTCGAAGGCGGCCAAAGTCTCGCGGTTGAGATGGATCAGCCGCCGCGCGTAGGCAAGCAGCCTTTCGCCCTCCTCGGTCAGCTTGTTGGTGCGGCCGTCCTTTTCGAACAACGGCTTGCCGATCCGCTCCTCCAGCCGCCGCATCTGCATCGACACTGCCGACTGTGTCCGATGCACCTCCTCGGCCGCGCGGGTGAAGCTGCCAGTGTCGGCGATCGAGATGAAGGTTTGCAACTGATCGAGGTCGAGCGGCGCTTTCATCGGTCCAACCTATCATTGATGTTGATGCTAGAGATTAAAAACATTCGTTGGATTAATCAATCGCGCGATGGCAAATTGGCATCGTTCACATGAAAGCAGTGCATGTCGCCCAGAAGTCGGTTCCCGGTTCAGGGACGACGACATGCATCACGTCAATGAATGGAAACTGGAACGGCGCTTCTCCCAAGGCGCCGTTTGCCCGGTTTCGTCCGCTCGACTCCTGAAGGAGAGACTGACATGACCACGATTGAACTCGCTTCCGAGACCCCGCGCATCACCACGCGTCCGGCCGTTGCGACGCGCGTGCTCAATGCTCTCGCCAACGCCTATGTCGCCTGGAAAAACCGCCGCGCCTTCTATCGCCTGGGCGACATGTCGGACGCCGAGCTTGCCGATATCGGCCTGACCCGCGCCGACCTCCATGTCGCCGTCGCCGTGCCCTTCGGCCGCGATCCGACAGTGAAGCTGCGCGCCATCGCCAGCGAGCGCGCCGACACGATCTAGGATCTTGCTCGTCAGGTAGCCTGAACGGCCGCATCGCCTGGATTTCCGGTCGCGTTGAACCTTTTCATGGCTCGGCGCGACCAAGCTTCATGCAGGCTCCCACACTCCCTGCCGGTTCCCCGCCGGCCAGCCTGCACATTGCCCGGTTCCTCCTCCAGGACCGGGCATTTTTTTGACCGCGCCTCTTTCTGGAAGGCGTCTCAGGGGATCAGGCGAAAGCCAATTTTCTCGACGGTCTTGGCACTGATCGGCCAAGTTCATGCGCAGCTTCTATCCAAGCTGCGATGGCATCCTGAACATTCGCGATGGCCTCTTCGGGGGTTTCGCCATCGCTCATGCAGCCGGGAAGATCCGGGACATAAGCGGAGAACCCGCCACCGTCCTCAATCGAGAGTGGTGCGATGACGACAGGATATTCAAGCTTGTCCGTCATGCTTTTTTGCCTCGTCGATAAAGGACACGAGTTTTCGAATATATACGGGCTTGATCGGGCGTTTGAAAGGCACCGTCAAAATGTCAGCCATTGCCGTGTGGTAGATTTTGTAATGCGAACCGCCCGATCTCGGCGGCACGCATTGAATGCCGGCCTCGTCGCAAACTGCCTTAACATCTCGCATCGACCAGTCGCCGCGGGGATTGCGGCGCATTTGTTCGAGTCTCTTGCTCACGAAAGTCGTTCCGGGGGCGTTCGATAACTCACCGCCGGTCCATGTCGCGCTTGAACTGATCGAAAATCGTCCCGACGCTCTTCTCATATTCGTCGCGCTGCTGGGCACCGGTCTCGAACATCTTGCCGAAGATATCGTCGAACGGGTTTCGCGGCCGGCCGCTCGGATTGGTTTGCGGCTGTTGCGGCGCGCTCTGCTGCGGCTGCGGCGCCGGTTGTCCCCCAGGCATGCCGAAACCGCCGCCGCCCTGGCGCAGCATCTCCTCGAAGATCTTGCCCAGCGGGTTATCGCCATAGGGGCTTTGCGTCTGCTGTGGTTGAGTCTGCTGCGGCTGCTGCGTCGCGCCGCCGCCGAACATATCCTGCAGCACCTTCCCGAGCGGGTTTTCGCCGTACGGACTGGGGGCCTGCTGGGGCTGACTTTGCGGCAGCTGCGTGCCGCCGCCGAACATGTCCTGCAGCCCCTTGCCGAACGGGTTCTCGCCATAGGGCGGCGGCTGCGGCGCCTGGTTTGTCTGCGGCGCCGGCGCGAGGCCGCCCTGGCGCATCATCTGCTCGATGATCTCGCCGAGCGGATTGCCGCTGCCGCCGAAGCCGGCGGCCTGCATCTGCCTCCCACTCAATTGATTATTGGTCTGCTTGAACAGCCCGCCCATCATCATCGAAGCCATGGCCGGCAGCATCTGCTGCAGCAGCTGCTGGCTCAAGCCCGTCGCCTGCGCGGCCTGGGCTGCCACGGCGCGCGACAAATCCTTCGAGCCGAACAGATGGCCGAGAATGCCGTTGCCCTCATCGATGCCTTGCGGCGAAAAGGCCCTCGTGGCGTCCTCGAAATACTTGGCGTGCTGGCCGCTCGCCATAGCGGTCATGAATGCGCCCATCCCATAGGGATCGGCGGTGTTGCGCTGCAGCCCTTGCGAGAATGCCGGCAGCAGCGCCTGCACCGCGGCCTGCGTCTGCTGTATCGAAAGCCCATATTGCTGTGCCAGCGCCTGCATGCCGGCGCCGTTCTGGGCCTGGGCGAAAATGTCGAACAGGGAAGGCATTTGGGTTCTCCTCCGAGAATATCCTCATCGGAGAGCCTAGTTCGTTTCCATCACCGATTGAAGCGGCTTTTGGCGCCCAACCGCTCGGCGCATGCCGGACGGTTAATACGCATATTCCATGAACACCGGCTCGATCGAGCCGCCCCAGCGCGTGTGGTAGGCCGACAGCATCTCCTCGGCGCTGGTGGTGCCGCGCGCGACCACTTCGTCGAGCGTGTTGAGGAACGACGTCTCGTCATAGCCGTCGCGGTTCTTCTTGGCCCGGTTCTTCAGGCCCATGCGCGAGATGGCGAGCACGTCGCGGGCGACGTCGCGCAAGGTGGCGTTGCGGAACGGCGCGGCAATGCCAAGCTCCGGCACGGCGTTGCGCATCGCCAGCGCTTCTTCATAGGTCCAGCTCGAAGTCAGCGCTTCGGCGGCGTCAAGCGCCTGCTCGTCGTAAAGCAGCCCGACCCAGAAAGCGGGCAGGGCGCAGATGCGCCGCCATGGCCCGCCGTCGGCGCCGCGCATTTCGAGGAAACGCTTCAGGCGCACATCCGGAAACAGGGTCGAGAGATGATTTGCCCAGTCGCCCATCGTCGGCAGGCCATCAGGGAGTTCATTGCGAGCGGCTCCCGCCATGAACTGGCGGAAGGTGTAGCGCGTCATGTCGTGATAGTGGCCGTCGCGAATAACGAAATACATCGGCACGTCGAGCGCCCATTCGACATAGTCGGCGAAGCCGAAATCCGGCGAGAAGCAGAATTGGAGCATGCCGGAGCGCTGGTTGTCGGTGTCGCGCCAGATGTCGCCGCGCCAGCTCTGCAGGCCGTTCGGCCTGCTCTCGGTGAAGGGCGAGTTGGCAAACAGCGCCGTCGACAGCGGCTGCAGCTTCAGCGACACCTGCATCTTGCGGCGCATGTCGGCTTCGCTCTCGAAGTCGAGATTCACCTGGATCGTGCAGGTGCGGTACATCATGTCGAGGCCCTTGGTGCCGACCTTCGGCATGTAGCGCGTCATGATCTCGTAGCGCGACTTCGGCATTTTCGGCGTATCGGCCAGCGACCATTTCGGGCTGCCGCCGAGGCCGAGGAAGCGGATGCCGAGCGGCTCGGCGATCTCGCGCACCTGCGCCAGATGCGCGTTGCCCTCGCGGCAGGTCTGGTGGATCGATTCCAACGGCGCGCCGGAAAGCTCGAACTGGCCGCCGGGCTCCAGCGAGATCGCGCCCTGGCCGGTCGGCTCGACCAGGCCGATGATACGGCCGGCATCCATGATCGGATCCCAGCCGAGTTTTTCGCGCATTCCCTCGAGGATGGCGCGGATGCCGCGCTCGCCGCCATAAGGCACCGGCGCGTTGCCGTCGACATAGAAGGGGAACTTCTCATGCTCGGTGCCGATGCGCCATTTGTCGCGCGGCTTGTTGCCGTCGGCCAGGTAGCCGACCAGTTCGTCGACACCTTCGATGGGCTGGGTATCTGTTGTGTCGCGCGCCATTAGAAAACCCTCCGCAGCCCTCAGCTGGCCGCCGGGCGCTAGATGGACGAAATGTCAGTAGCCGATCAAGCGAAAAATCCTGAGCCACGGCTCAACTGGATTTGATCTGCATGGCTTACCTTCCCTTCTCCCCCTTGTGGGAGAAGGTGGATCGGCGCGTAGCGCCGAGACGGATGAGGGGTGTTCCAGCGGAGTGAGAGGCGGGTGTCTTCTGGAACACCCCTCATCAGTCGCCTTCGGCGACACCTTCTCGCAAAAGGGAAGAAGGCAATGTCCTACCAGTCGCCGATCGTTGCCTGGATCACAGCCAATGCGGCCACCGCCGCGGTGTCGGCGCGCAGGATGCGTGGCCCGAGCGGGATGGCGGTGACGAAAGGCAAGGCCCTCAGCATCTTGCGCTCGTCCTCGGAAAATCCGCCCTCCGGACCGACCAGAAGCGCAAGTTTCTTCTCACTGACCGCTTGCAGGGCCGGCAGCGGATCGTTGGTCGAAGCATCCTCGTCGCAGAAGATCAGCCGCCGCTCCCGATCCCAGTTGGCGAGCAGCCGTTCAAGCTTCTCCGCTTCGCGCATTTCCGGCACCGCCAGTATGCCGCATTGCTCGGCCGCCTCGACGACATTGGCGCGCAGCCGATCGATGCCGGGCTTCGCCACCTGCGTGTGCTGGGTGATGACCGGCTGCAGCATGCCTGCGCCCATTTCGACCGCTTTCTGCACAAGGTAATCGAGCCGGCCCTGCTTCAGCGGCGCGAAGCAATAGACGAGGTCCGGCAGCGGCGGCTGCGGCCGCTGCAGTTCCAGCACCTTCAACCGGACCGCCTTCTTGGACCTCGCGGCGATCGACGCCGACCATTCGCCGTCGCGGCCGTTGAAAAGCAGGATTTCGGCACCTTCGCCGAGCCGCAGCACATGGGCGAGATAATGGCTCTGCTGCTGTCCGGCGTCGAATTCGAGGCCGGGCCCAAGATCGTCAGGCACGAACAGCCGCTGCATTTTGTAGTTGGCGCGCATGGCTCAAACAGGTTCCGCAAAAGTGTCCCGCGGTTTTGCGATCAGAACCTGCGAAAAACAAGGGAATCTAAGCAGATAATCGTGGGACATCCCACGGATATCTGCTTGGCGATGAGCGAGGCCGGCTGCGGCGTCAAGCATCGGCGGTTGGATGCCAGACCGGTGCAAAGCCTTGCTGCAGCACCGCGATGGTGGTCGCCGGCGTCAGCAGGCGCAGCGACCCGCCGGTGAGGCGATCGAAGGCGACGGAACTCGAATAGCCCGCGAACGACCATTTGCGTGCCTTGCCGCCGCGCAGCGCATAGGCGGTGTCGCCGTGCGCTACCACCGTTCCATCCGGCAAGCCTCCGAGCTCCGGCGCGGTCACCAGAGGCGGCCGTCCGCCGGAAGCCAGCCGCTCCTTGTGCAGCCGTTTGTCGACCATCGGCGCGCGCGGTTCTTCAATCCCGAACGCCTTACCGAAACGGCTGACGAAGTCGGTCGCCCGTTCACGCCGGCAGAAGAAACAGGGCCGATGGCCGGCGGCCAAAGCCGTCACCTCGTCGAGGAAGAACAATTCGGTCCAGCCGGCTTTTCCTCCTGGCCGGTTGCGGCCCATCGGCTCGCGCCGCACGTGGCCGAATTCGCAGACGCAGATGATCCAGGCCGGCAAGGCCCAGCGCTTCCTCAGCAGCGTCTTCGTCTCGGGGTCATGGATGATGCCGCGATTGCCGGTGAACAGGCCGCGTTCCGGCACGGCGTGAATGGCGCCGAAAGGGTCGACCCGGTTCTGCAGTGGCATAGCTTTCTCTCCGGCACGCATCTTGGCTGAAACACGGGCCGCATGATATCGCTCGCCCCAGCGTTTTCATGTCAGCAGGTTTTCGATGCGGGTTTTGGTCGTCCAGAATTTCGACAATGAGGGCCTTGGCCAGATTGGCGCTGCCCTTGTGGAAGCCGGCGCCGATATCGACCTGCGCAAGCCCTATCGCGGTGAAACTCTGCCCGGCGACAGCACCGGGCACGATGCCATCGTGGTGCTTGGCGGCGCCCAGAACGCGCTCGACGACGAGATCTGTCCCTATTTCCCCGCATTGCTCGACCTGGCACGCGATTTCGCCGACAAGGATCGCTCGGTTCTCGGCATCTGTCTCGGCGGTCAGCTTCTGGCGCGGGCTTTCGGCGGCACCAACCAGATCGGCGGTGCCACCGAGTTCGGCTGGCATAGGGTGTCGCTGACGCCGGCCGCCAAATCGGATCCGGTCATGGCGGCGCTGCCCGAGAAATTCCCGATCTTCGAATGGCATGACGACACGTTCGGCCTGCCGGAAAACGCGGTGCGGCTGGCCGGCAGCGCGGTCGCCGAAAACCAGGCCTTCCGCCTCGGCCGCGCCGTCTATGGCTTCCAGTTCCACTTCGAGGCGGATACGCCGATGGTGCGCGACTGGAGCACCTCCTTCGCCGCTATGATCGCCGAGCGTCATCCCGACTGGAACGATCGTCTCGACGACGAACTGGCCCGCAATGGCGCCGACGCCGATAGCGCCGGACTGGCGATAGCCCGCGCCTGGGTTGCGACGATCTGAACATCCGACCCCGATCGGGCGAAGCGTGGCATAATTGGCACGCCTCAGCGCTTCCGTCTGGGGACAACATTCTTCTTTCTTGGTTTGTGTCCGGCCGCTCTTCTAAGAGGGCGCGCTTTGTATCGTCGATGCAACCGCCATGAACCTTTTGTGTGATCCAGCCGACACACCGGCGAAACAGAATCTGCTTAGAAGCGCGAAATCGTCGAAACATTGAGACGCATTTTATCGTTTCAACGCATTGGTAACCGCCTCGTGCCCAGATGCAGAAAGCTTAACCAGAGATGACGTCCGTGAAAGCAGCTCTCCTGTCTTTTGTCATGCTGTCTGCCATCGTGCTCTGCGGCCTGGGCATTTATGCCGCCGACGCAGCGACCAACCACCGCGCCGTCGACGGCTATGGCGTCACCGCCTCGCTGAACTAGGCCACAATCAAAATCGCAAGCAGGCCTGCGCCGGGATCGCGCCTAAAACGCTTTCCCCTGCATGGCGAGGATGCGTTTGTCGCCGCCATTGACGGCCAGCGCGCTTAGCGTTCCGGATTTCCAGGCGAGCGTGTCGACATTGACGCGGTTGGCCTTCACCTCGGCTTCCGGGACGGGCGTGTGCCCGTGCACGATCACCTTGGAAAAAAGCCCTGGATGGTCATGGAAGGCGTCACGGATCCAGATTAGATCCTGCTGGTTCTGACGGTCGAGCGGCACACCCGGTCTTATCCCGGCGTGGCAGAAGAAGAAGTCGCCGAAGGTCGCCGAAAACGTCAGCGATTGCAGGAAATCGATATGGCTGTTCGGCACCGCTTTCACCAGGGCCATATGTCCCCGGGCGATCGCTTGCGCCTTGCCGTACCAGTGGCCGTCGCCAAGAAGATCGACGCCATAGGACTGCGCCGTCTGCACGCCGCCGTAATTCACGAACAGGCCGTCCGGCTCTGCCTCGGCCAGGAATTCGACCATGCCGATGTCGTGGTTGCCGGCGAGCATGATGTTGCGCGGATCGCGCTTGCGCGTCTCGATCAGGAAATCGATGACGCTTCTGGAATCCGGTCCGCGGTCGACATAGTCGCCGAGATGGATGATGCGCCAGTCCGACTCGGGCGCATGTTCCAGTTCGCTCTCGATGCGCCGATGCATGGCGGCGAGCAGGTCGTGGCGTCCGTGCACGTCGCCGATCGCGTAAAGCCGCATGCCGTCCGGCCCGCGCGCGTCGAGATAATGGATGCCTGGTTCGGTCAAGGCGTACGTCTTTCCCGCGAGGTTCACCACGGGAAACTAGGGCGGATCGGTGAATAAGGCCTAGCGCCGCAACTGGTCCTTGCCCATGTCGGTTACCAAACGCTTACCGCACAGCGCCAGCGTGATGTCCATTTCCTTGCGGATGATTTCGAGCGCCTTGGTGACGCCGTCCTTGCCCATCGCACCGAGACCGTAGAGGAAGGGTCGGCCGATATAGGTGCCCTTGGCGCCGAGGCAGAGCGCCTTGAGCACGTCCTGGCCGGAGCGGATGCCGCCATCCATATGGACTTCGATCCTGTCGCCGACCGCATCGGCGATTTCTTCCAGCACCGAGATCGAGGACGGTGCGCCGTCGAGCTGCCGTCCGCCGTGATTGGAGACCACGATCGCATCGGCGCCAGTCTCAGCCGCCATCAGCGCGTCCTCCTTGTCGAGGATGCCTTTCAGGATGAGCTTGCCGCCCCAACGATCCTTGATCCAGGCGACGTCCTTCCACGACAGGTGCGGATCGAACTGCTCGTTCGTCCAGGACGACAGCGAAGAGACGTCGCCGACGCCCTTGGCATGGCCGACGATGTTGCGGAAGGTGCGGCGCTTGGTACCCGCGATCCCCAGGCACCAGCGCGGCTTCAGCGCAAGGTCGACGATGTTGGCGAGCGTCATCTTGGGTGGCGCCGAGAGACCGTTGCGCACATCCTTGTGGCGCTGACCCAGGACCTGCAGATCGAGCGTCAGCACCAGCGCCGAGCATTTCGCCGCCTTGGCCCTGTCGATCAGATTAAGCACGAAGTCCTTGTCGCGCAGCACATAGAGCTGGAACCAGAACGGCTTTTTGGTCACCGAGGCGACATCTTCGATCGAGCAGATGCTCATGGTGGACAGGGTGAACGGCACGCCGAACGCTTCTGCCGCTTGCGCCGCCAGCATCTCGCCGTCGGCATGCTGCATGCCGGTAAGCCCGGTCGGCGCGAGCGCCACCGGCATCGCTACCTTCTCGCCGACCATGGTCGATTCCAGCGAACGGTTGCTCATGTCGACCAGCACGCGCTGGCGGAACTTTATCTTGCCGAAATCCTCTTCGTTGGCCCGGTAGGTGCTCTCCGTCCAGGCGCCTGAATCGGCATAGTCGAAGAACATCTTCGGCACTCTGCGGCGTGCCAGGTCCTTGAGGTCGGCGATGGTGAGGATGTCGCTCATGGTGGTCCCCGCTAATCTGTGCTTACGAGCGCTTGCGTGTGGGTTCGATGTCGCCGGCATCCGAGCGCTGTCTGAGGCGCAGCCTGGACACGCGCTGCCAGTCGCCGCTGCGCTCGGCTTCAGCCATTGAGCGCTCGACATAGGTGATGTGGTCCATCGCAGCCTTGCGCGCCGCGACTGGGTCTGCCGCTTTGATCGCGGCGTGGATCGCCCTGTGCTGCTCGAGCAGCGCCTCGCGCGCGCCGGGCACGCCGAACACCAGAAGCCTGTTCTGGAACACGCCTTCCGACAGCAGCCGGTAGCAGGAACGCAGCGTGTGCAAAAGGATGATGTTGTGCGCGCATTCGCAGACGGCATGGTGGAACTCGACGTCGATTTCCGCCTCATCGTCGAAATCGCCGGTCCGGTGCGCCTCGTCCATGCGTGCCATGATGCGGTCGAGCAGGGCGAGGTCCTCCGGCGTGGCGCGGCGCGCTGCATATTCGGCCGCCACAGCCTCGATCTCGCGCCGGTATTCCAGATAGTCGGTCACCGCCTTGCGGTGCGTGGAAATGAGATCGGTCACCGGCTTGGTGAAGAGCTGGCCGATGACGTCGGCGACATGCGTGCCGCCGCCGGCTTTGGTCGTCAGCAGCCCGCGGCCTTCCAGCGCCTTCAGCGCGTCGCGCAGGATCGGCCGCGACACGTCGAACTGGCGCGCCAGCTCGCGCTCGCCGGGCAACCGGTCGCCGGTGCGCAGCACGCCTTCGAGGATCAGGCTCTCGATCTGCTGCACCACCTCGTCGGCGGTGCGCGAATGCTCGATCCTGGAGAAGATGTCGCTCAACGGAAGGGTGCCTGGGAAGCGGGACGGATGTGGCGCAGATTAAAGCCTCTGTCGCTAACTGGTCAAATTATTTATCCAATTCGTCCAGCCCGTCGCATTGCCGGCCGCGTGCCGCCGGGCCTGGATGCGGATATTTGCTGTTTACGCGTCCCGCCGATTGCCGCAAGACGGCAGGGTTTGCACGAAGGTCGAAACCAGGGGGACCAACCGTGTCCGACGAGATGTCCAGTCTCGAATTCCAACCGCGCGCCCAAGGCAGCGTGATGGGCTTTCCGGCGCATGAGGGACGGCCCGGCGCGCTGGGCGAGGTCCATGCCCGCCCGCATCCGCTGATCGAGAAACCGCGCGTGCTGGTCCAGCTCTCCTTCATGACCGAGGGCGGCACCGCGGTCGATCATGCCGTGCTGTCGGAACTGTCGCGGCGGCTGGGCATCGCCGCGCCCGAGCGCAATGCCCGCCATCATGCGATGAAATGGGGCAAGGGCACGCTGCGCTGGGAGCGCCATACGGAATTCTCGACCTATCTCTGGGAAGGGCCGCTGGCCGAAAACGGCCGGGGGCAAGAGGATTCGCCCTTCGGCAATGGCTTCTCGCCGCCCGGCACCGTGATTTCCGGCATCCGTCTGGAAATCCGCAAATGGACGCAGGCGAGCGAAAGGCTGATCGCCGGCTTCGACCCGACCAGCCTGTGCTATTCGCTGGTCGAGCGGGGCGCTGCCGCCATCGTCACCGATTTCCGCCAGGACGGCGACGGACTGACCCGCATGCTGGTGCTCGATCGCGGCCTGACGCCGGCCAGCACCGGCGCCCTGTCGCAGCGGCTGATCGACATCGAGACCTATCGGACGTTGGCCATGCTTGGCCTGCCGATGGCATTGACGCTGTCAGGCCGCGCCCGTCGCATCGAGGACCGCCTGGCGCAGACCACACTGGAAATGAAGGCGGTCGAGACCCGCGACAGCCAGACCTTGCTCGCCGACCTCACCGAACTCGCCGCCGAGCTCGAAGCCGACGCCGCGTCCAGCCTCTATCGCTTCGGCGCCAGCCGCGCCTATGACGGCATCGTCACCGCAAGGCTGGAAGCTCTGGATGAAGAGCCGGTGCAAGGCTACGACACCTGGGCGGGCTTCCTCTTGCGGCGCATGGCGCCCGCCATGCGTACCTGCCGCTCGGTCGAGGAGCGCCAGGCCAACCTGTCGCGAAAACTCACCCGCGCCACGACGCTGCTGCGCACCTGGGTGGATGTCGATGTGGAGAAGCAGAACCGCGACCTGCTGGCCTCGATGAACAACCGCGCCCGGCTGCAACTGCGCCTGCAGCAGACCGTCGAAGGCCTGTCGGTCGCCGCCGTATCCTATTATGTCGTCGGCCTCGTCGGCTATGTCGCCAAAGGCGCCTCGGTCTTTGGTCACGCTTTCGCGCCCGAAGTGATCACCGCGGCCTCCGTGCCGGTCGCCATCCTGCTCGTCTGGTGGGGCGTGCGCCGCGTGCGGAAAATGCATTCCGAGCCGGCGAAGCATCCGGGCGAGTAGCGGACAACCATCTTCATGCGCGGGTCTGTCCGCAGCGGCAGATTGCCGCTGCGGAAGCTTGGCGTCACGCTCGCCGCCGAATGCAAGCAAAGCAGCATTTGCAACAAAACCGTCGGGCTGGTAAAAGATTTTGACCAGTCAAGAGCGGATGAGGCTGCCCGATGTCCGGCTTAGCCATGCCCAAGCCAGATGCCGAAACGATGCGCCGGCGCGCCGAGATCGTCGCCGACATGCGCATCATCGTGCCGGGCGAGGGCGTCGTCGACGCGGCCAATGAAATGCGCGCCTTCGAGAGCGACGGCCTGACCGCCTACCGGCAGGTGCCGCTGGTCGTGGTGTTGCCGCAAACGGTGGCCCAGGTCTCGCGCGTGCTGAAATACTGCAACGAGCGCAACATCCGCGTCGTGCCGCGTGGCTCCGGCACCTCGCTGTCCGGCGGCGCGCTGCCGCTCGAGGATGCGGTGCTGCTGGTGATGAGCCGCTTCAACCGCATTCTTCAAATCGACTATCCTAATCGCGTTGTCGTGGCCCAACCGGGCGTCACCAATCTCGGCATCACCACCGCCGTCGAGCAGGAGGGCTTTTATTACGCCCCCGATCCATCCTCTCAGATCGCCTGCTCGATCGGCGGCAATGTCGCCGAGAATTCCGGCGGTGTGCACTGCCTGAAATACGGGCTCACCGCCAACAATGTGCTGGGCATCGAGATGGTGCTGATGAACGGCGAGGTGGTGCGGCTCGGCGGCAGCCATCTCGATCAGGAAGGCTACGATCTGCTCGGCGTGATGACCGGCTCGGAAGGCCTCCTCGGCGTCGTCACCGAGGTGACGGTGCGCATCCTGAAGAAGCCGGAGACGGCGCGCGCTCTCTTGATCGGCTTTCCGACCAGCGAACAGGGCGGTCAATGCGTCGCCGACATCATCGGCGCCGGCATCATCCCCGGCGGCATGGAGATGATGGACCGCCCGGCGATCCACGCGGCCGAGGATTTCGTCCATGCCGGCTATCCGCTCGACGTCGAGGCGCTGCTCATCGTCGAGCTCGACGGGCCGAGTGTCGAGGTCGACCACCTGATCGGCCTCGTCGAGGCGATCGCCTACAGGAACGGCTCGACCACCTGCCGCATCTCGCAATCCGAGCAGGAGCGGCTGACCTTCTGGGCCGGCCGCAAGGCGGCCTTTCCGGCGGTCGGCCGTATCTCGCCGGATTATTACTGCATGGACGGCACCATCCCGCGCAAGGAACTGCCGCGCGTGCTTGCCGGCATGCGCGACCTTTCGCAGAAATACGGGCTGGGCGTCGCCAATGTCTTCCACGCCGGCGACGGCAACCTGCACCCGTTGATCCTCTACGACGCCAACGTGCCGGGCGAGCTGGACAGGGCCGAGAGCTTCGGCGCCGACATTTTGCGCCTTTGCGTCCAGGTCGGCGGCGTCCTGACCGGCGAGCATGGCGTCGGCGTCGAGAAGCGCGATCTGATGCCGGAAATGTTCAACCAGCTCGACCTCGACCAGCAGATGCGGGTGAAATGCGCCTTCGACCCCAACCACCTGCTCAACCCCGGCAAGGTGTTTCCGCAGCTGCGCCGCTGCGCGGAGCTTGGGAGGATGCATGTGCATCGGGGGCAGGTCGCGTTTCCGAATATTCCGAGGTTTTGATGAAGACTCAGGATCAAAGTTCCTCGCCCCCGCAAAGCGGGGGAGAGGTGGCTCGGGCGAAGCCCGAGACGGAGAGGGGGGCGGCCTATCAGCCAAGCCGCCGCTCGCCCGAGAAAATTGCCCGCGCCCGCGCGCTTCGTAGCGGCGACAACCAGGCGGAAGCGATCCTCTGGAACGAACTGAAGGCAAGAAGGCTAGGCGGATACAAATTCGTTCGCCAGATGCCCATCGGTCCGTATTTTGCGGATTTTGCGTGCAGGAGCGAAAAGCTGATTGTGGAACTGGATGGCAGCCAGCACGCGGACAGTTCGTACGACAGGCGGCGGGATGAATTCATGCGGGGCGAGGGCTTCTCGGTTTTGCGGTTTTGGAGCTTCGATGTCTTAAAGAACAAGAAGAGCGTTTGCGAGACGATCTTTGCGGCGTTGGAAGGACGGCTTGCCGAAGACGTAGTTGCTGCCGACCTCAGGTTTGTTTTCGCAGCCAGGAAGACGGGAGATAGCGCTCTATGATGGCCCCCTCTCCGTCTCGGGCTGCGCCCGAGCCACCTCTCCCCCGCGTTGCGGGGGCGAGGAACCCAAGCTTTCCAAGGTCGCAACGTCGGCGGTCGGTGTTTCCTCGCCTCCATGAAATGGGAGAGAGGTGTCCGCGTAGCGGACAGAGAGGGGGCAGCGCTGCCATATGCGATTGCCCTGGCCTCGCTGGGGCGAGGAAAGGCGCCCCCTCGTGACCACCTTCACCCCATCTTCTTCCGCCGAAACCCTCTCCACCATCCAATGGGCAGCCGCCGAGGAAACGCCGCTCGAAATCCTCGGCCATGGCTCGAAGCGCGGCATCGGTCGCCCATTGCAGACCGAGCATACGCTCGACTTGTCGCACCTCATCGGCGTAACCCTCTACGAACCGGCCGAACTCGTGCTCTCAGCCCGTGCCGGCACGCCACTCGCCGAGATCGAAAAATTGCTTGCCGAAAACGGCCAGCAATTCGCGTTCGAGCCGATGGACTACGGCCCGTTGCTCGGCGGCGAGCCGGGCCAAGGGGACAAGAACGGCACCATCGGCGGCGTGCTTGCCTCGAACCTGTCCGGTCCCCGCCGCCTCAAGGCGGGTGCAGCGCGCGACCACATCCTCGGCGTCGCCGCTGTCTCCGGACGTGGCGAGGCCTTCAAGTCGGGCGGCCGTGTCGTCAAGAACGTCACTGGCTACGACCTCTCCAAGCTGATGGCCAACAGCTGGGGCACGCTGGCCGTGCTCACCGACGTCACCTTCAAGGTGCTGCCGGCAGCGGAAACGGAAGTGACCTTGGCCATACGCGGCCTGCTCGACGATGCCGCCGTGGCCGCAATGGCGCTGGCGCTCGGCTCCAGTGCCGAGGTTTCGAGCGCGGCGCATCTGCCGGAGCGGATCGCCGCGAAGGTTGCCGGCGGCAAGCATGGCAGCGATGCCGCCACGCTGTTGCGGGTCGAGGGATTTGGCCCGTCGGTCGTCTATCGCATCGAGGCGCTGAAGCGGCTGCTCGGCAAGGCCGGCCCGCTCGAAGAAATCGCCGGCGAGGCCTCGAAGGCGATCTGGCGCGACATTCGCGACTGCGTGCCTTTCGCCGATGGCGGCGCCCGGACGGTCTGGCGCGTCTCGATGGCGCCGTCCGAGGCGCATCATATGGTGATGGCACTGCGCATGCAGGCGGCGGCCGACGCCTTCTACGACTGGCAGGGCGGCCTGGTGTGGCTGTCGATGCGCGAGGACGATCCGGAGGCCGATCTGTTGCGCGGACTGATCCGCAAATATGGCGGCGGCCACGCGACGCTGGTGCGCGCATCCGCACCGCATCGCGCGGCGCTGCCGGTGTTCGAGCCGCAGTCGCCGCATCTGGCCGCGCTTTCGGCGCGGCTCAAGGCCGAGTTCGACCCGAAGCAGATTCTCAACCCCGGCCGCATGGCCTAAAGCAATTCCAGGAAAAATGTGAAACGGTTTTCCGTCCGGAATTGCGTCTAACAGAGACGGCGATATGCAGACCAATTTCTCCGCCGCGCAGCTTGCCGATCCGCATGTCGCGGAATCGGAAAAGATCCTGCGCAAATGCGTGCATTGCGGCTTCTGCACCGCCACCTGCCCGACCTACGTGACGTTGGGCAACGAGCTCGATTCGCCGCGCGGCCGCATCTACCTCATCAAGGACATGCTGGAGAACGGCCGGCCGGCCGACAAGGAGATCGTCACCCATATCGATCGGTGCCTGTCCTGCCTTGCCTGCATGACGACCTGCCCCTCGGGCGTGAACTACATGCATCTGGTCGACCATGCCCGCGCTCATATCCAGGAAACCTACAAGCGCCCGCTGCTCGACCGGCTGACGCGCGCTATACTGGCCTTCGTGCTGCCTTACCCGAACCGCTTCCGCGTCGCGCTGAAGCTCGCCGGGCTTGGCCGGCCGTTCATCGGCCTGTTCGAGAAACTACCGGCGCTGAGGCCGGTGGCGGCCATGCTGAAGCTCGCGCCATCGGCGATCCCGCCGGCATCGCCGACGGCGAAGCCGGCCACGTATGCCGGGAAAGGCACAAGGCGCGGCCGCGTCGCGATCCTCACCGGCTGCGCGCAGTCCGTGCTCGATCCGGCGATCAACGAGGCGACCATCTCTTTGCTGACCAGGGTCGGCGTCGAGGTCGTGGTGCCGGAGGGCGAGGGCTGCTGCGGCGCGCTCGTCCATCATATGGGCCGCGAGCATCAGGCCCTGACCTCGGCCAGACAGAATGTCGACGCCTGGACGCGCGCCATCGAGCAGGGCGGGCTCGACGCCATTATCATCACCGCATCCGGCTGCGGCACGACGATCAAGGATTATGGCTTCATGCTCCGCCTCGATCCCACCTATGCCGAAAAGGCGGCGCGCGTCTCGGCATTGGCCAAAGACATCACCGAATATCTCGCCGCGCTCGACCTTCCCGAGCCAGTGCGCAAGCCGGGCACGGTCGTCGCTTACCATTCGGCCTGTTCCATGCAGCACGGCCAGAAGATCACGCGCCAGCCGAAGGAGCTTCTGGCCAAGGCCGGCTTCGTTGTGCGCGAGCCGCGCGAGGGGCATCTGTGCTGCGGCTCGGCCGGCACCTACAACATCCTGCAGGCCGACATTTCGGCTAGATTGCGCGACCGCAAGGTCAAAAACGTCGAAGCGACGGGCGCTTCAGTCGTCGCCACCGGCAACATCGGCTGCATCACGCAGATCGCGTCCGCGGCGAAGCTGCCGGTGGTGCATACGATCAAGCTACTCGACTGGGCCTATGGCGGCCCGAAGCCTGAGGGTGTTTCTGAGCGAGTGCTTGCGGCCGCAGAGTGATCCTCGTCGCCGCCGCCCCCTCATCCGGCCGCTTTGCGGCCACCTTCTCCCCGGTGGGGATAAGAAGTTGGCGCCGCCGCTGACAGTCTCCTCTCCCCATGGGGAGAGGTCGGCCGAGCGAAGTGGACGCTGGGTGAGGGGGTATCAGCCTATTCCGCCGCGAGTTGGTCCGGCACGCCATAGGTCGCGCGATAAAGCGTGCGCTGGCGGTTGAGCGCCACCATGGTGTTGCGCAACAGGATCGCGACCGTGAGCGGGCCGACGCCGCCGGGCACCGGCGTGATCCAGGAAGCCACTTCCTTGACGCTGTCGGTGTCGACGTCGCCGACGATGCGGCTTTCGCCGTCGGGCCCTACCTCGGAATTGATTCCGATGTCGATGACTGCGGCACCCGGTTTCACCATGTCGGCCTTGATCAACCGCGGCTTGCCGACGGCGACGAACAGCGCATCGGCGCGTCGCGCATGGGCGGCCAGCGAGCGCGTCATGTGGTGGCACACCGTCACCGTCGCGCCCTCGCTCATCAACAGGAAGGCGATCGGCTTGCCGACGATCTCCGAATGGCCGACGACGACCACTTCGAGCCCCTTGAGCTCGAGGCCGGTCTCCTTCAGCAGTTCGACCGAGGCCGCCGCCGTGCAGGGCGCCAGGTCGAGCTGGTTGTAGACGATGTTGCCGATCGAGGCCGGATGCATGCCCTCGACATCCTTCAGCGGATGCACCGCCGCCTGCAGCGTCTTGATCGGGATATGCGCCGGCACCGGCCGCTGGATGATGATTCCGGTGACGCGCGGGTCGGCGTTGAGGCCGTGGATCGCAGCTTCAAGTTCGCCGGCGGTGATGTCGGCGGCAAAGCGCCGCTCCTCGAAGGAGATGCCGGCAAGGGCTGCCTTGGCGCGCTGGTTGCGCACATAGACATCGACCGCTGCGGTATCGCCGACGGTGATCGAGACAAGCTTCGGCGGGAAACCTTCGGCCGTGGCGATCGCTGCGTCCTCGCGCACCGAAGCGATGATGCGCTGGGCGACCGGGCCGCCTTTCAGGTAGCGGCTGTCGTCGGTCCGGGTCATGGCTGGCACCTCTGCCTTCTGAGGCAATTCAAGGAAAGGCGCACTGCCCTCCGGAATTGCGTGACTATCAAGATTTGTGCACTGCAATAGCAGAGGAGCGCCGGGAAATCAGCCCCGGAAACGAAATGCCCTGCTTTCGGGGCGACTTGCCACCTCATGCATGGAAAAAACAAAAAACGAAAAAGGCAGCGCGGTTTCCCTGCGCTGCCTTTTCGCGACTGGCCGTATCCCCACACGGCCCGTCCCCCATAAACCCCTTCGCTGGTTAAAGCACATCCCGCAGGATGGCACTATGACTTGGCTGCAACAGCATCAGACAAAAAGTGCTGCGCCGTCTAACCAGCTGATTCGCTGCGATTATATCACCTCGACCGTGGTCCCGACATTCACGCGCTCGTAGAGGTCGACGACATCTTCGTTGCGCATGCGGATGCAGCCGGAAGACACCGCGCCGCCGATCGTCCAGGGCTGGTTGGTGCCGTGGATGCGGTATTCGGTGGTGCCGAGATAGAGCGCGCGCGCGCCGAGCGGGTTCTCGATGCCGCCGGCAAGATAGGTCGGCAGGTAGCGGCCCTTGGCCGCCTCGCGCTTGATCATCTCCGCGGGCGGCCGCCAGTCCGGCCAGACCTTCTTGTCGGTGATCTTGTGCGTGCCCGACCATTCGAAGCCGGGCTTGCCGGTGCCAACGCCGTAGCGCCGCGCCTTGCCGTTCTTCTCGATCAGGAAGAGGAAATTCTGGTGCGTATCGATGACGATGGTGCCCGGCTTCGCAGGGCCGTCATAGGCGACTTCCTGCGGCAGGTAGACCGGATTGATCTGCGGCCGCATCACCATGCGCTTGGCCGGCTGCTGCACGGCCGCGGTGCGCTGCTGGTCGGGCTGCGCCTGGAAGAGGCGCCTCAGCGGCTGCTGCGTTGCCTGCCGCGTCGGGCGCACGATGCCCGGCGCGTGGCCAAGCTGCAGCACCCAGGGCGCCGAAAGGTCGGGACTTACCATCACCGGCGGCACATCGGCATAGCGGTCATTGGCAACGGAAGTCGTGGCGCCGGCGGCAAGAATGGCCACCGCGCCGAGCAGGGAACAAAACGCTGTCTTCATCGGAACGCACCTTGATCGAACTCATCCGGGGCGGCGAGGGCGCCCTCGGTTCGCGATCCTTGGCGCGGAGCGGCAAGCAAAACATGAATCGGAATGCGTAAAATGCCGCTTTGTCAGTAAACCTTTTGGTGTGGTTACCGGCCAGTTCAGGAATCTGGTAAAGCCACGGTAAAAGCGGCGCTGAAGCGCATTAACAAATGGATCTGCTGACGATGGCGACTGAAAATGCCGGCATTCTCGATGGCCCCGACGGCAGGGCGCGCTGCTTCTGGCACGGCAATTTGCCGGACTATCTTCATTACCACGATCACGAATGGGGCCGGCCAGTGACGGATGATCGCCGGCTGTTCGAAAAGATCTGCCTCGAAGGCTTCCAATCGGGCTTGTCGTGGCTGACCATCCTGCGCAAGCGCGAGAATTTCCGCGAGGCCTTCGCCGGTTTCGACTTCGACAAGGTGGCGGCGTTCACCGACGCGGATGTCGAGCGCCTGCTCGGCAATGCCGGCATCATCCGCCACCGCGGCAAGATCGTTTCGACCATCAACAACGCCAAACGCGCCCGCGAGATGGTCGACGAGTTCGGCTCGCTTGCCGCCTGGTTCTGGAAGTTCGAGCCGGGTCCGGCCGAGCGGCCCGAAATCGTCGACCTGGCGCATCTGCGCGCTAACCCGACGACGGCGGTGTCGGTCAGGATATCGAAGGAATTGAAGAGGCGCGGCTGGAGCTTTGTCGGCCCGACCACGGTCTATGCCTTCATGCAGGCGATGGGCCTGGTCAACGACCATCTCGAAGGCTGCTACTGCCGGGCAGAGGTGGAGAAAGAGCGCAAGAAGCTGAAGCGGCCGAAGTAGGGGTGCTTTTGCCTTCTCCCCTTGTGGGAGAAGGTGGCCGCGAAGCGGCCGGATGAGGGGGGTTCCAGGGAATGCCAGCGTCTCACACCGCCGGAGGAGACGGCAAGTTTGCCGGCGCCTCACTTCGCTGGAGCACCCCTCATCCGTCTCGGCGCTAACGCGCCGATCCACCTTCTCCGACAGGGGGAGAAGGAAAAGAGGCGCGCTACTTCTCGAACCTGCCCTTATGGCCGCTGCCGTTGATGTTCCACACCAGACTGGAGCCGGACACCGTCAGCACCAGTCCGCTGAAGCCGCTGTCGTCGGGCGTATGATGCGTGGAGGCGGAGCTGCGGCCTGCCGGGATGACCTCGACAGTCGAGCCCTTCCGCACCCAGCAGCCCTTGCCGTACTGGTCGTTGGCGCCATAGGCGAGCGCGAATTCAAAGCTGCCGTCTTTCTTCAGCAGCAGTTCTGAACCGACCTCCATGACGCCGTTCAGGTAATAATGGCCGGCAAGACGGGCATCGCCCGGCTGGCAGGCGTTGGCCGCGCTCGTCGCGCCAACAGCTAGCGCGCCGGCAAGCGCGCACGCAAATCGCAACTGCATGATGATCCCCGATCGTTGAGTGAAAGGTCAGACGCTGCCGGCGCCGGCCAGGAACAACCCGGCAATGATCGCCACCACCGCCGCGAAGGCCGGATAGATCACCAGCAGGCCAGTCACCAGCGCGTCGCGCACGGTCGGCTTGCGCGCCTCGGCCGCGACCTCGAACGGCCCGGCCGGCTGCTGGGCCGGCTTGAGCATAAAGCCACCGGCAGGGCGCAGTCTGGCCGATGTGCCGCTCTCGATAATGTCGTTAGCCGTCGTCATGGCCCCGGACCCCTTGTTTCGACGCGCTTTATGGTCGCCGATTGTGTCGGCAGCATGCCGCGCCGACGGCGGAATTGTTTCGTTTTTCGCGTGGTTTGTTTCAGCTCTTTCCTTCCCACAAGGGAGGAGGAAAGAGCCCACCCTTGCCGCACCTAGCAGCATCGGTTAGGACACGCGCGCCTTGGAAATAGGAAATTTCCTATCTAAGGCGTGCCACGAAACACCGAGTACTCATCCCATGGCCGACAAATCCGAAAAGACGAAAGCGCGGCTGCCGCGCGGTTTTGCCGACCGCAGCGCCGAGGATATTCGTGCCGTCGAGAAGATGATGGCGACTATCGGCTCGGTCTACGAGCTCTACGGTTTCGAGCCGGCCGACCAGCCGATGATCGAATACACCGATGCTCTCGGCAAATTCCTGCCCGACCAGGATCGGCCGAACGAAGGCGTGTTCTCCTTCCAGGATGATGACGACCAGTGGCTGTCGCTGCGTTACGACCTGACCGCGCCGACGGCGCGCTTCGTCGCCGAGAATTACGACAGGTTGCCAAAACCCTATCGCAGCTACCGCTCCGGCTGGGTGTTCCGCAACGAGAAGCCTGGTCCCGGCCGCTTCCGCCAGTTCATGCAGTTCGACGCCGACACCATCGGTACGCCGGGTGTCGCCGCCGATGCCGAGATGGCGATGATGATGGCTGACGTGATGGAAGCGCTCGGCATCAAGCGCGGCGACTACGTCATTCGCGTCAACAACCGCAAGGTGTTGGACGGCGTACTGGAAGCGATTGGCCTTGGCGGCGACGAGAATGCCGGCCGCCGGCTGACGGTGCTGCGGGCGATCGACAAGCTGGACAAGATCGGCGTCGAGGGAGTTCGCTTGCTTCTTGGCGCAGGTCGCAAGGACGAAAGCGGCGATTTCACTAAAGGCGCTGGGTTAGATGTCCAGCAGAGCCAAATGGTCATTGACTGCGTTGAAGCAGTTAGCCAGATGCATTCTACCCACGCCGAGACCGTAGAGAGTCTAAAAGCGGCCCTTGGTCACCTCGACGCCTGCAAAGAAGGATTGCATGAACTTGAGACGATAGCAGCGCTGTGCACAAGCGCCGGCTATGAACCGGATCGCATTCGCATCGACCCCTCCGTCGTGCGCGGCCTCGAATACTACACCGGCCCGGTCTTCGAGGCCGAGTTGCTGGCCGAGATCCCCAATGACGAAGGCCAGATCGTGCGTTTCGGCTCGGTCGGCGGGGGCGGGCGCTATGACGGGCTGGTCTCGCGCTTCCGCGGCGAGCCGGTGCCGGCGACCGGCTTCTCCATCGGCGTCTCCCGGCTGATGACGGCGCTCAAGAACCTCGGCAAGCTCGACGCCTCCGATGTCATCGCGCCGGTCGTGGTGCTGGTCATGGACAAGGACACCGAAAGCCTCGGCCGCTACCAGAAGATGGTTGCCGACCTGCGCGCCGCCGGCATCCGCTCCGAAATGTATCTCGGCGGCGCCGGCATGAAGGCGCAGCTGAAATATGCCGACCGCCGCGGCAGCCCGGTCGCCGTCATCCAGGGCGGCGACGAGCGCGCCAAAGGCGAGGTGCAGATTAAAGACCTGATCGAAGGCGCGCGCCTGTCGGCCGAGATCGCCGACAATGCCGAATGGCGCGCGGCAAGGCCGGCGCAGGTGACGGTGGCGGAGAGCGAACTGGTTGGCGAGGTGAAGAAGATACTCGCGGCGCAGGCCGAGGAGCGGGCGAAGTGACGGGCACTGCGCTGTCCTTTCCTTCTCCCCTTGTGGGAGAAGGTGGATCGGCGCGGAGCGCCGAGACGGATGAGGGGTGTTCCAGGGTACGCCAACGTCTCACTCCGCTGGAGCACCCCTCATCCGTCGCCTTCGGCGACACCTTCTCCCACAAGGGGAGAAGGGGAAGGGGCGCCGCATGACCTCCCGTCCCGCCATCGCCGGCGACATCGTCGAACTATTCGCCACCCGCGAAACCCACGCCGTGGAAGTCGCCGTGCTGCAGCCTGCCGACCCGTTCCTCGACATGGCCGGTGAAGACCTGCGCCGCCGCATCTTCCTGACCGAAAGCGAGACCGGCAAGACGCTGTGCCTGCGGCCCGAATTCACCATTCCGGTCTGCCTCGACCACATCGCCAGCCAGGCCGGCACGCCGCGCCGCTATTCTTATCTCGGCGAGGTGTTCCGCCAGCGCCGCGACGGCGGCAACGAGTTCTTCCAGGCCGGCATCGAGGATCTCGGCGACCGCGACACGGCCGCCGCCGATGCCCGCTCGCTGGCCGACGCCCATGCGCTGCTGTCGCTGGTGCTGCCCGGCCGGAAGCTCGCCGTCACGCTTGGTGACCAGACTTTGTTTGAGGCGGTGCTGGCCGCGCTCGGCCTGCCGCGCGGCTGGCGCATGCGCCTGGCGCGCGCCTTCGGCTCGGCGCCGATGCTGGAGGCCGCCCTTGCCGATCTCGCCAATCCGCCGCGCAACAGTCAGCTTTCCGGTCCGGTCGCGCTGCTGGTGCTCGACGGCGATGTGGAAGGCCTTGCCGCGCATATTGCCGACGGCATGGAGGAAGCCGGGCTGTCGGCGTCATCCGGCCGCGCCCCTGCCGACATTGCGCGCCGGCTGATCGAGAAAGCGCAACTGCGCAGCGTGCGGCTGTCCGACGAGGCCTTCTCGGCGTTGAAGGGCTTTCTCGAGATCGACGTCGCGCTCAGCGACGCGACCGCGGCGCTGGAAAAATTCGCCGCCGATGCCGGCCTGTCGCTGGGACCGGCGCTGGCGAATTTCGACGCCCGCGCCAAGGCGATCGAGGCGCATGGGCTGTCGGCGGCAGAAATCCGCTATGACGCCGCCTTCGGCCGCCCGCTGGATTACTACACCGGCCTGGTCTTCGAGATCGCGGCGGCGGATGGCGATCGGCCGCTGGTCGGCGGCGGTCGCTACGACCGGCTGCTGACGCTGCTGGGAGCAAAAAAGCCGATTCCCGGCGTCGGCTTCTCGGTTTGGCTCGATCGCATCGAAGCCTTGCGGGAGAACGCCAAATGATCACGCTGGCGATCCCCTCGAAGGGCCGTCTCAAGGAGCAGTCGCTCGAAGTGCTGGCCAAGGCCGGCCTGGCCGTCACCTTGCCAGAGGACGACCGCAAATACCGCGCCCGCATCGACGGTCTCGGCAATGTCGAGGTGGCCTTCCTGTCCGCGTCCGAGATCGCCGGCGAGATCGGCCAGGGCGCGGTCGATCTCGGCATCACCGGCGAGGACCTTTTGCGCGAGAACCTCGCCGACTGGGAAGCGTGCGCGGAGATCGTCGCCCGCCTCGGCTTCGGCCATGCCGATGTCGTGGTGGCGGTGCCCGACATCTGGCTGGACGTCGACAGCATGGCCGACCTCGATGATGTCGCCGCCGATTTCCGCCAGCGCCATGGCCGGAGGCTCAGGATCGCCACCAAGTACTGGCGGCTGACGCAGCAGTTCTTTTCGCTCAAGCATGGCATCCAGGTCTACCGCATCGTCGAAAGCCTCGGCGCCACCGAAGGCGCACCGGCCGCGGGGCTGGCCGACGTCATCGTCGACATCACCACCACCGGCTCAACGCTTCGCGCCAACCACCTCAAGGTGCTGGGCGACGGTGTGATCCTGAAGTCGCAGGCTTGCCTCGTTGCTTCGAAGAAGCAGCGCGATGCGGCCGACGAAGCGGTCTTGCGCGACATCGCCGCGAAGATGAGCGTCCTTCCTCCTCCCTGAGCGCCCTCAAGCAGAGGGGGACCATTGACGGATTTCCACCGTCCCCATCGGCTGATAGGCTGGCTTATCCCGGGAGGAGAACGGCGATGGCGATCAAACTCGACGAGCTCATGAACGCCACCAACCTGCGCAAGACGCGCAACAGCTTCGTTGCTCCGGTTGGCGGCAAGGCGCATGTGTCGGGAGACCGGTCGGTGCCGCTGCTCGACAAGACCATTCCGGAATTGTTTTCCGATACGGTGAGCAGATACGCGACGCTCGACGCCGCCGTTTTCGTCGGCCAGGACAAGCGTTTCACCTGGAGCGAGTTGTCGGACGCGGTCGACGCCTTGGCCGCCGGTTTCCTGGCGCTCGGCCTCGAAAAAGGCGACCGCGTCGGCATCTGGTCGCCGAACCGCTGGGAATGGCTGGTGACGCAGTTCGCCACCGCCCGCATCGGCCTGATTCTGGTCAACATCAACCCGGCCTACCGGCTGACCGAGCTCGAATACGCGCTGAACAAAGTCAGCTGCAAGGCATTGGTCACCGCCGCGCAGTTCAAGACCTCCGACTATCTCGGCATGATCGAGACATTGGCGCCGGAGATCGCCAAGGCGGAGCCCGGCAAGCTCAAGGCCAAGAAACTGCCGGCGCTGGAAACAGTCATCCGGATGGGCGACGACAACTCGCCCGGCATGTTCAATTTCGGCGACGTGCTCGCAATGGCCGGTCGCGACGAGCATGACAGCCTCGACCGCATCTCCGAAGGGCTGAAGCCCGGCGAGGCCATCAACATCCAGTTCACCTCAGGCACGACCGGCGCGCCGAAAGGCGCGACGCTGACGCATTCCAACATCGTCAACAACGGCAATTTCGTCACCTCGGCCATAAAACTCACCACCGAAGACCGGCTCTGCATTCCGGTGCCGCTCTATCACTGCTTCGGCATGTCGATGGGCACGATGGGCTGCGTGTCGAAAGGCGCGACAATGGTCTTCCCGGGCGAAGGCTTCGATGCCGGCGTGACGCTGAAAGCGGTGGCGCAGGAGCGCTGCACCGGTCTCTATGGCGTGCCGACCATGTTCGTCGCCATGCTCGACCATGCGGATTTTTCGAGCTTCGATCTCTCCAGCCTGCGCACCGGCATCATGGCCGGCTCGCCTTGCCCGATCGAGGTGATGAAGAAGGTGGTGTCGCTGATGCATATGAGCCAGGTGACCATCGCCTATGGCATGACGGAGACCAGTCCCGTCTCCTTCCAGAGCAGCGTCGACGATCCGCTGGAAAAGCGCGTCTCCACTGTCGGCCGCATCCACCCCCATGTCGAGGTCAAGGCGATCGGCGCCGACGGCGGCACCGTCGCGGTCGGCGAGCCGGGCGAGCTCTGCACGCGCGGCTATTCGGTGATGAAGGGCTATTGGGACGACGCCGAAAAGACCCGTGAGGCGATCGACGTCGACGGCTGGATGCACACAGGCGACCTCGCCACGATCGACGCCGAGGGCTATTGCAACATCGTCGGCCGGGTGAAGGACATGGTCATCCGCGGCGGCGAGAACGTCTACCCTCGCGAGGTCGAGGAATTCCTCTACCGCCATCCGAAAATAAAGGAAGTGCAGGTCTTCGGCATCCCGGACGACAAATATGGCGAGGAGCTCTGCGCCTGGATCGTGCTGAAGCCCGATCAGATCGCCACCGCCGAGGAGATCAAGGCCTTCTGCGCCGGCCAGATCGCGCACTACAAGGTGCCGCGCTACATCCGCTTCCGCACCGAGCTGCCGATGACGGTGACCGGCAAGCCGCAGAAGTTCCTGATGCGCGAGGCGATGGTGGAGGAGCTCGGGCTGGTGGCGCAGAAGACGGCGTGAAACGGCATTTATGGACAACGAGTTTCCAAATTTCGCGGCGCTGAGAGCCGCCAAAATTGAAAACGTGGATTATCGCATCGTCGTCCGGCGGGGCGCGCGAACCGGAAGTGCCATCGTCATGGCCCCGCATGGCGGCAAAATCGAGCCTCGCACCTCCCTGATCGCCGAGACGATAGCAGGGGCCGATCTCGATATGTATTGCTTTGAAGGGCTCATGCCGGAAAGCAACCGGGAGCTGCACATAACGTCCAGGAACTTTGACGAGGCAACCGCGCTCGAACTGTTGCGGACGAAATCCACCGTCGTCGCTATCCACGGCCGTCAGGATCGCGACGATCCCTCGACAGTCTACCTGGGCGGCAAGGACGCCGGTCTGGTTTCAGAGATAGCCGGGCGTCTGCAGGAGGCCGGTTTCCAGACAAAAAGAGACAATCACCCCTTTCCCGGTATCCAGGATTCGAACATCGTCAACCGCGGGCTGACGGGGAAGGGAGCGCAGCTGGAAGTGCCCTTCTCGCTGCGCCGCCGACTGGGCAACGAGCCGGAGCTTCTGGAAAAATTCTGTGGGGCGGTTCGCAAGGCCATCGAGACATTCGACGCCATGAACGGCGCCCAGTCCCCAATCATGTTTTGAATACTGCAACGATGCCCGTGATGCTCCCCACGCGCTTTTCCGCTAAGTTCGCGTAAACGCCTGGCGTTCGGGGGCTTTGATGACTGGCTACGCGCGATCGGTGATTTCCTACACGATGCCGTTGGCGGCGCTGGCTATGGCTTTCGCGGTCAGGGGCAGCGGCTTTTCGGTCGACGAAGGGTCACTGAACGCCAGGATACTCGTTGGGGTGCTGTCGAGCGCCATCATGTTCACCACCATTTTCGTTGTGCTCGACCACGCCGAGGCAGTCGCCTTGCGCGTCGGCGAGCCCTATGGAACTTTGGTGCTGACTTTTGCGGTGACGGCAATCGAAGTGTCGATCATCGTCTCCATGATGCTGCATGGAGAAAACAACCCGACGCTGGCGCGCGAGTCCGTTTTCTCGACGGTGATGATCACCTCCACCGGCGTCGTCGGCATCTGTCTCACGCTTGGCGGCTGGCGCTACCGCAAGCAGGCGATCCTGCGGCAAGGCACCAGCGCATACCTATCGGTTCTGATCGCGCTGACCGTGATGACGCTTATTCTTCCGACCTACACCCAGGCCACGGATCCCGGCACGTTCTCGGCGGCTCAGCTTGGTTTCGTAAGCGTTCTCTCTGTGCTGCTCTATGCGAGCTTCGTATTCGCCCAGACCGTCCGGCACCGGGAGGACTTCGTCCAGGGACAGGCGCACGACGCTCCGACGCGAACTGCAACCCAAGGAAGCATTTTGATCAGCACCCTGCTGCTGCTGAGCGGGCTCGTCGGCATTGTCCTGCTCGCCGAGCAGGTCGCCGCGAGCGTGGAGGATGCGCTCGCCGCCTATCAGGTGATCCAGGCCGACAGCATCGTAGGGGCAATGATCGCGGCGCTGGTTTTGATGCCGGAGGCGATCTCGGCGATCCGCGCCTCCTTCAAGAATGAACTGCAGCGCAGCCTGAACGTCGCGATGGGCTCGGCCTGCGCAACGATCGGCTTGACGATACCGGCAGTCGCCGCCGCTAGCCTGCTGACGGGCAGGGGGTTGACCTTGGGGCTCCCGGCGTCCGATGCCGTGCTTCTGGTGCTGGCGCTTTTTATCTGCAGCGTCAGCTTCAGCACCGAAAGAACGACGTTCCTGACCGGCATGGTGCATGTCGTGGTGTTTTTCACCTATGTGTTTCTGATCTTTGTGCCGTGAAGTGCGGGCCGGCGGGCGCAGGGATGGAGATGCATCGAAGCGCGCTTCACACCCCCAGCACCGCCCGCTCCAGCCCGCGTATGATCCGCGCCAGTTCCACGCACTCGTCCTGGCGCACCTTGTTCTTGCGCCAGGCCATGCAGATCATGCGCTGCGGCATCGGCTCCTGGAACGGCACGATCCTCAGGTCCGGCATGACGCCGGCGGCACTCGCCGCCATTTCCGGCACCAGCGTGACGCCCAGCCCATGCGCCACCATCTGCAGGAGCGTCGTCAGGCTGGTCGCGCCGTAGCTTGCCATCGCCACCGGCCGCACATTGCCGCAGACGGCAAGAGCCTGCTCGCGCAGGCAGTGGCCTTCCTCCAGAAGCATCAGCCGCTCCAGCGCCGAGCTTTCGGGCGGCACCGGCGGCGACGCGAAGGCCGGATCGCCGGCGGGAACGGCGAGGAAGAAGCGGTCGGGAAAAAGCGCTTCGGTGACGATCGCCGGCTGATCGAGCGGGAAGGCCGCGATGAAGGCGTCGAGCCGGCCGGACGTCGCGTCCTCGACCAGCGACGCGGTCACCGCCTCGCGCAGTTCGAGCTGCAGGGCAGGGTAGTGCTTTTTCAGCTCCGGGAGCACATGCGGCAGGAGATAGGGCGCGACCGTCGGGATGATGCCCAGCCGGAAGCGTCCTTCCATGGTCGGGCGGCCGCGCCGGGCAGTCGTCTCGACGTCACGTATATCCGCCAGAATGCGCTCGATACGCGGCTGCAGGGCAAGCGCCTCGTCGGTCATGCGCACCGTCTTGCCGCCGCGTTCGAACAACAGACAGTTCAGCCGGTCTTCCATCTCGGCGATCTGCGCGGAAAGGGCCGGCTGGCTGACGCCGGCAAGCTTCGCCGCGCGGCCGAAATGCAGCGTCTGCGCCAGCGCGTCGAAATATTGCATTTGCCGGACAGTGAGGCCAATCATAAGAAAATCCTATCAAACGAAACAGGAAAGGCAATTTGTCTTTATCGGCGGGCCGGCCTAGTCTGGAATCATTCCAGGTTGGCGCGGCCAGCGGCTGCCCCCGAAAATTTCGGGAAAAATCAACCTCGGCAAAATTCAACCACGGCAAAACCTCGGCAGAATCGGGAGACTAAGATGGACGCGAAAACCGACGACAACAGCGCTGGCAAATGCCCGGTGGCGCATGGATCCGCACGGACCAACCGCGACTGGTGGCCGAATCAGCTCGATCTTGCCGTTCTCCACCAGCAGTCGAACCTCTCGGACCCGATGGATGAAGATTTCGACTACGCCAAGGAGTTCGCAAGCCTCGACCTTGATGCGCTGATCGCAGACCTGCACAAGGTCATGACGGATTCGCAGGACTGGTGGCCAGCGGACTTCGGCCATTACGGCCCGCTCTTCATCCGCATGGCTTGGCACAGCGCCGGCACATATCGCATCGGCGACGGCCGCGGCGGCGCCGGCGCCGGTCAGCAGCGTTTCGCGCCGCTGAACAGCTGGCCGGACAACGCCAATCTCGACAAGGCGCGCCGGCTGCTGTGGCCGGTCAAGCAGAAATACGGCCGCAAGATTTCCTGGGCCGACCTTCTGATCCTCACCGGCAACGTCGCGCTGGAATCGATGGGCTTCAAGACCTTCGGCTTCGCCGGCGGCCGCGCCGACGTGTGGGAGCCGGAGCAGGACGTGGACTGGGGCTCCGAAACCAAGTGGCTTGGCGACGAGCGCTATTCGGGCGACCGTGAGCTTCGCGGCCATCTCGGCGCCGTGCAAATGGGCCTGATCTACGTCAACCCGGAAGGCCCGAACGGCAAGCCGGATCCGGTCGCGGCCGCGCGCGACATCCGCGAGACCTTCGGTCGTATGGCGATGAACGACGAGGAAACCGTGGCGCTGATCGCCGGCGGCCACACTTTCGGCAAAACGCACGGCGCCGGTGACGCCTCGCTGGTGGGCGCCGAGCCGGAGGGCGCCGGCATCGAGGCGCAGGGCCTCGGCTGGTCGAGCAAATATGCCTCCGGCATTGCCGGCGACGCCATCACCTCGGGCCTCGAGGTCACCTGGACGACGACGCCGACCAAATGGAGCAACAATTTCTTCGACAATCTCTTCAACTATGAATGGGAGCTGACGAAGAGCCCGGCTGGCGCGCATCAATGGACGCCGAAAGGCGGCGCCGGCGCCGGCACTGTTCCGGATGCGCACAATCCCTCCAAGCGTCACGCGCCGGCCATGCTCACCACCGACCTCGCGCTGCGTTTCGACCCGGCCTATGAGAAGATCTCGCGCCGCTTCCACCAGAACCCGGACCAGTTCGCCGACGCCTTCGCCCGCGCCTGGTTCAAGCTCACGCACCGCGACATGGGCCCGGTCGTGCGCTATCTCGGCCCGCTCGTGCCCAAGGAAGAGCTGATCTGGCAGGATCCGATCCCGGCCATCGACCATGAGCTGGTGAGCGAGGCCGACATCGCTGCGCTCAAGGCGAAGATCCTGGCCTCCGGCCTGTCGGTATCCGAGCTGGTCTCGACCGCCTGGGCCTCGGCCTCGACCTTCCGCGGCTCGGACAAGCGCGGCGGCGCCAATGGCGGCCGCATCCGTCTGGCGCCCCAGAAGGACTGGGAGGTCAACGAGCCGGCTCAGCTCGCCAAGGTGCTGGCCAAGCTGGAAGCCATCCAGAAGGAGTTCAACACCGCGCAGGCCGGCGGCAAGAAGGTCTCGCTCGCCGACCTCATCGTGCTTGGCGGCGTCGCCGCGGTCGAGAAGGCGGCGAAGGACGGCAGCACGGAAGTCAAGGTACCCTTCACGCCGGGCCGCATGGACGCTTCGCAGGAGCAGACGGACGTCGCCTCCTTCGCCGCGCTGGAGCCGAAGGTAGACGGCTTCCGCAACTATGCCCGCGGCAGGTTGCCGATGTCGGTCGAAGCGATGCTGGTCGACCGCGCCCAGTTGCTGACGCTGACCGCGCCGGAAATGACGGTACTGGTCGGCGGCCTGCGCGTGCTCGGTGCCAATGCCGGCGGTTCCAAGCATGGCGTCTTCACCGACAGGCCTGGCCAGCTCACCAACGACTTCTTCGTCAACCTGCTCTCGATGGCGACCGTTTGGGATCCGGCGGCCGGGTCAGAGCCGGGCTCGGACGAGGTTTACGAAGCGCGCGACCGCAAGACCAAGGAGGTCAAGTGGACCGGCACCCGCGCCGACCTGATCTTCGGCTCGCACGCGCAGCTGCGTGCGCTCTCCGAAGTCTACGCCTCGGCCGACGCCAAGGCCAAGTTCGTCAAGGATTTCGTCAAGGCGTGGACGAAGGTGATGAACGCCGACCGCTTCGACATCGCGAGATAAGGTCGTACCTCCCAAGCAAAAAAGGCGCGGGTCATGCCCGCGCCTTTTACTTTATCGAACTGCGGTCAGTCTTTTTCGAAGACGCCGGCCTTGGCGACGACGCCGGCAATCGCGCCGCCGACCAGCGGCGCGACGATGAACAGCCAGAGCTGGCTGAGCGCAGCGCCGCCCGAAAACAGCGCCGGGCCGATCGAGCGCGCCGGATTGACCGAGGTGCCGGTCACCGGGATCATGGCGAAGTGGATGCCCGCCAGCGTCAGTCCGATGGCCAGGCCGGCAAAGGCGGTGGTGTGCTTGGCGTTGGTGACGCCGAGGATCACGGTGACGAAGGTGAAGGTGCCGATCAGCTCCCACAGGAAGGCTGAGCTCATGCCCCATTTCGTTTCGTCCCAGCCATTGGCGCCGAAGCCGCCGATGTGGCCGCCGACCTGGCCGGAAACGATGATCCACAGCGCCAGCGAGGCGATGATGGCGCCAATGATCTGCGCGATCCAGTAGGGGACGACATCCTTGGCCGGCATCCGCCCCGCCAGGAACACGCCGAGCGTCACCGCCGGATTGAGATGCGCGCCCGAGATCGGGCCGATCGCATAGGCCGCGGCGATCAGGCCGATGCCGAACGCCAGGCCGATGCCTTCCTGTCCGAGCGGCAGCGCGCCGCCGAAGCCGCCCGTGACCACGGAGGCGGTGCCGATGAACACCAACAGAAACGTGCCGAGAACTTCTGCCAGATAAGTCTTCATTGCCCTCTCCTCATAGGATCCGTCGAAACCGCGTTTCCTGCGTCGCGAATCACTACCGGAAGAGTATTCCTGCCGGAAACACTTGAAAAGCTTGGAGGTTAAGCCGGTTTGCTTTCTTGCAGGCGTCAATCAAAAACATTAGAAGTCTTTCATGTTCTGATCGATTGTTCTTGTTTCCTGACTCGGGCTCCCACCAACGGAAAAATCGTTCGGCCAAATCGGCCGGTCTTGAAACGCCATTTCATCGGCAAACCGAACGGAACTGTTTCAATCCTGGCCGGAAAGGCTTTATGAGCGGGCTGGAACCGATTTGTAACAGCTACGGAAAACGGGATGCGACTGGGCGGAAGGCTGGCGGCGGCCATAGAGGTTCTTGAAGACATCGGCCGGCGCCACCGGCCGGTGGCCGACGCCCTGCGCGACTGGGGCCTGTCGCATCGTTTCGCCGGCGGCGGCGACCGCGCCGCGATCGGCAACATCGTTTATGATGCGCTGCGCCGCAAACGCTCGGCCGGCTGGCTGTTCGGCGAAGACACGCCGCGCGCTATCGGCTTCGGCGCGCTTCTGTTGGAATGGGGCCAGACGGCGCAGTCGCTCAACGACGCGCTCGACGGCGACAAATTCGCGCCGCCGCTGCTCAGCGCGTCCGAGTTGAAAGCGGCTGCCGAGCGCAGGCTTGGCGAGGCCCCCGATGTGGTACGGGCCGATATCCCGGACTGGTGCGCGCCGCTGCTCGAGCAAGCCTATGGCAACGCCTGGGTCAAGGAAGGCGCCGCCCTGGCGCAGCGCCCGCCGCTGGACCTGAGGGTCAACACGCTCCAGGCCGATCGCGCCAAGGTGCTGGCCGAGCTCCAGGGCACTGGAGCCGCGCCAACGGCGATCGCGCCGCATGGCATCCGCATCCCGCCGATCGACGGCGACGGCCGGCATCCGAACGTGCAGGCCGAGCCTGCCTTCCAGAAAGGCTGGTTCGAGGTGCAGGACGAAGGCTCGCAGCTTGCCGCCGCGCTTGCCGGCGCCGAGCCCGGCATGCAGGTGCTCGATTATTGCGCCGGCGCCGGCGGCAAGACGCTGGCGCTGTCGGCCGAGATGGACAATCGGGGCCAGCTCTTTGCCCATGACGCGGAGAAGGTGCGGCTGGCGCCGATCTTCGAGCGCATCCGCCGCTCACACAACCGCAACGTCCAGGTCGTCAGCAAGCCCGCGGAGCTTGCGCCGCTCACCAACCATATGGACATCGTGCTGATCGACGCGCCCTGCACCGGCAGCGGTACCTGGCGGCGGCGGCCCGACGCCAAATGGCGTTTGACGGAAAGGCAGCTCGATGCCCGCAAGGCAGAACAGCACGCGATCCTCGACACCGCGCAAGCCTTCGTCAAGCCGGGCGGCCTGCTGGTCTACATCACCTGTTCGGTGTTCGACGCCGAGAACGGCGAGCAGGTCGCCGCATTCCGCGAACGCCATGCAGGCTTCGCGCCGGTCGATCATCGCCAGCTGTGGGACAGCCGCTTCCCGGGCCATGAAGGGGCCGCGCGCATTGCCGATACCGGCGGTATCTCGCTGTCGCCGGCGCTCAGCGGCACCGACGGGTTCTATCTCCACGCCTTGCGCAGGACTGCCTCTTGAAGACAGCCGGGCTTTTGTTGCGCTGCAGCATAAAAGATTGCCTGTCTTGCCTGGCTCTGCAATAAACTTCGCCAGCAATGTGAGGCAAAGCGCCATGGCGGCAGCCAAGATCGTACCCGCTCCGGATTTTGAGGAACGCGTCAGGGCGTCCTTTGCCCGCCAGGAGGCGATGGCGACAATCGGCGCCGAACTGACACTGGTGACGCCCGGCATCATCGAGATCGAGATGCCGTATTCCGCCTCGCTGACCCAGCAGCACGGTTTCCTGCATGCCGGCGTCATCTCCACCGCGTTGGACTCCGCCTGCGGTTACGCGGCCTTTTCGCTGATGCCGGAGAATTCCGGCGTGCTGACCATCGAGTTCAAGGTGAACCTGCTCGCGCCGGGCAGGGGCGAGCGGTTCCTGTTCCGCGGCTCCGTGACCAAACCCGGCCGCACCATCATCGTCGCCGACGGCCAGGCCTACGCCTTCGCCGCCGACGGCGAGGCCAAGCTGATCGCCACCATGACCGGCACTATGATGACGGTGGTCGGCCGCGACGGGATAGAGGGGTGAGGAGCGGTCCGCGCAGCGGACGAAAAGCCCCCAAATGGGCTTTTCGAGCGACGAACGCCCAGAGCCATAGCGAAGGGCCGGCAGGCGGTCCGCGCAGCGGTCGAAAAGCCCCCAAATGGGCTTTTCGAGCGACGAACGCCCGGAGCCATAGCGAAGGCGTCGAGAGCACGGCGTCCCTTTCGCGTCGTCGTAGCAAATAGGGGTAAAGCTTCATGACTATCGAAGTGTCACGCCTGTCGCAAAAATCCGTTCTCTTCGTCATGGCGGTCGAGGCCGAATACGGTCCGCACCTGAAAAACCTGTTCACGCCGCTGATGACCGGGGTCGGTCCGGTCGAGGCCGGGGTCAGGCTGGGCGCCGAGCTCGCGGCGTTGAAGGCTGAAGGCGCGCTTCCGGACCTGGTCGTCTCGCTAGGCTCGGCCGGCAGCCGCAGGCTGGAGCAGACCGAGATCTACCAGGCCGTGTCGGTGAGCTATCGCGACATGGATGCTTCGCCGCTCGGCTTCGAGAAGGGCGCGACGCCTTTCCTCGAACTGCCGGTGTCGGTGCCGCTGCCCTTCGTCATTCCAGGCATCAAGACCGCCACGCTCTCGACCGGCGGCGCGATCGTCTCCGGCGTTGCCTATGACGCCATAGATGCCGACATGGTCGACATGGAGACCTTCGCCTGCCTGCGTGCCTGCCAGCTGTTCGGTTTGCCGCTGATTGGGCTCCGCGGCATTTCCGACGGCGCGGCCGATCTCAGGCACGTCAACGACTGGACGGAATATCTGCACGTCATCGACGAGAAGCTCGCCGCGGCCGTCGCCCTGCTGGAACAGGCGATCGGCGGCGGCCTGCTTGGTGGCTGACTGCCGTTGGATCAGGCAGCAAGGCGTTGCGGATCGCCGAAATCGATGCGTGAAATGCGTCCACGGGAGGCGCCTGTCGCATCGATATAGTCGATTGCCCCCGCTGTATGATCGAGTTTCCACGCGCCGGCGGGGCCGTTTTTCCATTCGACCTTGTAGCCGTCGTCAAGCAGCGTCCAGGTCCCGTGAAAGCGCGTGCCATCCGGCAGGAGCATGTGCGCCCGATCGTCGGTTTCATAGTGGATGAAGGCGTTCTTGCCGCCCATATCGATGACATGCGTGGTTCCGACCATGATAATGGCCAGCGTGTCCCTGTTCAGTATCGTCATTGTTCCTGTCCGCGGGTTTGCGTTTCTCGAATGGCCTCGACGCCAAGAAGATCGTCAAGTATCTTGACCATACGGAGTTCGAATTAAATGGTCAAGGAGCTTGACGAAAAAACTGACGGGCTGCCCGATCACGTCGGTTGGCGGCTGTGGCAGGCGAGCCGTGCCTGGCAGGCGGAATTTGCCGCTGCCATGCGGGCCGCCGGCCACGCTTGGTTCAGCGAAGCGCGTGCCGGGCTGCTTGGACACATCCCGCGCAACGGCACGCGCCAGTCGGCATTGATCGAGCGCGCGGCGACCTCCAAGCAAGCGGTTCAGCAATTGCTCGACGGGCTCGAGGCGGAAGGCGTGCTGGAGCGATTGCCCGATCCACGGGACGGGCGCGGCAAGCTCGTGCGCTATACGCGCAAAGGCCTGGATGCCTTGCGCGACGGCGATCGCATCAAGCTTCAGATCGAACGCAGCTATATCGATCGCATCGGCGAGCAGCGGTTCGCGGCGCTGATGGACGCCTTGCGCTCACTTGACGCCGGGCAGGGCGATGCATCGGGAGAAGCACCAGCATCGAAGTGAACGGCGCGACCGCGCCAACCCATTGCGCCGACTCGTTTCTTTCTCTAAAGGCTCGCCATGACGACGACAGCCAATCATCCCGACACCGTTCTGATTGTCGATTTCGGCAGCCAGTTCACGCAACTCATAGCCCGCCGTATCCGCGAGGCCGGCGTCTTTTCCGAGATCGTGCCGTTCCAATCGGCCGAATCGGCCTTCAAGCGCATCAAGCCGAAAGCGGTGATCCTGTCGGGCGGCCCGGCCTCGACCACCGATATCGGCAGCCCGCGTGCGCCGCAGATCGTCTTCGACGCCGGCGTGCCGGTGCTCGGCATCTGCTACGGCCAGATGGCGCTCTGCGTGCAGATGGGCGGCGTCGCCGAAAGCTCAAACCACCGCGAGTTCGGCCGTGCCTTCGTCGAGATCGAGAAGGAGAGCCCGCTGTTCGAAGGCCTGTGGGCGCCTGGCCAGCGCCACCAGGTGTGGATGAGTCACGGCGACCGGGTCATCGAGTTGCCGCCGGGCTTCAAGGTGCTCGGAAAGTCGGAAAGCTCGCCCTTCGCCATCTTCGGCGATATCGAGCGCGAGATGTACGGCATCATGTTCCACCCGGAAGTGGTGCACACGCCGGACGGCGCCAGGCTACTCCGGAACTTCGTCCACAACATCGCCGGCATCGAAGGCGACTGGACGATGCGCGCCTACCGCGAGCACGCAGTCGAGACGATCCGCAAGCAGGTCGGCAAGGGCAAGGTCATCTGCGCGCTTTCGGGCGGCGTCGACTCCTCCGTCGCGGCGCTTCTCATCCACGAGGCGGTCGGCGATCAGCTGACCTGCATTCTCGTCGACCACGGTTTGATGCGCAAGGACGAGGCCAAGGGCGTCGTGGAAATGTTCCGCCAGCATTACAATCTGCCGCTGATCCTGGTGGACGCGTCCGACCGTTTCATCTCGGCGCTGGAAGGCGAGGCCGACCCCGAAAAGAAGCGCAAGACCATCGGCCGCTTGTTCATCGAAGTGTTCGAGGAAGAGGCGAAGAAACTCGGCGGCGCCGATTTCCTGGCCCAGGGCACGCTTTATCCCGATGTCATCGAAAGCGTCTCCTTCTCCGGCGGTCCGTCGGTGACGATCAAATCGCACCACAATGTCGGCGGCCTGCCCGAGCGCATGAACATGAAGCTGGTCGAGCCGCTGCGCGAATTGTTCAAGGACGAGGTGAGGGCGCTCGGCAAGGAGCTCGGCCTCCCCGAAAGCTTCATCGGCCGCCATCCTTTCCCCGGTCCAGGCCTTGCTATCCGTTGCCCGGGCGGCATCACGCGCGAAAAACTGGAGATCCTGCGCGAGGCCGACGCCATCTATCTCGACGAGATCCGCAAAGCCGGCCTCTACGACGCCATCTGGCAGGCCTTCGCCGTGCTGCTGCCGGTGCAGACGGTGGGCGTTATGGGTGACGGCCGGACCTACGAATTCGTCTGCGCGCTGCGCGCCGTCACCTCCGTCGACGGCATGACGGCCGATTTCTATCACTACGACATGAACTTCCTCGCCTCCGCAGCCACCCGCATCATCAACGAGGTGCGCGGCATCAACCGGGTGGTGTATGACGTGACGTCGAAACCGCCGGGGACGATCGAGTGGGAGTGAAGGGGATCGCCATGAAGTAGGCATGGGATAGGAGGATGTATAAGCGATCGGAGACCAGCGACAGATAAAAATCGAGCGACGCTGCTCCGCAGGCGGTAGAAGCCCAGGTCGTGTCCTCATCAGCCGACTGGCAGACTGTTGACCGCCAATGCCAAGGAACCACATTCCCATCGGCCAGTTCACTTTCTATGGTGAAAGGAGCACGGGCCATGGCATCCGTCCGATACATTGTGACAGACGTTGACAGTTCGGTCGCGTTTTATCGCGATAACCTCGAGTTCGAGGTTGAGATGCACAATCCTGGCAAGTTCGCAGCGCTCATTCGCGATGATCTCACGCTTTACCTTAGCGCTCCGGGGGCAGGCAGTGGAGGAACTGCTGGCGGCAAACCAGAACCTGGCGGGTGGAACCGATTTATGATCGTCACGAAGGACATAGATGTCGTCGTCGGCCGGTTGAACGATGCAGGCGTCAAATTCAAAGGAGAAATCAGCGAGGCGGGAGCTGGTCGCGCCAGACTTCTGGAAGATCCGTCGGGCAATCTGGTTGAGCTGTTTGAATTCAAGAAGAAATGAATGGGCGCGCAGATCGTCAACAACGACGTTCATGTTCATGCGCTTCGCAAGTCCGAGCGAATGTAGCTGAGGGAGCTGCCCGGCTGGCATTGAAGTGCGTGGCCGCACTTGATGCCACAGTCGCTGAAACCAAGCAGACAAGCAATCCGAGCGCTCGCGCTGCGCGACCGCCCATAGCGCCACGAGATCCGCTCGCGGCCGGTGATTCCTAGCGACCGGCCCATTCACGCCTGCCCTCAGAATCGGAAGGCGCAGTCGAGGAACATTCTTCTCCCCGCGCTATTCGGGAGAAGTTTCTCGGGACAACGACATGTCGATACTGGGCTGGATTCTCGGCCGGCGCCTGGCAAATCAGGAACAGTCGCAACGCAAGATCGGCGTGTTCGAGGGCGTGCCGGCAATGGGCCTCGATGGGCTGGGTTCGTCGGCCTATGGGCCAGAAGCGGCGCTCACGATCCTGATCCCGCTCGGCGCGGCGGGTCTCGGCTATATCGGTCCGATCATGGGCGCCATAGTCGGTTTGCTCGCGGTCCTTTATCTTTCCTACCGCCAGACCATCGCCGCTTACCCCGGCAATGGCGGCGCTTATATCGTCTCGCGCGAAAATCTTGGCCGCAATGCCAACCTGCTTGCCGCCGCCGCGCTGATGGTCGACTACGTGCTCAATGTCGCCGTAGCCATCTCTGCCGGCGTCGGCGCGCTGGTGTCGGCGCTGCCTTCGCTGCATGCCTACACGCTTTGGATCTGCCTCGGGATCCTGCTTTTGGTAACCGTCGTCAACCTGCGCGGCACGCTCGATGCCGGCCGGTTGTTTGCCTTGCCGACCTATCTGTTCGTTGCCAGCTTCCTGGCGATCCTGGCGATCGGCGTCTCGAAGACGCTTGCCTCCGGCGGTCAGCCGGTGCCCGCAATTCCACCGCCGCCCCTGCAGCAGCCGTCCGAAACGGTAAGCCTGCTCCTCTTGATGCACGCCTTTGCCAGCGGCTGTACGGCGATGACCGGCGTAGAGGCGGTCAGCAACGGCATGACTGCATTCAAGGATCCGCCCGTCAGGCACGGCCGGCGCACGCTGGCGGCGATCTGTCTGCTCCTTGGACTGCTGCTCGGCGGCATTGCCTTCCTGTCGGCACGCTACCGCATCGGTGCGATGGATCAGGAGAAGGACGGCTATCAGAGCGTGCTGTCGCAGCTTGCGCATGCCGTCGTTGGCGACGGGGTCTTCTACTATGTCGCCATCGGTAGCCTGCTTTGCGTGCTGGCGCTTTCGGCCAATACAAGCTTCGTCGATTTCCCCCGCCTTTGCCGCATGGTGGCGGAAGACGGATATCTTCCCAAGCCCTTCGCCATGGTTGGCCGCCGGCTCGTTTTCTCCATCGGCATCCTTTACCTCGCCTCGTCGACGGGACTGCTGCTGGTCGTGTTCGGCGGCATCACCGACCATCTGATCCCGCTTTTCGCCATCGGCGCCTTTCTGACCTTCACGCTGTCGCAGACTGGGATGGTGATGCACTGGGTAAGGGCGCTTCGCACAACCAAGGACACGAACCGGACGGGCAACCGGATGCATCTGGCGATCAACGCGTTCGGCGGCATAGTCACCGCGCTGGCGCTCATCGTGATTGTCGTCGCCAAATTCAGGGAAGGCGCCTGGATCACGGTGATCGTCATCCCGGTTGTGATCCTCCTGCTGCGGCTGGTGAGGCGCTATTACGACCAGCTCGAGGCAAGTCTGCGCGAGCCCGGGAAAGTCGATTTGAGCAGCACCGAGCCCCCTGTCGTTCTTGTCGTGACCCAGCAATGGAACAGGATGGCGGACAAGGCGCTCAGCTTTGCCTTTCACCTGTCCGAAGATGTCATCGCCGTCCATGTGGCGCGGCTGTCGGGTGAAGAGAGCGACGAAGAGCGCGCAATTCGCGGGAGGTGGTCGCAGGATGTGGAAGCGCCGGCGAAGGCGGCTGGCCTGCGCCCGCCGCGCCTGCTTCTCCTCAATGCCGACTACCGGCTGATGTACGAGCCGTTATTGAAGGAGATCAAGGCGTTGCGCGGCGAGTTCGACGGCCGCACCATTGCGGTGCTGCTCCCAGAGGTCGTGCCGCCCAATTGGTGGCAATATATGCTGCATACGCAGCGCGCTCGCCGATTGCACGCCAAACTGCTCGAGTTCGGCGGATCGGACATCGTGATCATTTCCATGCCTTGGTATATCGAGGAACCGAAGATCGAGGCGGCCCGTTGAATGTTGCCGCTCCCTTCGATCACGCCACCTCACCAAAAGTTTGGCCGAGCGATGGAAAACAGGAACGTTCCGATTTCTCAAACATTCTCCCTAGTCTGCACTGCGTAATTCCTACTTGCTGGGGCCGGAACATTGTCATTCAGAGAGCATAATCTGCCGAACCCCAGCACCGAGGAGATCTCCATCGTCAACCTCATTCCTGCCCTGCGGGCTTTTGCGCGAACCTTCTGTCGCGTGCCTGACGATGCCGACGATCTTGTGCAGGAAACGTTGACCAAAGGGCTCTCCAACCTGGACAAATTCGAGCCCGGCACGCGCCTGAAGTCCTGGCTCTTCACCATCATGCGCAACACGCACTACACGCGTGTCAAAGCGGCGGCCAGGGAGGCCCCCGGGCTGCTCGACTGCGCCTCCAGCCGGCCGATTTCGGAACCGTCCCAGGATTGGTCCGTGCAAAGCAGGGAAGTGCATCAAGCCATCCAGAAGCTGCCGTCCCATCAGCGTGAGGTCTTGATGCTGATCGGCGTACTGGGCGTAAGCTACGAAGAAACCGCGCAAATATGCGGTTGCGCTGTCGGCACCGTCAAAAGCCGCCTCAACCGCGCCCGTGCCGGCGTTCTGGAATTCCTCGGAGAAAGCTCGCCGCAGGCGCTGATCGAGCCACGACGTCAACTTTCGGACGATCATTGGGATACAGAGGGCGCAAGGCGCTAAGCCCAGCCAAATCCTACCGGCGCTGGGCTGCTGTCATGACTTTGGCCTCTCTCATCAACGAGGCCCAATTCAGGCCGAGCAGAGAAACAAGTTCGAGCGCTTGCGCTTCGGTGATGCCCGTCTGCGCGACCAGACGCCGAACGAGTTCGTCCACTTCCGGAGTTCTGCCAGCCATCGGGATGATCCCCAATCGGCTACAACGACTAACTTATGTTAAGGTTCCACCGATCACGCGACAGCGGGCGATATCGACGCCTTCCCGACTCCAAGGAATGCTGCATCCTTGCTGGTGACATCTTCAACCGCGCTCACCCGTTATGTCGCCTTTGCGCTTTTCGATCAGAGCGTTCTGCAGTTCGAGTGCAAGCCTTGTCAGCCGGTCAGGGACCTCCTCCCGCTCGATAGCGTTCAGCAGCGATGCGATCTCCTGGTCCAAGCTCTGGATTACCTGGGCGCAAAGGTCGCGCTGACTCCTGTGAGACATGGCATTCTCTTAACAAACAGAGGCCCCTTCAAATCTCACAGAGGCATAGCCGACCGGCCTATGCAAGGCGCTTGCCGCAGGCTGTGGGGTTTCCGGTCCGTTGTCCCCGGATTTTGCGGCAAGAGGTGATCTGGAAACATCAGCTCAATCCTTGGGAAGGCGGTTCGCAGCGTGATCCTGATACTGATCGGATTTGATCCGGTTGCCGTCCAGACCTCGTTGCTCGGTGTGCTGCTTCTTGTCCCGGTTGGACAGCACGTCGTTCTCGCCGACCATGTCCTTTGCAAGCGTCGTCTTGGCTCCGGTTCCGGAACCCTTGCCCTGGCTGCCGCGGCCCATCTGTTTCTTACCGCCGGATGCCATCTGCTTCTCCCTGTTCTGCTGGCCTGGAACTGTTCGGTGACCGAACTGCCGCCGGTGCGTTATGTTCCGCCGTCACGACGGACAAGAAAGACCATGCCGTCCCAACTGCCGAACGGCATTTCGCCGTCGACCACGAGGTCCATGCCGCATGCATGAGAAAGACGGCTGATGTCGCCGGAATCGATACCCGGCGATGTCCGATAGGAATAGTTGAGGATCGCTGCCATTCCTCCCCGCCGCAGCACGCGCGCGATCTCGATGAAATGCCGCTCGGCAATCCCGGCGAGCACCAGGTAAGGAAAACTGTCCAGGGCCAGCACGCCGTCAAAGCTTGCATCGGCGAAATCACCGAGATCAAGGCCTGAGGTCAGGTGAAATTCCACATTGGCAAGGCCGGCGCATCGCCGGCGCGCGATCTCGATCATCCGCGACGAAATATCGATGCCGATGACATATCCTGCGTGGGTGCCGAGCGCATGTTCGAGACGCCCGATGCCGCAGCCGATGTCGAGTATGTGCTTATGGGCACCAAGGAAACCCTGCTGTTCCAGCCATGCGACAATCTCGGCGGTGGTGGTCGACAGCCTGTGCTCGTCGCCAAGCGAGGACAACTGGACGCTGGCCGCGGGAGATATGGCGGCCGCCCGATCGAAGCTGCCGGCCAGCCGTTTGACGGTCATGGCGGTCGGTTCGCTATCCGGCCAGTCATGCGACACGCAGGCAGCCGCTCTGCGGACCTTGTCGAAGGCGTCCGCCTTGCCACGAAGCATCGTGGCGACCTCCTCCAGCCAGCATCGCCGGGGAGCATGGCTTGGACGCATGTCCAGCGCGATATCCGCCAATTGCGCCACGCTGGTCGTCTTGTCGGTATAAACGGCCAATCTGGCCAGCGCGTTGTCGACGGAAAGGCCGTCCGTCATGCAATCCTCGAGCAAGCGCCTGGCAATCGCACCGGGTTGGCTCGCGACGTTCACGGCGACGCGCTCCTGGTCCACACCTTCTGCGCCGTCCAGCGGTCCTTCGCGCCCCAGCCATATTTGTAACCTTCCCTGCCGCGCAGGAAATCGAACTCCAGCGCGCCCTCGCTGGCGGCTCCGGTGATGGCATGCCCGATCAGAATCGCGCCGGGGCTTTCGTCGGCATAGGCCGGATCGAAACCGCCAAGATAGGCATAGGCCCGGTCGCGGTGATGAAAACCGTAATAGGCGCCGACGACGGCATCGTCGATCTGGATCGTCAAGCATCGCGCCATGCCGTTATCGGCAAGCCGCGGCAGGGCCCGGCGATGAAATTCCACAGCCGTGTCGGACAGGACGCCACCGCCATGGCGGGTCCAGCGCGCGCCATGCAGTCGGATGAGCCTGTCGAGAAATGTCTGCGGATCGGATTCGCCGCGGCTGACAATGACGGCTCCTCTTCGCCGGGCAGCTCTCTCGGCGCGGCGCAACTGACGCCTCCGTCTCGCCGGAACCGAGCGGGCCAGAGTCCGATCGCCGTCGAGCAACAGCACAGGACAGGCCGCGTGCGCCATCGATCGGCGCTCTTCGGCATTCGGCAGCTCAAGGCTCAGCGATATGGCGTCGGCCGAGAGATCGGGCAGGATCCACTGCGACCATTCCAGCGACAGCGCCGCTTCGGCTATGGCGGCCTCAGTCTCCGCCTCCAGTTCCGGCGTGCACAAAATGTCGAGATAGTCGCTCAGCGAAATTCCGATGGGGAGCATGCGCTGACCGCCATCATGCCTTTCGATATAGAGCGGCGCCAGTCCGGCGAGTTCGTCTCCGCTCCACACGGCAATTGCGGTGAGATCGCCTGGCGCGAATGTACGCCACCAGGGGATGAGCCAGGCAGGAGACTGGAACGGCGTGGCCGAGATGCTCCGTCCCCAGAGCTGCCACCAGCACGGCTCAAGGTCCTCGAACGTCCCGGGATCGCGAATGATCTCGGTGCGCAGACCGCCCATCAGGCGGTCCCCAGCAAGGCGCGGCGGGTGCCAAGCTTCGCCAGCGCTTCGTAAGCATCCATGTAGGATGTGACCATGCGCTCAAGCGAGAAGCGGCGGCGCGCCTCGGCCCGGCAGGTCTCATGGTCCAGCGCTCCAGAATGGACGATGGCCTTAGCCATCTCCTCGACGTCATTGACCAGAAATCCGGTTCTGCCATGCTGGACGACGTCGGGAAGGGCGCCATTCGGGAAAGCGACGACCGGCGTGCCGCAGGCAAGCGCCTCCATTGCGACAAGCGAGCTTGTTTCGGCGGCAAGGCTGGGGACGACCAGGCAGCGGGCGGCGTTCAGCAGCCGCCGTTTGGCGCGAAACCCCAGCGGCCCGAGAAAACGCCGCTGCCGATCGAGGCGAGGACGGACCTCGTCGGCGAAATAGCGCAAATGGGTCTCGTAGGGATAGACTTGGCCGGCGATCGCCAGGGGAGTGCCGGCGCGCTTGGCTGCCTCGATTGCGAGATGGATGCCCTTTTCGGGGCAGATGCGGCTGAGCACCAAAGCGAAATCGCGCCGCACCCGGGGCTCGTTCAGCGCATCGATATCGACGCCGTTCGGAATAGGCTTCGCGAGTCTCGACCCTGCCGGCGCCGTCCTGTGCTGCGCCTCTGAGACCGCGTGCAGCCACAGCTCCTCGCGCGACGGCGCAAGCACTTCGGAGGGATACCAGCCCAGCGGCAGGTGCAACGTCACCAGGGTTGGGCCGTCGGTGGGCAGATAGGCGTCGAAGTCGATACCGTGGAGGTGAACGACGTCGATAGGCCAGCGCGCCCGGGCGGCCGCGATCGCGTCGCGATGCGCCTGCTGGGCCCGGTCCTTCGCCGCCTTATCGAGCACGCCTGCTTCGGCCGGTGTTTCCACCAGGACGCCGGCCGTCTTTGACCCATGGCAGGCGACGACAACCGACCGGTGGCCTTTCTCAACCAGCGCCCGGTCCAGCGCCGACAGCACCTGCTCGGCGCCGCCGACCGCATCCGGCCCGACAGGCGCGAGGGGGTAGGCGACGTTGAGGACAGTCAGTGTCATCGCCGATCGAGCCGGAATTCACCATGCCGCCGACACGCGCCGCGTTCGTGTCATGTCGTCGCTGATCGCAGGAGCGTAGCGGCGGATCATCGCGGCGCAGAATTCGGCGAATTCCTCGGGCACCTGCGGCGGACTTGTGTGGTGGGGCTGGAGACCGCGGTGCTCGGGCGTGAAGCAGAAGGTCACCGTGACGTTGAAGTCGGCGAGCGCTTCCATCTGGCGATCGAACCAGTCCAGCGCGTTCGGCCGGAAGCTGTCCGCCCAGGACAGGCCAGTGCGCAGGTGCGTCACGCCCAGTCGGTGCATCCAGGCAACGGCATCATCCAGCCGATGGTCCTCGAAATGGAACCACTGTACCAGGCCCATTTGCGGGGTGTGGCGCACGAACTCCTCAAGCGCCGGCTTAGGCGTGCCGTCCTCGCGCAGCAGGCCCATGTAGAAGTGCCTGTAATAGGACGAGCCTTCCGCCTCGCGATGGCGCGTCGTCGCCTCCCACGAACGCGGCAGGTCATAGAGGCTGTACCACTGCACCCGCGGCGCGATGCCAAGCAGCAACTCGGCCGTGCGGCGCAGGCCCCAGAGCTGGATCTCCTCGGCGCCGAAGGTCGACACGCCGACTTCGCTGACCCAGATCGGCAGATCGGTGATGGCGGCGATCTCGCCGAGCTTCTGCGGCCATTCGTCGATTTGCCAGAGATTCCAGTCGAGCGGGAAGCCATGCACCGCGACGGCGTCGACATGGTCGAGCACGCCGAAATCCTTCATGCGTGTCATGAAGCCGGCATCGATCGGCGAAATACCGCCCAGCACCTTCGTGACGGCCGGGTTTTCCCGGTCGATCGCATCGGCGGCCAGGATTGCCATCGAGGCAAAACGGCTCCAGTCCGGATCGAGCTCGGGATCCCAATGCGATTTGTTGTTGGGCTCGTTCCAGATCATCGCGGCTTCAATCATCGGCCTCTCCTTTCGCGGGATAGACGGCGGCGCCGTCGGCCGGATTGCCCGCCGCACGGCAGAAATAGACCTCGTCCTCAGGGTGCAGCACGATTTCGAAGCCGGCGCTGCGCAGCATCGCTTCGGTGCAGGCGCGGTTTGGAATCCACCAGTTGGTCGGGTCGTCCGCATAGCGATGCTCGATGAAGTGCAGTTTCGGAAATTCAGGTCGATCGAAGAGGTCGCGTGTCCAGAAATGGTAGTTCTGTTCGAGCGGCAGGACTTCCCCGCTGCCCCTCTGCATCGACTGGAAGATCATCAGGTCGCCTGCGACATGCGCACGGATCAGGTCGAGCGCCAGCAGCGGATGGCGCAGGTGGTAGAGCACACCCATGAACAGCACGATGTCGAAGCGCTCGCCAAGCGCCCCGACGTCGTAGACGGACATTTCCCGGAATTCGATATCGCAGTCGGCGATCTCGGCGGCGAAGCGCGCCTGGGCGAGGTAGGCCTGGTCGAAATCGATGCCGAGCACGCGATCGGCGCCGCGCTTCTTCATCTCGATCGAATAGAAGCCGGCGTTGCAGCCGATATCGAGCACGGACATGCCCGAAAGGTCAGTCGGAATGGCATCCGCGAATTTGCGCCATTTGATCAGGGGATAATTGCCGAGGAAATGATCCGGCGCGGTTTCCACGCCCGCAAGCTCCATATTGTGGAACCACGGTCCCAGTGCGTCGATGCGGCGGCGTATTTCCGTGCTGGAATGCAGCATGGCTAAGCTCCTTCGCCTGGAAGGGTTGGCACCGTTGAGAGATCTTGCGATGCGAACATCGGCGGGGTCTCATCTTCAACGACATCGTTGCTTTCGAGCAGCCTGAGCGCCGTGCGATATCCATCGAAAGTGCCGACGTCGACATAGGCCGTTCCGGCCTTGACGCCGTAAGCCTCGCCTCCGGCTGCGAGATAGGCGTTGATCAGCGTGCCGAAATACTCGTCGAAGCCGTCGCGCTGGCGCCACAGTGCCGCGAGCTGGTGGAAGATACGGCCAGGCATCTTGAAGGCGCCCCAGACCCAGTTTGTTGCGGCATCAGCTTGCTTGACCTGGATTTGCTCGACACGTCCGCTCTGATCCAGGACGACGGCATCGAAGAGTTCCGGGCGATCGACCGGAAACATCAGAAAGGACAGCCGGTCGTCGGCCAGCCGGCAGAAGCCGTCCTCGGGGAACCAGATCGTGTCCGGCAGGCCGATCAGGACCGTTTCTTCCGGCGTGACCAGCGGCTCGGCACGGAAGATCGCATCGCACAGTCCGATCGGGGAGGGCTGCGCGACGAAGATTGCTGCGGCGGTGTCGTAACCCGCGGCATAATATTCGAGAATGTCCGACTTGCCGGAACCGATGATGAAGCAGATGCGGTCGACGCCGTTTCGGACCATCCGCCGCACCAGATATTCGCTCACCGCGCAGGGGCGCTCGGTCTGCCCGTCCAGCCGGCTGCCGACCGGCAGCAGCTCCTTGGAAAAACCCAGCGGCTGAATGCGGCTGCCGCGGCCCGCGGCAGGCACGATCCCCAACATCAGACGGCTTCCTCCATTGCTCCACCTGCCATGGACGCGGCGGCGTTCAAGACGCGATCGAGTTCGGCGGCGCGGTGCGCGGACGTGTGCTCGTCGAGGACGCGTTCACGGGCGCGGCGGCCAAGCGCCTCGATTTCGTTGTCCGACAGGCCAAGCGCGGCGACGACATCGCCGGTGGTGTGTGCCAACAGAATCTCGCTGCCGGGCGTGAAGAAGCTGTCGAGGCCGGCCCAATCGTCGGAGATGATCGCGGCGCCGCAGGCGGCTGCCTCGAACAGCCGGCCTGACGGGCACCAGCCCTTGCGCGCCATCGCCTCGCGGGTGACGTTCAGCGTCAGGCGCGAGGAGGAAAAGAAGGCGGGGTGATCCGCCGGCGGCAGGTGCCTGACGAAGAAGATATTGCCGCTCCATGGAAAGTCCGCTGGATATTGTGCGCCGCCGATGATGAAGCGGCGGTTCGGCAGTTGGGCCGCTGGAGCTACGAGCAGTCTTTCCACGGCCGCCTGCCGGTCCTCGGCATAGGTTCCGAGATAGGAGAGGTCGCCGGCGAACTCGGACCGTGGCCGGGCCGGCCGGTGCCGGTTGGGGTCGACATGTCCGTATAGCGGCAGGACATGGCGCACGCCGAGAATACCCTTCAGCGCATCGATCGCCGGTCCTCCGGTATAGCTCAGGATCAGGTCGAAATCGCGCAGGCCATCCGGCTCGAAATAGGCCGGATAGTCACCTTGCTCGATTCTCGCCAGCGTTACCGGTGTATCGAGGTCGTAGAACACCTTCAGCCCGCGGCAGCTCTCGTTGGCGAGCCGCGAGGCCCTCACGGCGTCCGGACAATAAGAGGTGACTATCACCACGTCGGCCTGCCGTATCGCAGCCTCAGCCTCATGGCGGATACTCTCCCAGTCCGGGTAGAGAATGATGTTGCAAGCATCGAGCCGGTCGAGGTCCCTGGCACCGGCGTAATAGGGCGTGTCGCGCTCGAAGAAGCTGATCGACCAGCCAAATGGGGCCAGAGCGCCTATCAGCCCGCGCCAGAGCGTGGCATGGCCGTTGCCCCATGAGGACGTGACGGTGAGACCGAATATGACCATGCGCATCGCCAGCCGCTCCGTCAGGGGAGTTCGTTGAGGCGGATGAGCTTGGAACCCCAGTCGCCATGAACGACTGTGGTGATCGAGGCCGGCGCGATATCGAAGCGGAAGCAGTCGCCGAGCTGCAGGCCGAGAATCGCGCAGACGGCCGCCTTGATGACGTCGGCGTGGCTGATAAGAGCGATGCACTGACCCTGCCCATTCTCGCGCAACGCATCCATCAGGCCGACGATCCTGTGTTGGACATCCAGCATCGTCTCGCCGCTCGGCGTGCGGGCGCTCTGGCGCTGGTCGTTCCAAAGCCGCCAGCTTGCGTCGCCGTTCAGTTCTTCGAAGGTCTTGCCGGACCACTCGCCGAAATCGATCTCGTCGAGTTCTTTGCAGATCGCGATCTTCTCGACCTCGCAGGCGATCGCGATCGGCTTCGCGGTCTCCAGCGTGCGTTCGCGCGGACTGCTCAAGATGGCAGCGAGCGGCTCGCGCGCCATGCGGCGCGCGAGATGCAGCGCCTGCGCCTGTCCGGCCTCGCCGAGGCGAACGCCATCGAGCCGCCCGGCCAGGTAGCACCCGACATGATCATGAGCCGCATGGCGGATGAGAAAGAAAGTCGTGGTCATTCGGCGGCATCGAGCAACGGCTCGTCCCCGCCGGCGATGAAGGCCAATGTGCGCAGGCGCGCCTCGGCGTCGGTGAACTGCTGGGGCGGCGACTTCATGAAGTAGCTGCTGGGACCTGTGAGCGCGCCGGCAATGCCACGGTCGAGGGCCAGCTTTGCGCAGCGGACGGCGTCTATGACCACCCCCGCGGAATTGGGCGAATCCCAGACCTCCAGCTTGAGCTCGGCATTGAGCGGCACGCCGCCGAAGGTGGTGCCTTCGACCCGTATATAGGCCCATTTGCGGTCAGTCAGCCACGGGACATGGTCACTGGGACCGACATGGATGTTGCCGGCCTCGAGCGGGACGTCGATCTGGCTGGTGACGGATTGCGTCTTGGAAATCTTTTTCGATTCCAACCGCTCGCGCTCAAGCATGTTGAGGAAGTCGGTGTTGCCGCCGAAGTTGAGCTGATAGGTGCGATCGATGCGCACGCCGCGCTCCCGGAAGAGATTGGCGAGCAGCCGGTGCACGATTGTTGCGCCGACCTGGCTCTTGATATCGTCGCCGACGAGGGGAAGACCGCGCTCCTCGAAGCGCTGGCGCCATTCCGGCCGCGAGGCGATGAAGACAGGAATGCAATTGACGAAGGCGCAGCCGGCCTCAAGCGCGCATTCGGCATAGAAGCGCGTCGCCTGTTCGGAGCCGACCGGAAGATAGGATATCAGCACCTCGACCCCGCTCCCCCGCAGCCGGCCGGTTACGTCTGCGACCGGTTCATCCGACTCTTCGATCTCGTCCCGGAGATATTTGCCGATGCCGTCGAGTGTTGGGCCGCGCTCCACACGGACGCCGGTCGGCGCGACATCAGCAAAACGGAAGGTGTTGTTGGGCGCGGTGTAGATCGCTTCCGCCACATCGCGCCCAACCTTGTTTTTCGCGACATCGAAGGCGCAGACGACCTCAATGTCGTCGACATGATAGCCGCCGAGGTCGGCATGCATCAGCCCGGGGATCGGCTCGTTGCCGTTGGCGTGGCGATAGTAGGAGAGACCTTGCACAAGAGATGACGCGCAATTGCCCACGCCAACGATGCCGATGCGAACTTTCTTCGATGTCACGAAACCGCTGCCTCTTTGCTGAAGGTAAGTTCCTCGCGCCGAACCGGGAGCGACCTCGAATGTTCCTTCGCGCCGCGAAAAATTGCTGAGCCGGATCTCGGATCAAAGAGGCGCCGCTTCGCGTTGGCGGCCAGACAGCGGGATAGGAGCCGCATGATCGTCTTCGGCGACCACAAGCGAACGCGCAGCGCACAACAGCTGAGGGAAGCTGCCTTGGCCGCAGCGGCAGCACTCGGCGATCTGCCCGCCGGTATCGAACGTCACACCGCCGTGGTCCATCTTTTCGTCAGCGCCTCCGAACTTGTGCAAGGCCTTGCCGATGCGGAATTCGACACCAGGGGTGCCGATTGCAATTCGTCGACACAGAAGCTGGGGTCGGAAATTCTCGTCGAGTTGTCGGAGGAAGTGCTGCGATCCTGGCAACAAGGATTTGTCCGGAGCGGAGCGCTCGACCCGTTGCTGCTTGCGAAGCTTGCCACCATCGATTGTAGCAGCGAAATAATCACGGGCCCGGCCGAAGGCTACGCGCTTTATGCGCTATATCCGGAAACCTATCTGCTTGCGGCGCTGCAGTCGGGCCTCGACGCAAACACCTGCGTCATCGGGATCCGCGGCATCGGTCTCGGCCTCGCGGCGATGGTCGCCGCCGCGCTGCATGCGCCGCCTCCTGTCAGTGTACGGCCGATCGGGCACCCGTTTAGCCGCCACATATGCGCCGCGCCCGAACTCCTCGGCGGCTGGCGCGACAGAGCTCACGCCAAATTTGCCATCGTTGATGAAGGTCCGGGCCTCTCCGGCAGTTCCTTTCATGCTGTCGTTGCCTGGCTGCGCCGGCAGGGCATCGACCAGGAGCGCATTCATCTGTTCCCGAGCCACCGCGGCGGGCCGGGCGTGCAAGCTTCGGCAGACATGCAGGCTATTTGGAGCCACTGCTCGCGTCACGTCGCGGATTTCGAAGCGGCCTTCGATGGATGGGTCGCGCCGAATCTTCGCCACTGGGTGGCGAACCTGCTCGGCAAGGCCGATGTCGAACTCTGCGAGATTTCCGGCGGCGAATGGCGCAAGCATATTTCCACGCCACCGGAGCATTGGCCTCCGGTGTTTGCCGGCTTTGAGCGGCGAAAATTCATGGCACTGGCGGGCACGGAGCGTTGGTTGGTCAAGTTCGCCGGTCTCGGCGGGACCGGCCAGCACAAGCTGCACACGGCTAGGTCGGTGCACAGGGCCGGTTTTGGAACGCAGCCCGCCGGACTCTGCCACGGCTTCCTGATCGAGCGTTGGACAGAGGCGGACAGGCTGGATCGGACAGAGCTGGCCAGGGACCTGCTGGTCGAATGGCTTGGACGCTATCTCGGCTGGCGCGCTGCCGCGTTGCCGACCGAAGAGGCCGGCGCCTCGCTGGATGGGCTTGCGGACATGGCCGTGCAAAACTGCAGGGAAGCCTTGGGGGAAGGGCCGGCCGAAGCATTAACGGGTTGGTTCGCCCGCCACTCCTCACATCCCTTCCTGCGGAGAATCGAGATCGACGGACGGCTGCACCCGTGGGAGTTTCTGGTTCGCCCGGAGGGAACCCTGCTCAAGACGGACGCCGTCGACCATTGCCGCTCGCATGACATTGTCGGCTGTCAGGACATAGCGTGGGACATTGCAGGCGCGACGGTGGAATATGAGCTTTCCGACGCCGAGCTTTCGAAGCTGATCCAAGACATCGAGGCACAAATGTCGCGTGCCGTCGATCATTCTTTGGTGGATTACATGGAGCCCTGCTATCTCGCCTTCCAGCTTGGGCTATGGACGATGGCCGGACAGTCGACACACGGCGATGAGCGAGTAAGAGCCACGCGCGCCGCCGACCGCTACCAAACCGGGCTTTCGCGTTTTATCGAGCGCGCGAGGACCTGATCAGTCCAGCCTGCGCAGCATGTCCGCTTCCTGTTCCAGAATTGTGGCCACTTCCTCGCGCTGCAGATGTGTCATCATGAGGCTGACGCAACATTCGAGATAGGTGATGGAGGCTCGCCGCAGGAACGCGGCGGTTTCGGCGGCCGCCATCTGGTCGATGTCCTTGATTGGTCGCTTCGGCTGCACAGTTCTTCTCCATGACGGTTGTCATGTCCAACCGCAATCCCGGTCGGTTGTTCCGCTACGGCGAAAGAAGCCACCGCCTCAGAGCTGAAGGTTCCGAACTTTTCCGGCCTCAGTCCTGTTGACCGGAGCGATGGGCTCTATCGCGAGGTCGTCGAGGCTCGAGAAAAAGGCTATGGTTTGCAGCAGGCCTTGCCTGAGAGGCACCTTGGGCGACCAGCCGAGAAGCGCCCTTGCGCGGCCTATGTCGGGCCGCCGGCGGCGCGGGTCGTCCTGCGGCAAGGGCAGGAATTTCACGGGCGATTTGGTGCCGGTCAGTTCCCGAACCAGCCTTGCCAGTTCGAGGATCGAAAACTCGCCGGGATTGCCCAGATTGACCGGCTGTCGCGGATTGGGATCGACATCCATAAGGCGCCGCAATCCTTCGATCATGTCGCTGACATAGCAGAATGATCGGGTTTGCCGGCCGTCGCCGAATATCGTCAGCGGTCGTTTCTCGATCGCTTGCATGACCAGGTTGGACACGATGCGGCCGTCGGCCGGGTCCATTCTGGGACCATAGGTGTTGAAGATGCGGGCGATGCGAATATCGGCCATCTCGGCCCGCAGATAATCGAAGCAGAGCGTCTCCGCGGTGCGCTTGCCTTCATCATAACAGGCGCGCGGCCCTGTGCAGTTGACGTGGCCGACATAGTCCTCGCGCTGTGGGTGCTGTTCCGGATCGCCGTAGACTTCGCTGGTCGACGCCTGCACGAAGCGGGCGCCGTTGCTTGCGGCGAGCTCGAGCAGATTGAGCGTTCCGATCACACAGGTGCGCGTGGTGTGGACCGGATCGGCCTGGTAGCGGGGCGGCGATGCCGCGCAGGCCAGGTTGAAAACGCGGTCGACAGTCTCGCCGAGTTCCAGCGGGACGCAAACGTCCTGCTCGATCAGCCGGAACCGGGCTTGGCCGATCAGCGAGCTGACATTCTCCATTCGGCCGGTAAGAAAGTTGTCGACGCATATGACGCGATACCCTTCGTGAAGCAAGGCCTCGCATAAATGCGAACCGAGGAAACCGGCACCGCCGGCGACAAGCGCCGTCTGTGTCTGCTGAACCCTTCTTGATCGCCGCATCTGCAAAGTCTCCTGTCTGCTTTTCATGCTGCACTTTCCACGTTCAGATCGATCGCCGCGCGCGCATGGACAGACTGGGTCAAAGCCTGAACGAATTCACGCGCCCGAGCGCCGCCGGTGTGGCTTGCAAGCACCGCCTCGCGTGCCGAACGGGCCATATCGAGTCTGGCCCGCTCCGATTTGGCTGTGAGGATTTCCTGCACGTCGCCGGCACTGGCTGCGGTCTCGATCGTCGATTCCGGGAAGAAGCTATCGAGACCGGGCCAGCGGTCGCTGATGATCGGTGTGCCGCAGGCAGCGGCCTCGAAGAGCCGCACGCTGGGCGACCATCCTGCCGCGATCATCGACGCGCGCGTAAGGTTCAGCGTGTAACGCTGGCGGCTGTAGAAGGCGGCATGTTCGGCGGGCGGTAGGTGCTCGATCCGCTCGACATTGTCCGGCCAGGCGATATCGGACGGATATTGCGAGCCGGCGACGACGAAGCGGCGCTCCGGCAGGCGCCGCGCCGGCTCCAGCAGCAGCGTTTCGAGGGCGAGCTGCCGGTCGGCGCTGTATGTTCCAAGATAGCCGAGATCCCATTCGATCGCGTCTCTGGTGCGATGGTGCCGCTTTGGATCGACCGAGCAGTAGAGCGGCTCCGTTCGGCGGGCGCCGAACTCCGATCTGAGACGCTGCAACGTCGGTCCGCCGGTGAAGGAGAAGTAGACGTCGAAATAGGGGATCTGCCTGCGGGCAAGGTAATCGCAATCGTCCTCGGCAACCCGCGCCAGCGTCACTGGCGTGTCGATGTCGTAAAAGCAGAACTGTCCAGTGCACAGCGAAGCGAGGTCGTCGATGATGGCCCTGCCTTCTGGCACGAAGGAGCCTATCACCACCGCGTCGGCCCGCTGCAACTCCTGCCGGTGATTGCGGGGCAGCTCGGAGACTGTCTGGTAGTAGCGCAAGTCGCAGAAATCGGGGTCGCGCAGGTCCCGGTGATGCGCATACCAGGGCACGTCGCGTTCGAGGAAGGTGACGCGATGGCCGAGCTCGTTGAGCGCGCGCAGCAGTCCCCGGAAAGTCGTCGCGTGGCCGTTGCCCCAGGATGAGGATAACGAAAGTCCGAGGAAAACGATGTCGAGCGGTTTCGTCATTCCGCGGCCTCCATTGCCCGGCGCTCGAAATGCGCCTTGAAGATGTCGTCCACCAGCCGGGCTCTCAGCGTGTAGGTATGCTCGGCCAGAACGCGCCGCAGCGCTGCGGCGCCGATCGCCTTCGCCCGTTTCGGGGTCAGCGTGCGCACGATCTCGGCGACGTCGGCGCCGTCCCGTGCGACCAGGATCTCTTCGCCTGGGGTCAGGAACAACTCGACGCCGAGCCAGGCATCGGTGATTAGGCATGCGCCCGCGCCCGCCGCTTCGAAGACACGTGTCGCGGGCGAAAACCCGTTGGCCGCCATGCTGTCGCGGCTGATGTTGAGCACCGCCTTCGGCGTCACGTTGAAAGCGTTGTGATCGCGCGTACCGACATGGCCGAGCCACGAAACGTTCGCCGGCAAGGGCTTGTCGCCCCAGCCGGATCCGCCGAGCAGGAAGCGTTGGCTGCCAAGCACACGGGCCGGATCGAGGAAGAAGGCCTCGACGCGCGCCTCGCGGTCGGGCAGCCGATTGCCGAGGAAAGCCAGGTCGCAGGCAAAGCGCGGATTCGCGGCGACCGGATGATGTGTCTCAGGATCGAGCGCGTTGTAGATCGGCACGCATTCCGCGGCGCCTAGCGCGCGATAGTCCCAAACCACGGGATCGCCGCCGCCATAGGTCAGCACAAGGCCGATCCTCTTCAACGCCTCATGCAGCGGGTGTTCGGCATGATTGCGCAGCTCGCTTAGGGTCGCCGGCGCATCGACGTCCCAGAATACGGTCAGCGCATCCGGGCGAGCGTTGTCGAGAACTGCATGCAGCAGCGCCTCGTCCTCGAAGCCGACGCCGCTTGCCTTGACCACGACGTCTGCCTGCGCGGCGCGCGAGGCGACCTGCATCAGCGCATGCGCTGTCGGCTCATAGACGACGACGCTGCACCAGTCCGGCGCCTCGATATCGCGATGCTTCTGGCGATCGTAGACATCGGGTTCATAGAAGACGATGTCATAGCCGCGCTTCGACAACGCCTTGAGCAAGCCCCGATAATAGGTGGCCGCGCCGTTCCAGTAGGACGACAGAAGGCTCGATCCGTAAAAGGCGATCTTCATGCAACGGCCTCCCTTGCAGGTTTGATTTCAGCGACCTCGCGATTGCCGCATGCGGCTAGGATGTCGAACAACTCGTCGACGCGGTGCCGGCATGTGTGGCGCGCAAGGATGGTTTCCCGGCCGGACGCAGCCAGCGCCTCCGCACGCTGGCTGTCGTTCAGCACGTCGCGAAGGTGATCCCGCATCTCGGCGCCGTTTCGGGCGAACAGGAAATCCGTGCCGGCACGGAACAGTCCTTCGACATCCGACCATGGCGCCGAGATCAGCGGAATGCCGCAGGCCATCGCCTCGAACATGCGTATGGTCGGAATGCCGGGCAGGCTCTCCCGATAAGGCCGGCGGGGGATGTGCATGGTGACGCGATGCCTGGCGAAGCTCTTCGGCACGTCGGCATTGGCAATCCAGCCATCATAGCGCAGCCCTGCCTCGGCAAGCGCAGCTCGGGCGTCGGTCGGATAGCGCACGCCGTGCACGGTTCCCGACAGCGCGAGAGCGCTCGCCGGCTCGATCAGGAACTCGGCGATCTCGGCGCTGCGTTCGTCGTCGCCCCAATTGCCGATCCAGACGAGGTCGGAGACGGGCTCGACATCCGGGCACGGCTTGAACAGCCGGTCGTCCGCCGCCTCATGCCAGGTGAAGACCCGTTTGCCCCAGCCGGCGCGAAGATAGCTCTCGCGCAGCACCTCGCCGAAGACCAGCACTCCGTCATAATGCTCGAGCTGAAGTGCCGCTATCGCCTGCGTCGCCGATACGGCGCGGTGATGAGTGTCGTGGAACAGGAGCGTGAAATTGCCATAGGCTCGCGCCTGTCCGATGCGCGCGACAAGATCCTTGTCCGTCCATTCGTGGACGATCACGACATCCGCGCCGGCGAGCCAGGCTTCATGCGCGAAGCCGGGGCCATAGGTCAGCGCCATCAGCTCCGGGAAATCCTTGCGGAAACGCTCGACAGCGAAAGGGCCTTGCTCGGCGAGCAGATTCGATCGGCTCCAGCCGTCGGCGGGTTCCAACGCGACCGCCTCATGTCCGCGCGCGACGAGCTCGCGCATGATGCCGCGCTGGAAATGCGCGTTGCCGTGATTCCAGTCGGAAACGGCGGAGTGGGTGTAAAACAGGAAGCGCATGGTCAAAGCCCTGCCATGGCCGTCGCCGCCCGATCGTAGACCTCTCGCATCCGCGCCGTCTGGGCGCTGAGCGAGAATTTGCGCGCTCGTCGGGCGGCGCGCTGACCGAAATGGCGCCGCAAGCTTTCGTCATGCGAGAGCCTGGCGATGCAGCCGGCAAGCGCATGGGGATCGCGCGCGTCGAAGAACGTCGCTGCTCCGTCCCAGATCTCGCGGTAGGTCGCGATGTCCGCCAGCACCAGGGGCGTGCCCGCAGAGGCTGCCTCCAGAGCGGCCAGCCCGAAAGGCTCGTAGATGGACGGCGAGACAAACATGCTGGCCCGCGCCATCAATTGCCGAACCTCGCAATGGCTGATCGAGCCGAGCGAGATGCAATTGTCGAAGAACAGGCGCTGTCCGTCCGGGCCTTCCGTTTCGCCTGCGGCGAAAACGGGAGGGCCGCACAAGGCAGCCGCGGCATCGAGCGCCAACCCGTTTTTACCCTCATCCCACCAGCGGGCGGCAGCGAGAACGAAGGACTCGCGATGCGCGCCTGCCGGCCCGGGGAGCGCGCCATTGTGGACGACGCTCAAGCCCGCGATCGGGCCGTAGCAGGCTCCGAGCATGGCGGCATGGCTTCGGCTCGGCGCGACAATGGCTTCGGCGCGGTCGAATCCGGCCCGGTTGCGCTCTCGTTGCCAAGCCCAATCGCCCTCGGGCGCTTGCGCCCGCACTGCATGCAGCCATGTGACCACGCAGGAATGCGATACCGCGACGATCGGACAAGTCAGTTCGAGACCGGCTGCCTGCGCCGGCGCATTGAGGTGTATGAGATTGATTGCATAGTCCGACGCAAGCTCCTGCAATTCGCTGGGCAACCGGTCGAGATCTTTCGTGTCGCGCGTCATCCAATCCGGCGGGCATTTCAGCCAAACCAGCGTGGCGAAGGACCGCGCCTCCCGGGCCTGTTCGGGGGAAGGCTCGGGTCCCAGCCCGGCAAGCACAATGCTGTCGCCGCTGGCCGCCAGCTCTCGCGCCAGATCGAGCGAATAGCGCCAGACTCCGCCGACGGCGTCGGTCGTCATCAGAATGCGCCGCGGACGATGGGTCAGTGATTGCAGCATGAGGACTCCAACTCAGCCAGCGCATGCGGACGCTGGTCCTGGATGTCGCTGAAGGATCGGAAGGAGGCGAGGTAGTGCTCATGCGCTCGCTCCCAGGCAATATCGTCGGGCTCGCCCCAGAGTTCGCGGTAGCTGGGCGAACTCGGATAGGGATAGAGCGGCACGGGCTCGTTCGCCCAAACGCCGTGATCGATGAGGTGCTTGCGCCAATGGTCCACCAGCGCCGGGTCGTCCTCGACCACGCCGATCAGATTGGCCTGAACGAAAGGCACGTGGCGACGGGCATCGACCAAAAGCGCGGCCAGATCCTCCGTGTCGAGCCGGCATCGCTTGGCGAGCATCGCACGGCCCTCGACGGTCAGGCTTTCAAGGCCGGCTTCGATCGAGACGCAGCCGGCCTCGCCGAGCAGCTTGAGCAGATCCGGCTTCCACAGGTCGATGCGGGTCTGGACACCGAACTGGATATCGCGGTCGACCAGCGCTTCCAGCAACGCCTTCTGCGGCAGGAAGATTTCATCGATGAAATAGATGTAGCCGACCCCTTGAGCGATCAAACCGTCGATCTCGGCTATGACGGCATCGTGCTTCCTGCGCCGATACGCATCGCGGAAATCGATCTTGGCACAGAAGCTGCAATTATAGGGGCAGCCGCGCGACGCTTCCACCTCGGCGCCGGCGCCCTTCTGGTGGGCATCGAACCTGTGGTGGTGGTGGCCATGCGCGGCGATCCAGTCGGATGGCCAAGCGAGCGCAGGATGATCGACGAACGGGCTGGCATGGACCCCGCCATTGCACACTGGAAAGTCGTCCTGGAGCCGGGCCGTATGCGCAACCTTGCTCCAGTCGCTATGCCGTGCAAGCTCCGTCACGACCTCCTCGCATTCACCGCGCACGACGACATCGACGCCGAGCTTGCGCAGGGTCGGCGCCGGTGTTGCCGAGCCATGCGGTCCGACCGCCACCGTGCGTCCGCCGCGCCCGGCGAGATGATTGAGGAATTCCGCCGGCACGCGCAGCTCGGGCGGCGCGCAGCGCCAGAACAGATAGGTCGGCGCGGTTGTCACGACGGTCATGTCCGGTCCGAAAGCCGCAACGCTTTCCGCAAGGGCGGCGTTGTCCAGCCCTTGCAGCAAGCCGTCCAGCATCAGCACGTCGTGCCCTTCGGCTTCCAGCATCGCCTTCGAATAGCCGAGCTCAAGCGGCAGATGCGGCTGGCGGCAGCCGAAATAGATGCTGTGCTCGTATGTCCAATGAGGATTGACCAGCGCTACCTTCATGCGACGTACCTCGCGGCTTCGGGGTGCGGTTGGAGCCGATGCCGAAGCAGCCAGCTGGCGAGATCGCTGACGCCTTCGCGCCATGGGACACGCGCCTGCCAGCCGATCGCTGCTTGCAGCTTGCGCGTGTCGGCGACGAAGAAGGGTTGGTCGCCAACGCGCTCGCGGTCGTGGCGAAGCGCGACATCGCTGCCCGTCATGTCGGCGATCTCCGCCAGCAGCACGCGCAGGCTGACCGCATTGCTCGGGCCGCCGCCCAGGTTGAACGCCTGGCCCTTGAGGGCCTCAATCCTGGCCAACACGCCGCGATAGGCGGCTACGGCATCGGACACATGCAGGATGTCGCGCACCTGCCTGCCGTCGCCGTAAACGGTAATCGGCCGGCCGGACAAGACGCTGAGAAGAAAATGCGCGACCCAGCCCTGGTCCTCGGTGCCGAATTGGCGCGGCCCGTAGATGCAGCTCATGCGCAGCACCGCTGTCGGCAGTCCGTAGGATTTGGAATAGTCGAGCACATACTGATCGGCCGCGCCCTTCGAGCAGCCATAGGGCGTGCAGAAATCAAGGCCTACCTTCTCATCGACCCCGCTCGCACGCACCTTCTCGTCGAGCGGCTCGTAGTGATCATCGGCTTGCCGCACCGCGATCTGGGGCAGGCTGCCATAGACCTTGTTGGTGCTGGCGAAGACTACCGGGGCGCCGGTGCTGCGAGCGGTCTCCAGCACGTTGAACGTGCCCTTGAGATTGATGTCGAAATCCTGCGCGGGATCGGTCAGGCTGGTCGTCACGGCGGTCTGGGCGGCGAGGTGAAAGATCGCCTTTGCCGGCGCCAGCGCCGCTGCCAGTGCGCCGGCATCGCGTATGTCGACGATTTTGGCGCTCAGCCGGTCGCCGTGCTTTTGCGCCAGCCAGTCGAGATTCTGCTCGACGCCCGGGCGGCTGAGATTGTCGACGACCAGCACGGCCTCGCCGTCGGATAGCAGGCTGTCGGCCAGGTTGGAGCCGATGAAGCCGCTGCCGCCAATGACGGCTATCGGTGCCTTGCGCGGATGCCGGTGGCCCTGGGTCATGAGACCAATCCCCGCTCTTCCAGCTCGCGCCGCATGTCGGCGCCCCGGTCGATAACGACGCTGTTGCGAACCCATGCCGCGAATTCGCCGAGCGAATCTTCCAGTCGATGCTTCGGCTCAAAGCCGAGCAATTCGCGCGCCTTGGCAATGTCGGCGAAGCAGTTGCGTATGTCGCCGGAGCGCGCCTTGCCGAGAATTTCGGCGGGGCGCTTCGGAACGCCCATGGCCTTGGCAAGCAGCCGGGCCACATCGCTGATCGAATAGGCGCGGCCGCTGCCGATGTTAATGGCGTGGCCGGCTGCCTGGCGTTGCTCCAGCGCCAGGCGGAACGCGGTGGCGACATCGCGCACATGGACGAAATCGCGCTTCTGCTCGCCGTCCTCGAAGATCGTCGGCTGTTTGCCATTGGCGAGGCGCGAAGCGAAATTGGCGAGGACCCCGGTATAGGGATTGGAAAGCGCCTGTCCGGCGCCGAACACGTTGAACAGGCGCAGTGCAACGGCATCGACGCCGTAGGCCTGGCCGAAGATCAGCACCGCGCGTTCCTGCGCATATTTGGTCAGCGCGTAGATCGAGGCGAGATCGGGCCGCTTCTCCTCGTCCGTCGGAAGAGGCGACAGTGGTCGGCCGGTCGCCGATACCAAATCCCAGCGGCCCTCCTTTATATCGGCAGGCTTTCGGCGCGCATTGTCGATCCGCTCGCCGTCCGGAGTCTGATAGAGGCCTTCGCCATAGATGCTCATGGAAGACGCCACGACGATCCGCTCGACCGGATGCTTGATCAATGTCTCCAGCAGCACCGCGGTGCCGAGATCGTTCGCGCCGACATAGCGGGCGATCTCGTACATCGACTGGCCGACGCCAACCTCGGCCGCCAGATGGATCACGGCATCGGCGTCGGAAACCGCTTCGGCGACAGTGTCGCGGTCGCGCACGTCGCCCTTGATCAGTTCCGCCCCCGCAGGGAGGTTGATGGCTTCGGCGCCGTGCACCTGATCGATAAGCGCATCGAGCAGGCGCACCTGATAGCCATGGTCGGTGAGTTCCTGGGCGACGTGGCGGCCGATGAAGCCGCAACCTCCCGTAACCAATACACGTTTCACGATGACTCCCTTGTGGACTTGGCTCCGGCGCCCCGAACTGCGCGGCAAAAGGTTTGTTCCCTGCTTCAACAAAGTTCCCGTCGCAGGAGGTGCCGCAGCTTCGACAGGGAGCCGTTCCACCATCTGGAACATTGCCTTTTGGCTGCCGTTAGGACCGCTCATGGGTCCCCGCTGCAGAAAGGAAAGTCCATGTCCGAGGCCAAGACGACCACCAACCACGACGAAATCCGCAAGTGGGTAGAAGAACGGAATGGCCAGCCGGCTGTCGTTCGCACGAAAGGCAAGGGCGGCATTCTGCGCATCGACTTCGGCGAGCCCGAAGACACGCTCGAGCCAATCGAATGGGACGAATTCTTCCGCATCTTCGACGAGAACGATCTCGCCTTCCTGCATCAGGATAAAGCCGGCAGCGGTGGAACGAGCCGCTTCAACAAGTTCGTCGAGCGCAGCCAGAAAGGTTGAGAGGCCGAAAACCTGGCGCCGTTGGGGGGAGGAGGCCCTATAATGGCGCGCGGCAGGCGGGGTCGGGCTGCCGCATCTATTCCGCGCTGCGCTCAATCGAGCGGCTGTCCGTCGGCCTGGGCGTCGCTCCAAGATCGTAGCCATCCCCGGCGCGGGGTTCCCGAATGGCGTCGGCAGTGGGAACCGCGTGGGCGCTCCGGCTGTTGGATCAGCAAGGAGCAATGACCATGGGACTCTTTTCCGACCTGAACAAGAAGCTGACCGAAAACCTGTACGCCCATGGCAGTTATCTGAGCGATCCGAGCGCCGACCTGCCGCGGCGGGTGGAGGAGACGGTCAACCTTCTAATGCCCTTCGTGCGGCCGGAGGCCCGCGAAACGGTGAAGCTGCAGATCCTCGGCATCATCCACGAGCATATCTATGACGAGGACTGACTGCGGCGATTGCTCGATCCGCCGGAGACGCTAGCCGAGGAACGCTTTCAGCCGTTATCCCGAACGCCGGGATCTGCCTTGCCTTTCGGCGTCGCGGAGCAGCCGCACGATGGCGTCCACCGGAGACGGGTCCGTGGTCGGCTGCGCTTTCCAGCGCCATAGATGACGAAACAAACTTCTCAAGCGCGGCATCGCAATTACCTCCTTGCGCTATCAAACCTGGGACGGGGAACGATGTTCCTTTCATACCTGGCGGAAGATCGCGGCGAGCAGAAACACAACCGCGGCCAGGACGACCAGCGCCACGATCACCAGCACCGGGCCGTTCCTTCGCGGCTGCAGGCCGGGCGCGTTCTCTGGCGGCCGCATCGCGTTGGCAAAGCTTGCCTGGTTGGTGAAGCTCGGTTCGCGCGGCCCTGCCGGCTTGGCGGAAGTCGGGACATCGCCGGCCTCGGCATCCGTCTCCTGCGGCGCCGCCGCAGGGTCGAACCCAGGGGTCTTGTCCTGAGTCCTGCCGGCCTGGATTTCGCCGCGGGCTTCGGCGGGCGTGCGTTGGTTGGGTGACATTCGGCGCCTCCTTTGTTTCCAAACCTGCTTCCCGCCCCGCTGTTCCAACCGCGCCATTAAGACGGATATCGATAAGGCGCTGCCTTGCAGTTCATCGCGAGCGTTGCGGGATGTCGGGCGCTGCTATCCAAGTCGATTCGTGAACTCCGGCGGAACTTTCAGGAGCAGGGGAGCTTTGTATCCTCGACAGGGAGATGAAGAGGCAGGAATGCAAGTTCTCGACACAGCGATACATGCCGGTCCTGGAAACGTGACGATCGAATTTCTCGGCGAGGGCGGGGAAAAGATCGCTGTCACCATGGTTGTGTCCGACCCGTTGCCCGGCGATGCCGCGCTTGTCGATCGCGCCAAAGAGTTGATGATTCAGTGCGCGGCATTCGGCGGCCGGTCTGCGCAAGGCAGCCAGGACAGGTCCGTGGATGCCGTCCGGCCCGCCGTCGAGAGGCCAACCGACGTGGGCCAGGATCTCTATACATTCGAATATCGCGAGGGTGGCAGTTTGAGGCGGCTTGAAGGGGTGGAATTGCCCAATCTCGAAGCTGTTCATGATGAAGCGTTGCGCTCGGCGATCGATCTTCTCGACGATCCGGCTACCGAAGCTCGGCGGGACGGCTGGGCGGTTCGGGTTCGCGGCGGCGACGGCGACGTAATCTTGTCGGTCGATTTCGATGAGGCAAGGCGGGAAAAGGCCGCCGCATTGTGATGGAGGCAAGTCTGTGAAAGATCGGACGATAAAGACCTTTATGCCCCTGCACGCGATTGCCGCCGCACGCGGCGATGGGCTGAGGCCGGAATTTCTTCGCCTGTTCGAGGCCCGCGCGGCCTTGTCAGACCTCGATGTGATCCGGCTCAGCCGGGGCGAGGACGCAGGCCTGGACCAAGCCGGCCCGAATCCTATCGGCAGCCGCGCAGCCGTTTGCGGACGAAACGTCGTGCGCTTCCCGGGCCGGCGGAGTACAACAAGCCGTGTGCCAGGAGGAGGTAAGCGTGTCAGAGGAAATCGTCATGCAAGCGCCCCTGGCACTGATCATTGAAGACGAATATCTGATCGCTTGCGACGTGGCGGATGGCTTAAAAGCGCTCGGCTACGAGGTGGCCTGCGTGGCCTCGGAACGGGCAGCCGCGACCTGGCTGGACGACAACCAGCCCGATCTGGCCATCATCGACATCCAATTGCTCGACGGCCAAAGGGGAACCGCCGCCGCTCGACTCAAGGAGGCGGGTGTGCCTTTCGTCGTGCATTCGGGCTACGATCCGGCCTTCCAGTCGCCTGTCTTCCATGGCGCGCCTTTTCTGCTGAAGCCTGCGCCGATCCGGCATCTGGTCGAGCTTGCGAGCCGGTTGATAGGCGATCGCACCATGTCGTAGGTGAGGCTTTCTCAGTCCGGCGCATCGCTCTTGCGGAACCGCGACACCGCTTCGATCAACAGGTTGTAATCGACTGGCTTCGACAGCTTGGGCTTGTCGCGAAACCGGTCGGGAAAGACGGTGACGCTGTCGTAGCCGGTGAGGAAAATGAAAGGGACACCGCCGAGCGTGAGATGCTCGGCCAGGGGAAAGCTTTGCTCGCCTCGAAGATTCACATCCAGCACGGCTCCGTCCAGAGCAACGCCCTCGATTTGTGCAAGCGCCTGTCTGACCGTGGGTGCCGGGCCGATCACTGTGCATCCTGCTTGGGTCAACTGGTCGGTGAGGTCCTCCGCAAGCATAAACACGTCCTCGACCACAAGGACATTCAAGCCGGACAAGAGCATGTTGTGTCCACTCCTCATCGCTCAGCGGCAAATGTCAGCGACCCGTGCCTGACGCCAGCGGAATTTCTATGTCGCATTCAAGTCCGGAGCGTTCGAACCTCAGATCGACCTTCCCTCCCAGCTCGTACTCCAAACTTTGCTGGATGAAGGTCGTTCCGAAATTCCTCCTTAGCGGCTCTTCGACGACAGGTCCGTCGATTTCCCTCCAGCGGATTGACAGAATGCCCGGTTTGTCGGTGTTCCAGGCTACTTCGACGCGACCGTCCTCTGTCGATAGGGCTCCGTATTTCGCGGCATTGCTGGCAAGCTCGAAGAATACCATGCCGAGTGTCGCGGCCGCGCTCGCGCCCAGCTGCAAAGGGCTTCCGAGGATGATGATATTCTGGCGCTCCTTGCTGCTGTAAGGCGACAGGACTGCCCGCAGCAACTGCTCGAGATCGGCATCCGTCCAGTTGTAGGAAGACAGCACGTCGTGCGTTCGACCCATTGCCTGCAGCCGCTGCTGGAAGGACGTGAAAAAATCGCCCATCGAACTGGATGTGCGAACCATGCGGGACGTCAGCGCGGTGACCGTGGCCAGGATATTCTTCACGCGGTGCTGCAATTCGTGCAGCAGCCTTTCCTGGCTGCGCTCGGCCTCCTTGTGACTGGATATGTCGACCAGCGCCGCAATGGCGCCGCGGACCTTGCCCTTTTCGTCGAACAGCGGGTTGGCCGACATCATAACGTCGATTGCGGTACCGTCCTCATGCTGGATCCTCGCTTCATAGCCCGGAATTGCCCTGCCGGTGCGCATTGTCTTGAGCAGCGGCTGGTCATCGGTGCCTACCTTGGTTCCATTGAAAGTCAGCGGCAGGATCGCGGGCACGGATATCAGCTTGGTGCCGGTAGCGGGCCGACCCAACAGCTCCGCCGCGCGCCGGTTGGCGCGGATCTCCACGCCGGCGCCATCCTCGGCGATGAAGATGCCGATCGGCACGAGATCGAGCAGGGCTCCCAGGCTTTCGCCGCGGTTGCGCAGGTCATGCGAGAGCGCGCCGATCCTTTTCTCGGCCTGCGTGATCTGGGTGATGTCGACGAAGGTGACGACGACGCCCGCTATGATATTGTCGACTGTCCGGTAGGGCAGCACCCTCATGATATAGCTCTGGCCGTTGTCCATGCCCTCGACCTGCCGCTCGATCGTGCCAAGCCTTTGCAGCACCTGTTCCATGTCGGCCTGCAAGCCGTCGGCAGTGAAGCGCGGACGGACATGCGCCAGCGGCCGTCCGACATCGCTTTCCACCAGCCGGAACAGGTCGCGCGCGGTCGGCGTGAAGTTCTTGATGCAGAGGTCGCGGTCGAGGAAGATGGTGGCGATTTGCGTGCTTTCGAGCAGGTTCGCCATGTCGTTGTTGGCGCGGGTGAGCTCGTCGACGCGCAGACTGAGCTCGGCATTGACGGTGTGCAACTCCTCGTTGATCGACTGGAGCTCCTCTTTCGAGGTCTCCAATTCCTCGTTGGACGACTGCAGCTCCTCGTTGATCGAGGAAAGCTCCTCGTTCGAGGATTTCAGCTCCTCATTGGAGGATTCGAGCTCCTCCGTCGTGATCTGCAGACGCTCCTTGGTTTCCCTCAGCTCCCTTTCGAGCTGACTGACATTGGCGCTTTCGACGTCGTCGGTTGTGTGGACGGCCTCGTCCTCGGCTTCCGGCTTGATCCCGCCGACATCCCGGAAGACCAGCATAAAGAGCGGGTCGGAAGAACCATCGCCCGGAAGCGGCTGCACAGCCAGGCTGATCGTCTGACGCCCGCCATTGGTGCCGATGCTGATCTTGTTCTGGACCGCCACCTGTCCGGTGCTTACGGCCTTGTGGAGCGCGGCCCTCAGATCCATGCGCAACCCGCGACGCGCCATGGAGAAGACGTTGTGGCTGGGGGCGCCGGCAGCGAGCTCCAGATATTTGCCCGTGCCGCCTGAGCTGTGCATCATCTCGCCGGCGGCATTGACGATCACGTAGGCCGGCGAATAGCGCTCGACGAGCAAACGCTCCGCGATTTCCTGCAGGGTTCCGGCCGTTGCCCGCCGGCGCGCACTTGGATCCGTCGATCTCGCCGCTGTAACAAGCGGGAATTCCGGCAACCGATGTGCCGTGGCCCCGTTGCGCCTCTGGAAGATGCGGCTTGTCTTATCCACCGTCGAGAACAGCTGTGGATGGCGCGTGACGTTCTCCGAGGAACCGAGAAGAAGATAGCCGTTGTTGCGCAAGGCGTAGTGAAAGATCGGGACGATCTTTTCCTGCAGTTCCGGGCCCATATAGATCAAAAGGTTGCGGCACGCGATCAGGTCGAGCTTTGAAAAGGGCGGATCGCGCAAGAGATTGTGCACTGAGAACAGGCAGATCTCCCGCAGGTCGGCGGAAATGCGGTACGTACCGTCCTCGCGCGAGAAGAACTCCTTCAGCCGCTTCGGCGTTATGTCCGGCGCGATCGTCGCCGAGTAGCGGCCGGCGCGCGCTACTTCCAGCGCGCGCTCGTCGATGTCGGTGGCGAAGATCTGTAGGTTAGGCGAGGCGGCGCCGCGCGGCGCGTTCTCCTTCAAGAGCATGGCGATCGAATAGGCTTCCTCGCCTGTGGCGCAGCCCGGCACCCATACCCTGATCGTCTCGCTGGGTTTGCGGTTCTCGAACAGCCGGGGAATGACCACACGCTCGAGAGCGTCGAAAGCCTGCGGGTCGCGGAAGAAGCTGGTGACGCCGATCAGCAGGTCCTGGAACAAAAGATCAACCTGCTGCGGGTCCTCGCGTAGCCGCTGGTAGAAGACGGTGGGATCGTCGATCTGCAGCACCAGCATGCGGCGCTGGATGCGCCGCAAAATGGTGTTGTCCTTATAGCCGCTGAAATCATGTCCTGTGCGCGAGCGAAGCAGGGCGGCGATGCGCGAAAGCTGTTCGGTCACTTCGCGCTTGCGCCGGTCCCGCTCGGTTTCGGTGCGGCTCGCGTGGGTGAAATAGCTGACCAGCTTGCCGGCCATCTCCTCAGCCGGAAGCACCATGTCGACCAGGCCGCTCTGGACGGCGCTGCGCATCATGCCGTCATATTCGGCGCTCTCTTGCGCAAGCGTCAGCCCGCCGCGCTCCTTGATGGCCCTCAAGCCGACGGTGCCGTCACTGCCGGTTCCGGAAAGAATGATCCCGGCGGCGTTCTCGGCCTGCTCCTGCGCAAGCGAGATGAAGAAATCGTCGATCGGCGCCCGTCTGTCGCGCGCGGCCGCGATCTTGACCAAGTGAAAGCGCCGCTCTTCAATCCTCACCGAAACACCTGGCGGGATCACGTAGATGTTGTCGGGTTTGACCTCTACGCTTTCGGCAACTGTTTGCGTTGCGATCGCGGTTGAGCGCTGGACGATGCTGGCAAGCGCACTTTCATGCTCGGCGTCGAGATGCTGGATGACGACATAGGCGAAGCCGCTGTCGGCGGGCACTTCGGGAAAAAAGCTCCGCAATGCCGCGATGCCACCCGCCGATGCGCCGATGCCGACAATGGGGAAGGACGCCGGCTGCTTTTCGTCGTCGCGCGAACTAACCCTTGCCTTGTGAGTACTTGCCTTCCGCGCTGACTTCGCCATTGCCCCTTACCTAAACCCGCCTGCTTCCGAGGATGCGTTCGATCACAGCGGCATCCGCCTCATATTCCTTCGCCCGCCTGCCCATTTCGGCGGCGAGTCCGGAGCGGCGCTTCGCCCGCTCCCGCTCTGCCATACGCCTGGCAAACGCCGCCCGCTGCTGATGCGAGCGGAGCAGGCTCCACAGGATCTCTTCGGCCTCCACCGCCTGCATCTCCATCACCGCGTCGGTGGTGAAGGCATGCCCGGTATGGCACCGATAGCGCAGCATGTCACCGTCTTCGATCTCCCACAACGGCCCGTGACATTCCGGGCATGTGAACACCGACAATTCGCCAAGTCGATCCGCTTCCTGCATCGTCGAATGCTCCTGCGCGGCAATGGCCGCTTCCAATCTAACCGCCGGCGGGGGAGGAAAGGATTCTCCGGCCGGCTCGACCGCAAGTTTTGCCAGCAAAGGGCCGAGCTCGGCAGCGGGCAGGCAGTGGTCGACCTCGACATAGCGCAGCGCGCTTTCAATCATTGCCGGCACCAGCGCGTCCTTGGGGTGCTGGACGACTGCCAGCCCGCCGACTGATTTGACGGCCCTCAACCCGGCGGTGCCGTCAGAAAGCGCGCCCGACAGCAGAACCCCGATGACGCTCGCGCCGTAGCTCAGCGCCGCCGAGCGGAACAAGGGGTCGATGGCCGGCCGGGCAAGATTCTCGCGCGGGCCGCGCCGCAGCATCATATGATCATCGTGAAGGAGAAGATGGAACCCGGGCGGCGCGACATAGATGCAGCCGGTCCTGAACTCTTCGCCGTTCGTTGCCGGCTGCGTTTTGAGCGTGCCCGCGCGGTCCAGGATCTCCGGCAGGCAGCTGACCTGGCCGATATGCAACACGACAAAGATGGCCGCCGGCAGATCGGCCGGAAGGTTGGCGACGATCTGCTTCAACGGCTCGATTCCGCCGGCCGACGCGCCGATGACGATGATGTTATGGTTGGATAGACCTTTGGAACGGGCCATTCCGCTACGAGCCTCCAAACTGGGCTGTAAGAAGTGTTCCGTTGGGGTGACGGCATCATCGCGGTTCAGCGACAGGTCAGATGTTTAACCCTGCAACCTGCACGAAGTTCCGTTCGCTGCCGGCCCAGGCTCGTCGCGAAGGATGGCGGGAACATAGGGGATGACTGGCAGTTGGGGTTCGCCTCAGACGCCATGCCAGGCGTTTGTCGAAGATCGGTGGGCAACACCTGATCGGTCTGCGCCTGTCCCTTGCAAGCGCGGGCTTCAGGCCCGGCAGGCCTGCCGCGCCGCTGTACAGATGTCGCCGCCAAAACCACAGGAGACAGCAATGAAGCATCAAACCTCATATGAACTTCAATCGGTGGCGGTCGTCGACCGGCTTGGATTGATCCCCCTTGCCACGAGAACGCAGCGGATCGAGCGGTGGGCGGAACTGCTGGACCGCAATCCGCTTCGGTGTCTCTCCGCGCTGACGGGCACTGAATATGTCGATCCCGAGGTTCGCGAAAAGGTGCGGGCGGACGGATCGCCGCTCGCGGTTGCTTTCGATGATCCGTTGCTGCGCGCGGCCGGTTTGCAGTCCGACACCTACGGCGAGGCGAAGCGCTTTTTCGAATTGTCCGATTGGCAATTGCATGACGTCGTGTGCAGCTGCCATGCCGGCGCGACGATGCAGGCCAGCTGGGCTGCCGCGCGGGTCCGTCGGATCATAAAAGGCAACCGGATCATTGCCTGGCTCAGAAGCCGCCTGACGCATTGAGAATGCTGGTCGCCAGGCGAGCGCAGGTCGCCGGCGGCTCGGCTGCTTGCGATTAGTGCAGCAGACAAGCTCCGCGCAGCCGCGCTATCTTGCGCATGATGGTGTTCAGCCAGTCGGCGATCGATGACCCGGCGGGCCTTTTGTCGATATCTTCAAGCGCCTGCTCCAAAGTGTGCTCGACAAGGCGGTCGGAAGCGCCGGCATCGTCCAGCAGCAGACGCGCGGTGAGCCGGAGCTTGGGGAGCAGCGCAACGACGTCCTCCGCCGCGGGCGCCGGCTGCGCGACGGTCACCGGCTCCGCAAAGGGTTCCGGCGGGAACAGCGCATCGACCACGACGGCGCCGTTCGACGACTTGCTCAGGCTGCTCGCGAAACGCAAACGCTCGGGGATGGCGATCTCGTCATAACCGCTGAAGAAGACGAAGGGCACGTTGCGCCGCATCAATTCGTCCGCGACCGGGAAGACGAGGCGACCATGCAGGTTGACATCCAGAATCGCTGCGTCCGCCGCTTTTGCATGTCGCCCGGCCTGCTCCACTGTCGCTGCCGGTCCGAGGATGATAGCGCCCATCCCAGCGAAGAAGGTCGCCAGATCGCTGGCCAGCAGCCACTCGTCCTCCGCGATCAAGAGGTGAAGTCCCCTGAGGTTTCGCACACGAAGCTCCTTAGTTCATATTCTGAAATTCATGTTTTGACGTTGGTGAGATCTCAGTGGTCGCGTCGCAACCGACGCGTGTATTCATGAGGTCGCAGGAAAGCCAACTGGTAGAACGCGGCGATGGGTGAACCGTTCCGGCGGTTCGCCGCGCCGGATCTGACAGCTATGGAACCATTCCGCCGGCCGGCGGTTCGACACCAGGCGGGAGTCGGCCGGGAACGAGGACCCATGACGCCGCAGGGCGAAGCTTCCAGGGAAGACAGCGAGCGCCAAGATACCGACCGTATCCGCGACCTTGCGGAAAGAACGAGAATTCCAAGCGGGTTGGCGCTGGCGCTGATCCTGAAATACGGCAACGAGCCGAACGTGCTCGATCGCGAGGCTGCAAAGTTCAGGCGCGACGCGAAGAACGGCGGCAGACAGGGAGCTGCGGCGTGTTGTGGCCGATCCCATGGTCCTCATCCTGATGTACTTCATCCTGCCGGTCTGGCTGGTTGCGGGCTTTGCCGACTGGCTCTGCCATCGCGCCACCCATATCGAATCGACGACCGGTGCGAAGGAATCGCTCATTCACTTGCTGATGTTCGCCGAGGTTGGAATCCCGCTGCTTGCGGCAATGTTCCTGGAGGTAAACGCCCTGGTCATCGCCGTGATGATCGTCACCTTCTTCATTCACGAAGCGACGGCGATATGGGACGTCCGCTATGCGATCACGGCTCGCACGGTGAGTCCCGTCGAGCAGCACGTGCACAGCTTTCTGGAAATGATTCCGCTGATGGGGCTGGTCATAGTGGTGGCGCTGCATTGGGGCCAATTCCTGGCGCTGTTCGGCGCCGGAACGGAAAAGGCTCGCTTCGATTTGACCTGGAAAGAACAGCAACTGCCGGTGATATACATTGCCGTCGTGATGATCGTGATCGTGCTGTTCGAGCTGCTGCCCTATGTGGAAGAGTTCTTCAGAGGCCTGCGCGCCAACTCAGGCCGGTTGGTGCCTGACAAGGCGAGGCGGCATGAGCCCGGCGATACGGCGACGCGCTGAGGCTGGCTGATCCTCTCAGCCATTCTGGTCGATAGCGTGCGGCGAGGGCTGCTGGGCGCCACCGCTCGGGCGCCCGCCGTTTTGGTCAGCCCAGACCCAAACGGCGACCAGAACGATCACCAGAATGCCGAGCGCAATTAGGATACGACGCATCCCCGGGCCGACCTGCTTCAGCCGCCTGGCCGGTTGGCGGCCGGATCAGAGCCGGCGCCAACCGCGGGATCGGGTGCCACCGGACCGCGCTCGACTTCCGAACCTTCCGACTCGATCTCCTGCACGGCTTGATCCCAGTGTTCCTGTTGGCGGCCCTCGGGGCGGCCTTCACGCTCCCAGATCTCATGGGCGCGTTGCCTGATGCGTTCTTCCCTGTCCATGCCTGGCTCCTCTCGCACGGCTGAACTGCATTGTCTGCGCCTAATCGGATGCCTGGAGGTTTGTTCCACCGGACTTGAAACGGACTGCCCGGCAGTTGGGAACGCCGCTCTCGCGCCGGTGTTATCTTTCATCCAACCGGAGATAGAGTCATGAAGAACAGTCAGAACCGTCGCGAGACCGGCGCCACGAAATATCCCGCCAATACCGATCCGGATCCGAGCGACGAATTTTCCCAGGACGCCGCCGGCAATGAAAGGCCCCTTGTCGATCCGGGCCTCAGCCGCAAGCAGGGCGAGGTCGAGGACAAGACCCGTCAATCTGAGGGCCGCAATCCGCCGCGACAGCCGACGCCAAGCACGGCGACGGAAAAGAGCTCAGGGGCAGGTCCCGCTGTCGCGGAGCATTCCAAGGACGCCAAGGCGCCCAGGAGCGGCCGTCAACCCGGCGCGTATGTAAAGGAATGAACGGCGGCGCGCCCCCTGGAACATAGCTTTGAATTCTAAGTTCGGTAGCAATCGTCTCCGCCGGTTCCGGCATCGAGGCGGCGAGTAGCCAGGCTCCGAGACCATCCGGTTGCTGTAAAACGGCGGACCGACGATGAACAGAAAAGCCCCAAGCATACATTTCCGGAAACGAGCGGGCGCGATGACATGTCGCCCGCCTGTTCAGCGCCGAACGACGGCTTGGCTGGTTTTGCCGGCAAGCCTCTTGGCAGGTTCTCTTTGTGCCCCGGCATCGGCGCACCAGGCGCCGGCGGGCTGGCAGTACGATCCTTCCTGCTGCGCCGGAGTGGATTGCTATCAGGCCCCACCTTCGGACGTGAAAGAGACGAAATACGGCTACCAACTCTCGACCGGCGAGCTGATCCCCTACAGCGACCACCGCATCAAGCGATCACGTGACGAATATTTTCACGAGTGCAAGCCCGGGGGCGACACCAGTTCCCAGCACTCCTTCTGCCTTTATGTTCCGGACCGCGGGATGTGAGGCGCAGCGGTTAGATCCCAAATCGCGACCAAGAAGGCCCGTCCTCGACACAGGCGGACCTCCTCGGTGTGCGAAAGCTACAGGCACGAACGGCTACTTGTTGCAATTCTGCATGTTGGATGTGGTGTTGCCGCTAGCGGTATTGTTGTCGATGTCGTTGCCAGCCGCGTCCTTGCACCGGTCGCCCATGCCGCCGGACGGTTTTGTGGTCGTGCTGTTTGTGGCGTTGGGATCGACCGTGCCGCCATTGCCGTTGTTGTTCATGCCGTTGGTTCCGGTCGTGGTGCCTGTTCCAGACCCGTTGCCACTGGTTCCAGAGCCGCTGGATTGGGCCATTGCGGATGTAGCCAGGACAATTGCGACAGCGGAAGCCGAGAGAAGTCTAATCATGGGGAAGTCTCCTGTTTGATCGCCTGATTGCGATATGTCTCAAACAAGAAATCCCTGTCGATGTTCCAGAGTGGCAGGTGCTATCCATAACTTCTTGTCGATTACACCTGAAACCAACAATGCTGCCATATCGAATGCGCGTCATAGAACAACTAGGCTTATTTGTTGTTCGAACTTTCTGCCTCGGGTCGATCCAGGCCGCGATGTGAAGTCGTTTCACATCGCCTTCGACCGTGTCCCGCGATGGCTCCTTGAAAGTGCCCTTAGAGGTGCCGATGCCGGGATCATTTCATATCAGCGTCGCTCGGATTTTTTGGATTTCAGGCGCTGGTTTCCCTGATGACCATTCCTCGTAGCCCGGTCCATCAAGACTTCACGCGGAACCTGCCGCATCGCCGCCAGGATTTCCCGATCCGGGGTGCCGCGGCGGCCGAGATGCACATCGACATTCGACGGCGCTGGCGGGAATGGTCGAGTGTCAGAATTCCCGCCTATTCGCCGGCCTCCATCATCGTCTTGGCTGGCTCCTGGGCCACGTTTTCCTCGATCTGGTCGCGGCCCGGAGTCCGAGGCAGCGCCTTGCGGAAGTTCTTGGCGTAATCGGGCGGCATTTTCGGCGGCATCATCGGCTCATAGGCGTCGACGAGCGCTTCTATGATCACCGGCCCGCTGGCGGCGAAAGCCTGGTCGAGCACGCGCTCGACCTCCTCCGCCCGCTCGATGCTGAACCCTTTTCCACCCATCGCCTCGGCGGCCTTGGCAAAATCGATCGGCTGCAGCTCGCAGCCGAATTGGGGATTGCCGAGGAACATCATCTGCTCCCAGGCGATCTGGTTCAGCATGTTGTTCTTGATGACCAGGAGTTTCAGCGGAATGCCATAGCGCACGGCCGTCGAAAACTCGCCCAGTTGCATGGCGAGCCCGCCATCGCCGACGATCGCCGCGATAGGGCGGCCGGGAAAGGCTATCCCGGCGGCGATCGCATAGCTGAGGCCGCAGGACATGGAGGCAAGCGCACCGGAAACGCTAAAGGCTTGCCCCGCGCGGAGATCGACATGACGGGCGGCAAGCTCCGTGTTCTGACCGGAATCGGTGGCCAGAATCGCATTCTCCGCAAGACGTTCGCCGAAGGCGCGCGCGACGCGTTGCGGCTTGAGAGGATGAGCCAAGGCGTCTTCGGACTGGCGCATCATCTCGCGCCATTTGCGCATCGAGCTTTGCGCCGTCGCCAGGAACCCGCCGTCAGCTTTCTGCTTCAGCCGCTTGTTGAGGGCGCGCAAGGTCTCCGCCGCATCGCCGACCAGACCGGCTTCGACCGGAAAGCGCAGGCCGATGCGCTGCGCATCGCAATCGATCTGGACGCCACGCGCCTTGCCCGGCCGGGGGTAGTACTCGATGTAGGGGAAGGTCGAGCCGACGATGAGCACGGCGTCGCATGCTTCCATCGCCTCCTGCGATGGCAAGGTGCCCAGAATGCCAATGCCGCCAGTGGTGTAAGGATGGTCGTCCGGCAGCACCGCCTTGCCCAGCAGCGCCTTGACCACCGGCGCCTGCAACAGCCGCGCCGATTCTTCAAGCTCGGCCGCCGCGCCGATCGCTCCGCGTCCCGCAAGGATCGCCACGCGCGCTGCGTCGTTGAGAATGGCCGCGGCCTTGTCCAACTCCGCGTCTTGCGCGACGCAGTGAGGAGCGAACATGCCCTGCGGCGTGTGCGCCGGCCGGTTGCGCTTGGATCGCTTGGCCGCGTCGGCGGGCTGTTCCTGGATATCGCTGGCGATTGAAAGATGGGCGACGCCCTTGCGGGCGAGCGCGGTGCGGCAGGCGAGGCTTGCCACGTTCTCCATATGCGCCGCGTCCGAGACCTGGACGTTGTAGACGCTGACGTCGTTGAAGACGCGGGTGAGATCGACATCCTGTTGCGTGAATGTCTCGATCAGGTCATGGAACTGCATGCCGGTAATTGCCAGCACCGGCGCCTGGTCGAGCTTGGCGTCGTAGAGGCCGGTGAGAAGGTGAGTACCGCCGGGCCCCGACGTTGCGAGGCACACGCCGAGCTTGCCTGTCCATTTGGCGTAGGCGCAAGCCATGAAAGCGGCCGATTCCTCATGCCGCACCTGGACGAAGGATATCCTGTCCCGGTTTTTGCGCAGCGCCTCCATGACGCCATTGATGCCGTCGCCGGGCAGGCCGAACACGACTTCGACGTTCCAGGCAATCAGGGTGTCGACGAGGATTTCGGCTGCGTTGGGCATGGCGAGGCTCCGCTGTTGGCTTCCGAACCGGCAAGACCACGGTTGGTTCCCTCGTCGGATCGGGCCGGGCCGGCGGTCACAAGGAACAAACCCGATTGCAAGGGGTTGGGCGGCCACTGCAATGTGCTGCTCTGAGGAGGGTCTGTGGAAGAGCCTGTTTTCTGCGACACGCCGCTGCTGCGGGTCGCCTATGTGAGCGGCGGATCCGAGGACGGAGCGCCTGTGCTGCTCCTTCATGGCTGGCCCGACGATGCGACCACTTTTGTGGACGTGTCGCCATTTCTTCACGCCGCGGGCTTTCGCACCTTCGCGCCATGGCTGCGCGGGTTTGGAGGAACTGTGTTCCACTCCAGCGAAACGATGCGCTCAGGCGAGATCGCCGCCATGGCGCAGGACGCGCTCGACTTTGCCGATGCCATCGGCCTTGAACGATTCGCGGTTGTCGGCCACGACTGGGGGGCACGCATCGCCTACCTGCTCGCCTCCGTCTTTCCGCAGAGGATAAGATGCTGCGCGGCGCTTTCGCTGGGATGGCAACCCGGCTCGCTTCCGACGCCCCCTTTGGAGCAGGCGAGGGCCTTCTGGTACCATTGGTTCATGGCGACCGAGCGCGGCGAGGAGTTCGTGCGACAGCACGGCCATTCCTTCGCGCGATTCCAATGGGGCAGCTGGAGCCCGCCAGGCTGGTTTGACGACGCGCTGTTTGAACGTGTGGCGAAGTCCTTCAAAAATCCGGACTGGCGGGATGTGACGCTGCATTCCTATCGCGTGCGCTGGGGGGAGGCGGATCCCGATCCGCGCTACGCTGAACTCGCGCGCAAGCAGGTTGAGGCGAAGGTCATCTCGGTGCCGACACTGGTCCTTCATGGCGATGACGACCGCGTCGTTCTGCCGGGTTCGTCCGAAGGCAAGGAGGAGTATTTCTCGGCAAGCTACGAACGTGAGCTTCTGCCGGGCGTCGGCCACTTTCCGACCCGCGAGGCGCCTGAGCAGACCCGAGAGGCGCTGGAGAGCTTCCTGACAAGCTTCGGCAGGCAATAGGCTGCGCCGACGATATTCGGGACAGCTGCCCCGAGAGGAAGTTCGTCGGTCCAGCAGACTGGCGAGACAGGAACCTTTTTCCCATCAGTGGGTTAGTGAGAAAGGCATTAACCCATGTTAGGGGAACGGCCGTGACACGCAAGATTCGTCAAGTGCTCGGATCGGAGGAGGAGCCCTCCAAGATCACGACGCCGGAGCGCGAGACGAGCGTCGCGTTGGAGGCGCTGAGATGCGAGAATGCACCGTCTCGAATGTTGGCACTGGCGCGTAAGCTCGACGCCGCGATAGCGTTGCGGACGCGCAAGACCCGCCCGAATTGATTGTCGACTGCGACGTTCCGATCGCGACGATGCGGAACAATCATGGCCGGCAGTTGTTCGTCTCCAAACCTTCCATGAGGCGATCGGATGAAGGGCATAATTCAAAGCCTGATTGCCGAGTTCCTGCCGCGATGGTGGCGCCGAAAATCTCGCGCCCCGGCACCGAGGCAAGCGCCGGTTCGTGTGTTCTCGCGGGTAAAATCGGACAGTTCCCAAGCGACCGGGGCAGGGGAAGTATCGGATGAAGGTCCAAGATAGCCAAGCCAGGGCATGCCCGCTCCGGCGGCTGAAACATTCGTCCCGATTGCCGTTCGGCAACATCATTTCAGCGGGCGCGAGGCGACACCGAAAATGCCGAAGAAAGTTTTCCCAGTACCCGACGCGCTGGAAACGTGAAACTTTCTCCGGAACATTTCTGTCGCCTGCCGGTTCGAAAGCCGATCGCCCTCCCTCTAGCGATCCAGGGTCCCATCAGGCCCATGGCCCGTTGCCGCATGCAGGCAGCGGGCCTTCTTCGTCTGGATCGCCGCGTCGCTCCCGAACCGGGCGCAGGGGAACAAGCGGGATATCTTCGGGTTCCTCTGAGATAGCGGGAACTGTCAACCAGGAGGCCGCAATGAGCGAGGCTATGACGACCTCAAATCACGAAGTGATCCGAGCTTGGATCGAGGCGCGCGAGGGCAGGCCTGCCGTCGTCGCCGGGGCGGGGAAGGGCGCGATCCTGCGGGTCGATTTCGGCGCAGGCGACGAAGATCTGAGACCGATCGAATGGGAAGACTTCTTCAAAGTGCTGGACGACGACAATTTGGCGTTCGTCCACCAGGACATGACCGCGGAGGGTACCATCAGCCGCTTCAACAAATTCATCGCGCGCGAATAGGCCTCTAGGAAAGAACGGATATCGCGCTCGAACTGTCACTGAGCCCCCGGCATCTTGCTGGCATCCTGCGGATTCTTCGTGATGCCGGCGGCCGGCGAGGTATCCTGCGGCGCGTTCCCGCCCTGGTTTTGCTCTGGCGTCCGTTTGACGGGCGCTGTTTGCCAGCCTGTGCCGACATAGACGAAGGCCCAATAACAGAGCACCAGGACCACCGCAGCCAATATCAGTGGCAGAAGCACCCGTCTCATGTCGAACTCCTGGCTGGCTTTGCGTCTGTTGTGGCCGCCGACGGCGAGGTTAGGTCGCCCTTCGGCGCGCCGCTTCCCGCTCGACATCCTCAGCCGAGTAATCGCCGGCAGCCGGATCGAAGGCTGCCCACCCGTCCGCTTCATATTCGCTGCGGCGGTCGGCGATGTTGACCGACGCGGAGCTGTGAAGGACTTCCCGGGCTTCCGAAGCGAGGTCGTCCTCGACGCGAGCCGTCACTAGCGTGCCGCCGCGGCGGACGCCTTCGGCATAGACATGCGCGTCTTCCTCCGGCACGCCGGCATCGGTCAGGCTGCCGATAATGCCGCCGGCCGCGCCGCCCACAATCGCTCCGGCGACGGCGCCCGCGGCTGTCGACGCCAGCCAGCCGGCCGCGACGACCGGCCCGACGCCAGGTATCGCCATGGCGCCTAGGCCTGTTGCCAAGCCTCCGGCGCCGCCCACGACCGCGCCGATACCGGCGCCGCTGGCGGCATCCTCGGCGGCCGGGGATGGCGTGTTTCGATACCAGCCGCGGGCATTGTTGGCCATGATGCTGATGTCGGATGACGGGACGCCAATGGATTCCAGCTCGCCTACCGCGTCAGCGGCGTCGTCATAGTCGTCGAACAGCGCGGTCATCGTTTGCATGTCGGTTCTCCTGTCTATTGTTGGCCGGCGAAGACGTTGCCCTGATAATCGAGTGCAACGGAGGTGCCCTTGCCGTCCTTCGTCGCCTGGCCACGCCAGATGCCCTGCTCGTCCTTGGCGAGCGCTGACACGTCAGCATAACCGGCATCCTGGATGCGCTTCTTCGCCTGCGCCTCGGTGAAGCTGTTTGCGCCGGGAACCGGAGCGGGTGGTTTGGGTGTCGATGCCGATTTGACCGCCGGCATGCTCGCGCTGGCGCGGGCGATCTTCTCGATCATGTCCTGATGCATTTTCAGTGTCGGCAGGGTTTCCGCCGCGAAAGATTTGAGCGCGGGATTGTCTCCGTCCTTGGCGTAGGCCTCGAACAGGCCGACCGCGTCCGCATGTGCCTTGCGCTGCATCTCCACGTAAGGCTGATCCAGCGAGGCCGTCGTGCTCTGCAACCGTTCCAGATCGCTCTTATGCTCCGCATCGGAGCGCGTCGGTACCTGCAATTTCTGCTCGGCGGCGATCTTCTGCAGTTTGGCGTTCGCCGCGCCGTGGTCGGTGATCATCCGCTTGGCGAAATCCTTGATCTGCTGATCCTTCGCATTGTCTTGCGCGATCTTGCTGGAATCCACTTCGAACATCCCGCCGATGGCAGCCTTGTCGACGAAGGTCTGCGCGTCGTCGGCCGCGAAGGCCGGAAGGGCAAGCATCAACGCGACGGCCGTCGATGGAACGAGCAACATACGCAAGCTCATGGCTGAAGGCTCCTTGCTGTTTGATGGGGCCCGAACCGCTATTCCCGGCCTTTGTTCCGCGACAGACTTGTGCCGTTTCAAAAGGCCAAAATGGAATCCGCCAGCTCTGGCCGGGCGGGTTTCTGATCGGTCGACCATGGCGAAGCCCGGTCAGCGGGCAAGAGAGGAGCCGGTGAATTCGTCGACGAGGATCGGCCCTTTTTCACAACGGGGACGGGCCTTTGCCTCAATCAAGCGCTCGGAGTCGAGGCGAAACCGGCCTTTGTCTCAGAGCTCTGCTCGTGGGTGGAACGAAAGCCGAATCCGGGAATTACCTACAAGCACTGAAGATTACTTGCAGGAGGAAGAAATGGGACGAGGTATTCTACTCTGGCTGCTCGGCGTTCCGATTCCGATCATCATCCTTTTGATGCTTTTCGCGCGGTAGGAGCGGACAATGACCAATGCCTTTTCCGCGGTCGACGAAGCCGCGATCGAAACATCTTCGTCTGCCGTCAATTGGGGACCTATCGTGGCAGGCGCTTTCGCCGCGGCCACTTTGACGCTTGTTCTCATGCTCGTCGGTTCCGGGCTTGGTCTGACGATGATGTCGCCCTGGGGCGGCGCTTCGCTGACGACTTTCGCCGTGTCGACCGCGGTCTGGCTGGTCATAGTGCAATGGCTGTCATCCGCGCTTGGCGGCTATGTTGCCGGACGGCTTCGCACCAAGTGGGTCAACGTTCATACCGATGAGGTGTATTTCCGCGATACCGCGCACGGGTTCCTGGCCTGGGCGCTTGCCACCTTGCTGGTGGCCACCGTCCTTGGTTCGGCGATCTCGGGAATTGTCGGCACTGGCGCCCAGGCGACGACCGGCTTGTTGAGCGGCGCCGCAGCCGGTGCAGCTTCGCAGGCCTCGTCGGCCCAGTCGCCATCCGCCAATGATTTGGCTGGATATTTCGTCGACGCGTTGTTCCGGCCGGCCGATAACGCAGCCGCTGCAACACCTCCGGCCGGCACGCCTCAGAACAATGCCGATGCCGCAGGGCAGGCGACACGCATACTGGCAATCAGCGCTGCGAACGGCGAAATGAGCGCGAATGACAAGGCATATCTCGCCCGCCTGGTGGCATCGCGGACGGGCCTTCCACAGGCCGATGCGCAGAAGCGGGTGGACGAGGTCCTCGCCAGCGTCGAGGAAGCCAAGAACAAAGCCAAGGCGGCCGCCGACAAGGCCCGCAAGGCAAGCGCCACCACTGCTCTGGTTGGCGCATTGTCGCTGGTGATCGGCGCCTTCATCGCGGCCGTTGCGGGAGTGCTTGGCGGCCGGCAAAGGGACGAGGACGAGGCTCGCTTTTCCAGAAGCAGCTGACGGACATCGCGCCTAGTCTGGAAGAGGGCGGCAACCATGTCGCCGACAGCGGTGGTCGTGCTACTGGCCGCCTATGGCGCCAAGCGGGATGACAGCCGTGAAATTGAGCCCGCTCGGCGCGAGCCGCAAGTCCACTGTCGCTCCGAGTTCGTAGGGCAAGGTGCGCTCCAGGACCTCCAAGCCGAAGCCGCGCCGCTCGACGGGTTTGAAATCGTGGGATCCGCTCTCCATCCATTTGAAATGGAGCAGGTCCTCTGTCAGCTGCCATTGGATGTCGATGCGGCCTGCGCGGCTAGACAGTGCTCCGTATTTCAGGGCGTTGGTCGCTAACTCGTGGATGGCCAGCCCCATTGTCTCGGCGGCCTTGGGCGCAAGCGTCACGGGCGGACCGTCGATCGTCAGGTTCTCGCCTTCCCGGCCGCCCGCAGCACGCAATTCTTCCGCCACGATCAATGCCAGACTGATACCGATCGACGGGCGGCGTGTGATGGCCGCCTGGACCCGGGCGAAGGCGTTGATGCGGCCTTCCAGATGGGCCGCGGCTTCGTCCAGGGATTCGCTCTTCTCCATCGTGCGCCGCACGATCGAGCGGATGATGGCCAGCGTGTTGCGCACGTGATGCTGCAATTCGGCGAAGCGGGCCTGGTGTTGTTCCTCGCATTCCTTCTGACGCGTGATGTCGTGACCGATGCTCCCGATCTGGGCGACCTTTCCCCCTTCATCGCGCATCGGAAAATCGGCGTTGCGCAGCCAGCGTATCTCATTGTCGGCCGGCCGGCATATACGGTATTCGAAGGTGACGCTTTCGCCGTCGCGAATGCGCTCGATCTGGGCCAGCACATGCTCGCGGTCTTCAGGCAGGACAAGGTCGATCCAGCTGGCGAAGTTGTCGCCGGCCAGGGCCTTTTCACGGCTCATGCCGTAAATGGCGTCGAAAGCCGGGCTCAGATATTCCCACTGCAGCGTCTCGGCGTTGCGGATCCAAAGCACGTCCGAGGCGGCCTCTCCGAAATCCTGCAGGTTCTCCTCGCTTGCGCGCAGCCCTGCTTCGGCACTCGCATGCTCGTGCAGGGCCGCCTTGACCTCGGCCAGGCTGCGTTCAAGCGGCTTTTTGGGCGGACCCTTTGACATCACTCTTCATTGGCATCGAGATGCCTGCCTTCGCGATCGAGATGCAGATAATTGGGATTGAACAGCGCGACGTCCTGCAATGCCTGAAGGTTGGGAATGGTCAGCGTCCTGTCCTTCAGCACGATGAGGTTCGAGGCGCGCAGCTCCTGCAGGGTGCGATTCACATGAACCGTCGACATGCCCAGCGTCTCGCCCAGTTCCGTCTGCGTCAACGGGAACTCGCAACTGCTATTGCTCGTGCAGCCGGCGGCCTCCAGCCGGATGAACAGCTCGCATAACAGATGCGCCATGCGCTCCAGTGCATCGCGCTGCCCGAGATTGACCGTCCACTCGCGCTGTATCGCCGCTGCGACGAGCGATTCCCACCACAGTGCCTGGGTGATGCGCGGATGCCCGATCATCATTTCGTCGAAGGCCGTGCGCGAGATTTCCGACACCACGACCGGCGTGATGGCGCCGATAGAGTGGTCCATTTCCTTCAGGACGAAGACATTCAGATCGCACAGGTCCCCAGGCAGGAAAAATGCGATGATCTGCCTGCGCCCGTCTTCGAGGGTCTTGTAGCGGCAGGCCCAGCCCTCGCTGATCAGATTGATGAATTCGGGCTTCTCGCCCTCGTGGATGATATCCTCGCGCGCGGCGAAACGTCGAACCCGTTGCGCCGCTATTCTGAGCAGCATGTCCTTGTCGGCCTGCGAGAGCCGCGTGAACTTCTCGAGCTTCCGGATCAGAGGCCGCCTCATCCTTATCCTTCTTGTCCGTGATACACAGAACGATCGGGCAACGACCTTACCTATGTTAACGTCCGTTTGCCGCGGACGACTGCGAGCAGGAAGCGCATATGGACGACAAAGTCGCCGATGCTCGTGCACCGTCCTGGAGACGCGTATTTTCCTGAGCAGGATATCACAGCCGCGATTTTCGCGCTCGGTTTCACGGCTATCGATCCCGTCGCGGCCAGCCACGAGGCCTTGGAAGCGCCTGGTCAAGATCGCGTCGAAATGGGCATGACCGATCTCGAGGGCCGGAGCCGCGATTGATCATGCGTCGTGTGCCAAGCGCTGAGAAGCGGCTGCCGCGAGTGTCCGCCACCGGCTACGACGCAGCCGCGCCCCTCTCGTGTTGCCAATCGCAGCTGGACAAGCCCACTGCCGACCAATCCGGCGCGTCACCCGCTGGACATGGCGCGCCGGCCTTGCGGCCCCTTGAGAGATCCTCGCCGGATTAAACCGACATCAAGTCGAAGCTGACGGCGTGTCCGTGCTTGACGGCCGACCGCGCGATCATGTTGCTCAATTGAGGAGACTCTACCGAGCAATCCGGCATGACAGTAAGGATGGCCCGCGTGGCCGCGGCCACCGACACCGGCGAGCGGTGCGAGGAACGCGTTTCCATATAGTGCTCGATGAGTTCGTTCAGACGGACAGGATGATATTTGATCACGCCGCACCTCCCTAAGCCGCGCTTTATTTCTCTTGCAGCCAACGAATGCTCCCGGTCTCACGGTCGCGCATTAACCCATGAGAGGGAGGTGGAAATTCTTTGAAGCGCTGCAACGACACGTCTGGAGGCGTTGGCGCTTCGGTCAATCACACTGGCTTTGCGCGCGCATTCCCTTCGCCGGCGGCTTCAGCCAGACGCATCCGCGCCAGGTGATTCCGGCTTAACGGGAACCAAGCGCCTTGGCTTCGCGCTCCAGCGTCGCGCGGTCATTGCCGTGTTTGCGAATAAGCTCCCGGGCTTCGGGCATCGTCAGCTGGAATTTCCGTGCGAAATACGCGACCTCATATTCCTCATCGCCCGATACGCGGTCGCGGTCGCGGAAATCGCGCTTGTTCTTGTCGTCGGCCATCACCGTTCCTCCTGGTTGAAGAACAACGTCCGCCGGTAAACGTTCCGTCGGCCGCTGCACGGAACATGCGGCTCGGTGCGGTTCGGGAGTCCCCCCTCGCACCCGCCGGCGTACCGAGCGCCTGATCGGAGAAACGGCATGGCCATCGTGGGGAGCCGCCTTTTTGCTGGAACGATCCCGCTGGGCTGCTGGCTCAGATCGGGGCGGGCAAATCTCGGCTCGCCCATAGCGGACCCGGGATGCGTCTGATCTCAGCTCTGGTCGCGAAGCAATATTCTGGCGTCCTCGGCAGCAGCGATGAAAGCCTGGCGTGCGACCCTTGGCGGCTCCTGATTGCGCAACACCGCAAGGCAGGCCTGGATTGCGCGGCGCCGTGTCCTCAAATGAGGCTTGGGCCAATCGTGCAAAAGCACGTCAGCCGCATCCAGCACCGACACGACGACGCGGTCACGGTCGATGCGACCTGGCTGCACCACGACCGGTTTGCGAAAACGTTTGCTGCGATAGCGCATGGCCGCTTTGCCGCTGAAACGGTGATCGGACACGGCATCATCCTTCAATCGGCGTTTGCGACAACAACCTATGTTAAGGCGGCGCGACCGATCGTGGCGCAGAGTGCGGCGGCCTTAGTTCCCTCACCGAGGCAGGCCCGGTCTGCGCTCCTGTGTCACCACCGAGGATAAGCAGACCGGGCTTTCAATTGGCTCCGCAATGCCTGCGGAAGGCCTTCAGCGATCCCATTCTCCATGGAAAGCGCGCTTCTTCAGTAAACATGGACGCGAGCATGGGCACGGCCGTGAGTCGAGATCGGCTTGACTGTCGCCTCGCACGGACGGGGCGGAACATTTGGCCGCCAACTCGGTTAGCCGGATGACCGACCGCCTCCAACCGGGAAGGAAAAGCCATGCTCGGTATCGATCTATGGGCCTTCGTCGTGATCGGCGGGCCGATTATTCTCCTGCTCGTGCTCGTTTATGCTCTTTTGACTCGCCGGCATCGAGGACCGGCCGAACGCCGCGAGAGCGATCGTGCAACCGAGCGCCTATACCGCAAGCAAGGGGACTGAGGTGAGGCTCACCCACAGTCGCCGGCGACGGAACCAGCCGGTCAGGTTGCTGTTTACATCCCGGATGAAGATTTGAGCTCGGAGCAACGGTCGATGGCCGATGACGAGTTGCCGGGCGTGCTGGCGACGCTGCCTGTGATCGACGCCAAGGCGGAGCCGACGCTGAAGAGCGCGGAGGCGGAAGCTTTCTATACGCACGCGATCCGGGAGCTCGCCGCCACCGACATTCCTTTTCTGGTTGCCGGGACATATGCGGTGAGCGCCTATACCGGCGTCGTGCGCCAGACCAAGGACCTCGATATCTTCTGCAAGGCAGGCGATTGTCCGCGCATCCTCGCCCATTTCAAGGATATCGGCTACGCCGTCGTGATCGAGGACGATCGCTGGCTGGGGAAGGTCTTCGAAGGTCCGCATTTCTTCGACGTGATCTTTGCTTCCGCCAACGGCACCATGCAGGTCGAGGACCAGTGGCTGGAGCATGCCCGGCAGGTCGAGCTACTGGGCAGCCGGGTCAGGATCATCGGACCTACGGAACTTATCTGGTCGAAATGCTTCATCCAGGACAGGGGACGGCACGACGGCGCCGATATCGCCCATACCATCCTCAAGGCACATGAGCAGATCGACTGGCAAAGGCTGCTGTCTTATCTCGACATTCACTGGGAGGTGCTGCTGATGCAGTTGCTGAATTTCCGCTGGATCTATCCCAGCGAACGGGACCGCATTCCCGACTGGTTGCTTGACGATCTGCTCGACCGGCTCGCCAGGCAGCGGCAATTGCCTTCACCGAGGATGAAGATCTGCCGCGGTCGACTGCTGTCGCAGGTCGACTACGAGATCGATGTCAAGGAATGGGGCTTTGCCGGTGTCGGCGGCGTTGGAGAATTTCACGATGGCTGAACAAAGCAGGGCAAGCAAAACGAGCGGAAACGGCAAAATCAAAGTCGCCGCGGTAGGCGATCTGCATGTTCAGGAAGATGCCCAGACCTCCCATCGCGACCTGTTCGGCGAGGTTTCGCGCGAAGCCGACGTCCTGGTGCTTACCGGCGACCTCACCAATCTCGGCAAGCCGAAGGAGGCCGAGCTTTTGGCGGAGGATCTCCGGGCCTGCTCGATTCCCGTGGTCGCGGTGCTCGGCAACCACGACTACGAATCCGGTTGCGCCGAGCAGATAGCGGCGACACTTCGCCAGGCCGGCGTTTACCTCCTCGACGGACAGGCGACGGAACTGATGGAAGTCGGCTTTGTCGGCGTCAAAGGTTTTGTTGGCGGGTTCGGCTCGAGGATGCTCGGGTCCTTCGGTGAGCCGGCAATCAAGGCCATGGTGGCCGAGAGCGTCAGCGAGGCGATGCGGCTGGAAAACGCCATGCGGCAAGTCCGCGCCAAGCGGACGCTTGTTGTGCTTCACTACGCCCCGATCGCGGAAACGGTCGCTGGCGAGCCGCCTGAAATCTTCCCGTTCCTCGGCTCTTCCCGGCTGGCCGAAACGATCGACCGGTTCAAGGTGAGCGCCGTCGTGCATGGTCACGCGCATCGAGGCACCTTCGAAGGTCAAACTCCCGGCGGCGCGAAAGTCTACAATGTCGCCATGCACGTCGCGAAGCCGACGGGCCGGCCCTATGCGCTGCTCGAGATCTGAGCCGACCAGCGACTTGGTGACCGGGCTAGACCTCGTCGATCTGGCTGCCTTCCTTGGAAGGGCCCGCGGTGTGGACAGTCCCCAAGGAGCGGATGAAGCGCTCGAAGGCGCACAATGTTTCTCTGTCGCGCCAAGCGCGTGCGGGAACCGACCTGCACATGTACGGAACGCTCTGGCTTCTCAGGGAGAGTCCCGCAAGACGAAGCGCGTGCGGCTCTTCACCGAGGTCTTATCCCGCAGGCTTGCCGCGCACGCGCCGCTTCTCGCCGGGCTGTCCATATCGCGCGACTGACGCGCGGCAGGTCGCCGGAGACGCTTGCGCATCTGATGGTTCGGGCGACGGCAGCCTTCAAGGCGGGGAACTTTTTGAGCGGCTACGGTCTCTTACGGTTTGACGCTTTTGTCGCCATAGCCGCCCCATGCAGCCGGCGCGCTTGCGGCCTGCGCCGCTTGAGCGGGATTGAGCGCAGCATTCCACTTCGCAGGCCAGCGGTATCTGGATAGGGCTCTATGTGGCGATGAGCTTGGCCAGACGATCCGATGCCTCGGTTCCACTCACTCCAAGGTCGCGAACGCTGCTCATGTGATTGGCACCGGAGAGGGCAGTTTGAGACACTGCCAGCCCTTGTTTTCGCAGATGCTTCGCAAATGCCTCGGCCTGGCTGTGAAACGGCGGCGTTTCCTCGGCTCCAACAGCAATCTCGACCTCTACGGCGGGATCGAAGCGATGTGTCAGCGGCGACAGGCTGGCGGCCTCCTCGTCCGTTATGGCGATCTCGGCGGCAAGGAAGGAGGTCTGCAGAGGCTTCAGCTCGTACAAGCCGCCAAGCAGCAGCGCGCCTTTAACGCTTGATGATCGGCCGTCATCGTTGAACAGCATCGTCGCCAGATGGGCGCCGGCGGAGTGCCCGCTGACCGTCAGGCGGCCGCAATCGCCGCCATGCTCGGCGATGTGCTCGAGCACCCAACGCTTGGCTCGGCGCACCTGCTCGACGATGGCGGCCATCCTCACCGAGGGCATCAGTGAATAGTCGACGATGATCGCGATCGCGCCCGCCCGCGTCACCGTGTCCGCGACATAGGAATAATCGCGCTTGGAGAACATGCGCCAGTAGCCGCCGTGGATGAACATGTGCACCGGCAGGCGATCGCGTTTTCCCAGGGGAAAGAACAGATCGACGGTTTCGGCGGCGTCCGGTCCGTAGGCGATATCGGCGACGCTCGGGATTTTCGCCCGGGTCTCCGCGCTGCGGCGAACGATCTCGGCGACGATATCGTCGAACTCCGTAACGTGGTCGCGGATGCGAAACGGATCCCTGGTCACGCCTGCGCCCTCACATCGTCACGGCGATATATTTGGCTTCCAGGAACTCGCTGATGCCGTGCTTTTGCCCGCCTTCGCGTCCCAGGCCGCTCTGCTTGACGCCGCCGAAGGGAGCCGCAGGGTCGGACATCAGGCCCCGATTCAGCGCTATCATACCCGACTCGATCCTTGATGCCACGCGCATGCCCTTGGCCAGATCGCGCGTATAGATATAGGCCGCTAACCCGTATTCGGTGTCGTTGGCGCGTGCGATGACTTCGGCCTCATCGTCGAAGCGCATGATTGGAGCGACGGGACCGAATATTTCCTCGTGCGCCATCTCCGCATCCAGGGCAACGTCGCAAAGAACCGTCGGCGGGTAGAAATAGCCCTTGTCATCCGAGGCTGCGCCTCCGCACAGCACCTTTGCACCGCGACGGACCGCGTCTTTGACGAGCCGGTCGATTTTCTCGATGGCTTTGCGAGTGATCATCGGGCCGCATTCGGTCTCGACGTCCGTGCCGGAGCCTACCTTGAGGGCGGACATGCGCTTGCGCAGTCCCTCCGCGAACGCATCATGTATACCCGCCTGGACATAAAGCCGGTTGGCGGCGGTGCATGCTTCGCCGGCGTTGCGCATCTTGGCAATCATCGCTCCGTCGAGCGCTGCCTCCAGGTCGGCGTCGTCGAACACGACAAAGGGAGCGTTGCCGCCAAGCTCCATCGAACAGGAGATGACGTGCCTGGCGGCTTCGGCCAGAAGAACGCGCCCAACGCCGGTGGAGCCGGTGAACGAGAGTTTGCGCACTCGCGGGTCGGCCAGCATGGCAGCGGTCAGCGGTCCCGGATTGGACGTGGTGAGAACGTTCACGACACCGGGCGGGACGCCGGCGTCCTCATACAGCGCGGCAAGCGCATAGGCAGTCAGTGGCGTTTCGCTGGCGGGCTTCAGGATCACGGTACAACCGGCCGCGAGCGCCGGCGCGATCTTGCGAGTGGCCATGGCAGCTGGAAAATTCCATGGCGTGATCAGCACACATATGCCTATCGGCTGGTAGTCGACGACGATACGGTTTGCGCCGGAAGGCGCAAGGCCGAACTCGCCGCTGATGCGAACCGCTTCCTCGGCGTTCCACCGAAAGAACTCGGCCGCATAGGCGACTTCGCCGCGTGCATCGCGCAGCGCCTTGCCGTTCTCCAGCGAAATCAGCACGGCCAACGTCTCCGCCCGCTCGGTCATCAGTTCGAAGCAACGTCTCAGGATCTCCGACCGTTTGCGTGGGGCGGTTTCGCGCCAAGCAGCCGCCGCCTTGGCCGCGGCGTCGACGGCGGCGGCGGCGTCAGCCAGCGTAGCATCGGGAACAGCCGCGATGACGGATTCCGTCGATGGATCGACCACCTCGATAACGCGCCCGTCCGACGAGGGCCGCCATTGCCCGCCAATATAGAGCCCGTGTGAGAACGTGGCATATTCGGAGACGTCCTCCTCATCCAAAAGCCCTGGAGAAGCGTTCATCAGGTGTCTCCTGTTTCACATCAGACTGGCCGGCATATCGCCGTCATAGGCCGCTTGCACCAGCCGTCGCATCGCGGCGGCGTCGAAAGGGCGGGGGTTGTTCTTGATCAGGCGGTCGATGCCAAGCGCCTGCTCGGCGGTCCACTCGATCTTGCCGGCAGGCAAACCCAGTTCGGCCAGCGTCCGTGTGATGCCGATCGCGCCGAAAAGCCGTGAGACCTCTGCGATGGTCGCGGAAGCCCTGTCCTTGAGTTCAATGTCGGCATGGGGAAGACCGAGCGCGGCACCAACCTCGGCAAACTCGCCGGCGGCGGCGGGCAGGTTGTAGTTCATCACGTAGGGAAGCATGGTCGCCACCCCCAACCCATGCGGCGTGTGGGTAAGCGCGCCAACCGGATATTGCACGGCATGGGCGGCGGCCGTCCCGGCCGTGCCGAAGGCGCAGCCGGCCGCCAAGGCGCCCATCATCACATCGGCGCGCGCATCCTCGTCCGCACCGTCCCGGTAGGCCCTTTCCAGGCTGCGGCCAAGAAGCTTGACGGCCAATAGCGCGAAATGGTCGGTGAGAGCGCTCTTGCCCACAAAGACGTGCTGCTGCGGCAGTGTCGGATCGGTTCCGCGTCTCGCCGCCGTAAAGGCTTCGATGGCGTGCGTCAGGGCATCGGCGCCTGCAATTGCCGTGAGCGCGGGCGGGCAAGTCGCGGTCAGCTCCGGGTCGCATAGCGCGACGGCGGCGATGAGGTGAGGACTTGAAATGCCGACCTTCAGCAGGCGCTCCGGATCGGAAATGACGGCTACGGGCGTCACCTCCGAGCCGGTGCCGGCGGTGGTCGGCACGGCAATCAGCGGCAGCGTTGGGCCCGGGACCTTGAACTCGCCATAGTAGTCCTGAAGCCTGCCGCCATGACTGATCAGCAGCGCCGCGCATTTGGCCATGTCGAGGCAGCTTCCGCCACCGATCCCAACGACCATGTCGGGTTTGAAATCCTTCGCCTCGGCAACACAGACCGCGACGCTGTCCCGAGGCACGTCCGGCAGAGTGCGGTCATGGACAAGGATTTCAACCGAGGTATTCCTCAGCGCGGTCATTATCTCGTCGAATATGGCCGTTGCCGCGAAGCGCTCGTCCGTGCAGACGAGCGCGCGCTTGCCATGCCTGGATGCGACCTGCGGCAGCACCTGGCGCTGGCCTTTGCCGAACAAGATCTCACGCGGTAATCGCGCTGCGGCGAACAAGGTCATCGAGTGAGCCCTTCCAGTATGGATCGGCGATCCATCGCTTCATTTAGGCGTATCCGCTATAAAATCGTATAGGATATAGGATTGAATTGGCCGGAGCATCGTGTTAGTGGTCCTTCCTGTCAAGAGGCAAAAAGATGCAGAACCCCGATGTGAAGCTTGATGAGGACGCGCGGCCGACAGGCAGAATTCAGCGCGCAAACAGCCTCGCGGGAGACGTCTACGAGGCGATCTTCCAGCAACTCATGTCGCTCAAGATCGCGCCGGGGTCGCGCATAACCGTGGACAATCTCGTCCGGGAACTGGATGTCTCCCATACGCCGATCCGCGAGGCTCTCGGGCGTCTGGAAGGCGAAGGCCTGGTGATCAAGACCCATCTGATCGGCTATCGCGCCGCACCGCAGATCACACGCCGGCGTTTTGACGAGCTTTACGAATTGCGCCTTTTGCTTGAGCCTGCCGCCGCGGCCAAGGCAGCGGCCGGCCTGGACGCTGCCCGGCTGGCGGCCCTGCAAGAGGCGGCGGGGGTCATGACCCGCCGCGAGGGCAGGGACGAGCGCCTTCGCTATTCCAACTTCGCCCGCCAGGATGCGATCTTCCATGACAAGATCATGGAGTTCGCGCAGAACGAGATCATCCGCGAGACGCTGAACCACCAGCACACGCATTTTCACATTTTCCGGCTCATGTACCACTCGCGCGTAACCGAGGAGGCGCTCGACGAGCACGAAGCCATTCTCTCGGCTTTCGCAGCCGGCGATGCGAACGCGGCGCGAAGGGCGATGCGGGTGCACATCGAGAACTCGCGCGACAGGCTCCTGCCTGCGTTCGAATAGGCGGCCGGACGTTCCAAGCGGGTGAAACATGCCCTTTGCTGACATCCACAATCCGATGCCCAAAACCCAAGGCGCGCCTTGCACTGCCACGCAACCGAGAGGAAGACCATGCCAGCCAAAAAGATACTGATGCTGACCGGAGAGTTCACCGAGGAATACGAAATCTTCGTCTATCAGCAGGCCATGGAAGCCGTAGGCCACACCATCCATGTCGTGTGCCCCGACAAGAACGCCGGAGACCGGATCAAGACCTCGCTGCACGATTTTGAGGGCGACCAGACCTATACCGAGAAGCCCGGACACTACGCGCTGATCAACAAGACGTTTTCGGAGGCGGAAAGGCAGATCGACCAGTATGATGCGGTCTACTGCGCCGGCGGCCGCGGGCCGGAATACATCCGCACCGACAAGCGCGTTCAGGCCATGGTCCGCCACTTCCACGAGACCGGGAAGCCGATCTTCACGATCTGTCATGGCGTGCAGATTCTGATAGCGGTGGACGGTGTCGTGCGCGGCAAGAAGGTCGGTGCGCTGGCGGCCTGCGAGCCGGAGGTCACCCTTGCGGGCGGCACCTATGTCGACCTCTCGCCCACCGACGCCTATGTAGACGGCACGATGGTTTCGGCCAAAGGATGGACTGCACTTGCCGCCTTCATTCGTGAGTGTCTGAAGGTGCTGGGCACGGAAATCCACCATAACTAGCCACTGCCGGCCGCTGCGCTTGAGAAGGCGGGCGACCTGGCACAAATGCAGCGGCGGTCCCGGTTCGTGTCGGACCGCCGCGAGTTTCCCGCGGCCTTGCCAAGGCCGCGACGTCCTTCGATTTAAGTGCGAAGCGCGCCGTGCATCGCTTCTGCTACCAGCACACGAAGCCGCCATCCACGATAAGATCGATGCCGGTAACGAAAGACGCGGCTCGACTGGCCAGAAACACCGCCGGGCCTATCATCTCCTCGGGTGCCGCGAGGCGACCCATGGGCGTATCGCGCTCGAAGTTCTTCACTTGCTCGGCCACTTCCGGCCTCCGGTTCATCGGGGTCAGCGTGTATCCGGGGCTGAGCACGTTGAGCCGCAGTCCGCGGTCCGACCACTCCATCGCCAGGCTCTTGGTCATGTGAATGACCGCTGCCTTCGACGAGTTGTAGTGCGTCTGGAGGAGACCACGGTTGACGATCGAGCCGGATATGGAGGCCACGTTGATGATCGATCCCTTGCGGCGCGGCAGCATCACGCGAGCCTCGGCCTGGCAGGATAAGAACACACCGCCAACATTGATGCCGTAAAGTTCTTCCCACGTGGCCAGCGGCAAGGTCTCGGCCGCGTGTGCGCCGCCTATACCTGCATTGTTGACGGCAACCGTAAGCGCGCCGAGCTCCCTTTCGATACGCTCGACGGCAGCGGCAAGATCGGTTTCCGACGTCACCGAGCCGGTTATCGCAAGCGCCTTGCGGCCGAGCGCGGTGATCCTCTGCGCCGTCGCCTCGAGCCCTCCTTTCGAGGCGTGACCGAAGCACGCGACGTCGGCACCGGCCTCCGCAAGGCCGACCGCTATCGCCTGACCGATGCCGCTGCCGGCGCCGGTGACCAGCGCGACGTCGCCGTCCAGTTTGAACAAGTCCATTGGGTAGTTCCTTCCTAATTCCTTGATCGCAATCGGGCGAACATACAGGAGTCTTGGTCTCGGCTGCGGTTTTTGTCGCAGCCCATCCTTGCTGGTCGCTCAAATGCTCCTGCTGAACGTGGCGGCGATCGATCGACACCTCGAGCGCGAACTCTGAAGTCACGGAATGGACCCTCGGGTCTGCGCGCGTCGCTTCGCTCCTTGCTCTGCCCGTGGATGACGATGGCGATGCGCATTTCGGCCAATCTCCAACGCATGCCAACCGCCAACGCAAACACACAAATTTCTGTGTCGAGGAACTCACCGACCGCAAGCGGGAAACGGGAACTTTTGTTCCGCTGGCGATTTTGGCTATGCTGCAGATCCGAATTGCCGGAAGGTCGCTGCCATGACGAAATATTTTGCAATCGCCGCGCTCGTGCTTGCCGCAGCAGCCATGATGGCGGGCCCGGCCGCCGCTGGCGAACAGCATCGCTACCGCGTCGTCAAACAGGAGCGTTATGTTCCAGCCAGCGACGACATCATCGAGACGCTGTTCGGCGGTCCGCGCTATTACGATCAGCAGATGACCACCACGGCGGCGGGCGCCTGCGCGTATCACCGCGTCGGACCGGACGCGAATGCGGTGAACTACATCAACGATAACTATTGCGGGAAGTAGGATTCCCTGGGGCGGCGTTCCTCGGAGCGTTTTCGACAAGCCTCGACCCTCTTTGCGTTATGGTCTCTGCGAACTTATCGGAGTTCGCCGGGGTGGCTGTGGTTGGCCGGACGTGGCCTCTTTTGAATACCGATCCTCTCGCGGGTCTGCGGGTCATCGCACACAGTCGACCCAGACATTGTATACAATAATGAAGAAAGATGTTGACAATCGACCTCGGCCGGTTTCCCTTACGCTATACGCGCAGCCTATGAGCAAAACACAAAGCGCGATAACCAAGGGGAACTGAAACTATGATCAACCGTCGCTCGACTCTGAAATCAATGGCGCTCGGCGCCGTCTCGACCCTGGCGCTTGCCGCTCTCGGCATTTCGTCCGCGCAGGCTGAAAACAAGGAACTGAAGATCGGCTTCGTCGGCGTTACCAGCGGCCCCGCTGCCGCCTGGGGCACGTCGAACGTGCGCTCGATGCAGACCCGCGCCGCCTGGATCAACGAGACAGGTGGCGTCAAGATCGGCAACGACACCTACAAGATCAATATCGTGACCTTCGACGACCAGAAGGATCCCAAGCGCGCCATCGCCGGCATGGAGAAAATGGCGCAGGAAGGCATCCACTATGTCGTCGGGCCGAATGTCGATGACGGCGCCGCCGCGGTGCGCCCCGTCGCCGAGGCCAACGGCATCATTTATTTTCCCTACGCTTTCCCCAAGGCGCTCTACCAGAAGCCGGCCTCCAATGCGGTGCTCGGGATGATCGCCAACTATCAGTCAGGCCCTGCGATCTACAAATATCTCAAGGAAAACAAAGGCGTGAAGAAGATCGCCTTTGTCGCGGCCAATGAATCCGACCCGCTCAGCCAGCGCGACAGCGGCGTCGAGGCGGCGAAGGCACTTGGACTGGAAGTCGTCGCCCAGAACGACACCTACCAGAATGACACCCGCGACTTCACGCCAGTGCTGACGCCGATCGTCGCCTTGAAGCCCGACCTGCTCGTCCTGTCCGGCGTGGCCCCGGCCAACGCGCCGCTGCTCATCCGCGCCGCCCGCGAGCTCGGCTATGAAGGCCTGATCTCGACGGAAACCGCGCAGGACGCCAAGGTCCTGGAAGAGGGCGCCGGCGAATACGCCAACGGCTTCATCTCCGTCGGCGGCGCCTCCACGCCGGAGATCGCCTCGGACGCGATGAAGGAATTCGTCGCCCGCTACACCAAGATGTTCGGCGAATACAACGACGAGTCAAACACCAAGGTCTATGCGCTCGAATACATCATCGAGACCTTGAAGGCCAATCCGGCGGCCATCAACAACGTCGAGGAATTCAAGAAGACCATGGACACTTTCTCGGCGCCCAATCCCTTCCTGAAGGGCGACGCGAAGCTCAGCTATGTCGGCATGACCTCCTTCGGCCAGAAGCGCCAGCTTTCGGTGCCGATGGTGGTCAACGAATATAAGGACGGCGCTTTCCAGACCTTGTTCGTCGGTTCCGTCGACTAGCGCCACCTTCGAGCGTCATTCCTCCAGCTTGCCGCGGGGTCCGATAGGCCGGACCCCGCGGAAGATCGAAGGTATTCATGGAACAGGTCATCGCCAACGGATTGTATCTCGGTGCCCAATACGCGCTGATCGCGCTGGGCCTAACCCTGATCTTCGCCCTGATGAACGTGCTCAATTTCGCCCACGGGCAGATGTATGTGCTGGGCGGGTTCATCACCTACACCGTCTACGGTCAGCTCGGCCTGCCTTTCGTGGTCGCGCTGCTCGCCTCTGGCGTCACGCTCGCCATCATCGGCGCGCTGATGGAGAAATTCCTCTTCCGCACCGTCATCAGGCGCAGCCATCGCGAGGAGAGCACCATGCTGCTCGCTGCCGCGACGGCCTTTTTCTTCGACGCCGTCATCCTGCTTCTGTTCGGCGAAAAGCAGCGCGGCGTTCCCAAGATAGTCAAGGGCGTCTTCAACGATGCCGGCATCATCATGCCTTACGATCGTATGGTCGTCGGCGTGCTGGCGATCGTCTTCATCGCCGCCTTCGTGCTCTATATGCAGTACAGCCGGGTTGGGCGGGCCATGCGCGCGCTTGCCCAGGATCGCGTCGCGGCCCAGCTGATGGGCGTCCGCGTCGATCGCTATTCGATGATCGGCTTTGCCATGGGCGCAATGCTCGCGGGCGTCGTCGGCGGGCTGCTGGTCACCATCACCGGCGTCAATTCGGGCATTGGCGGGCCGATCTCGATCAAGGCCTTCCTGATGGTGATGATCGGCGGCGCCGGCGTCGTCGGCGGCGCGATCGCTGGCGGCTTCATTCTCGGCATGATGGAGTCGGTCGGCCTCACCGTGCTGCGCGAATATGGCGACATCACCTATCTCGTCATCTTCGCCGCCCTGATGGTGTTCCTGTCGATCCGTCCCAACGGGCTGATGGGCAAGCCGTGGGGTTGATGGCGCCATGACCCGCAACCGCAATATGAAAATCGCATCTGTCGCGGCCTTCCTCGCGATCGTCTTCATCGCCGTGCCGGCCGCGATCTCGGCAAGCGGCCGCTTTGACCTCTATTACACGCTGACCTCGGTGGCGCTGCTCAGCATCGCCAGCGCCGGCGTGTGGCTCACCTTCTACATCGGCCGCATCAACATCGGCCAGGGCGCCTACGCGCTGATGGGCGGCTATGTCTCGGCCATACTGGTGATGAACTATGGCTGGTCGTTCTGGTTGACCTTGCCGGTGGCCGGACTTTTTTGCGCCGCTGCGAGCGTGCTGATCGGCCTGCCGATCCTGCGGCTGCGTGGCGTCTATTTCGCCATGGTCACGCTGGTGCTGACCGAGGTGGCGCGGCTGCTCGCGCTGGCGCTGCCGATCACCAACGGCGCCAAGGGCATCGTCAGCATCCCGCTGCCCGGCGCGCTGTCGGTCTTCGGCCTGACCATCATTCCGGATTTCGCCACGCTGCAGAATTCGCGGCTTGCCTTCTATCTTCTGGCGGTCACGCTGATGGTGATCTGCTTCGGGGTGATGTACCGGCTGGTCAATTCGCGCATCGGCAAACTTTGCCAGTCGCTGCAGCAGAATGAGGAACTGGCCTCCTCGATCGGCGTCAACATCGCTTATCTGCGCATCATCGCCTACGCCGTGTCGTCCTTCTTCGGCGGCGTGGCCGGCGCCATCTTCGCCGCCATCTCGCAATCGATCTATCCGTCGAGCTTCACGGTCACCGATTCCGTCAACTTCATGCTGAACTGTTTCCTCGGCGGCCTCGGCTATGTGTTCGGGCCGATGCTTGGCACGCTGGTGCTCTATTTCGGCTGGGACCTTTTGTTCCAGACGGGCCAATTCCAACTGCTCATCTATTCCGGCCTGATGATCGTCCTGATGCTGGTGCTGCCCAACGGCCTGCTCAGCCTCGCGGCTTCGATCCGGAAGAAGGCTTGAGCCATGGCCGAAATGCTCGAAGTCTCTGGCATCACCAAGCGCTTCGGCGGTCTGGTCGCTGTCAACAACATTTCCTTCTCGGTGCGCGAGAAGGAAATCCTGTCGGTGATCGGCCCGAACGGCGCCGGCAAGTCGACTTTGTTCAAGCTGATCTCGTCCTTCCTCAAGCCCACGACGGGCGAGGTGCGCCTGAAGGGCGAACGCATCTCAGGCATGGCGCCGCATATCGCCGCCCGCAAGGGCGTCGTGCGCACCTTTCAGGAGACCACCATCTTCAAGAACATGAGCGTGCGCGACAACGTCGTCATCGCGCATCACCTGCGCTCGAAGGCAAGCCTTCTCGGCTTTTTCCTCGGCACCGGCGTGGCGAAGGCCGACGAGGTGGCCTTCGGCGCCTCCGCCGACGAAATCCTGGCGCTGCTCGGCCTCTCCTCGCTTGCCAATGAGACCGCCCGCAACCTGCCGCACGGCCATTTACGGGCGCTGGGCATCGCCATCGGCCTTGCCACCGATCCTTCGATCCTGCTGCTCGACGAGCCCTTCGCCGGCATGAACCACGACGAAACGATGCGCATGGTGGCGATGGTGCGGCGCCTGCGCGATCTCGGCCTCACCATCCTGCTTGTCGAGCACGATATGCCGGCCGTGATGAAAATCTCGGACCGCATCGTGGTCCTCAATTTCGGGCAGAAGATCGCCGAAGGAACGCCGTCGGAAATCCAGGCCAACGAGAAGGTGATCGAAGCCTATCTGGGCAGCGAAGACGAGGCGATCGGCCTATGAACCAGATCCTGAACTTCGCCAATGTCGAGCTTTATTACGATCACGTGTATGCGCTGAAAGGCGTCTCGCTCGAGGTCAACGAGGGCGAGACCGTCGCGCTGATCGGCGCCAACGGCGCCGGCAAGTCGTCGATCCTTCGCGCCATCACCGGCTTGCGCAAGATCAGGTCCGGCGAGATCCATTACGGCGGCAAGCGCATCGACGGCGCCGCCCCCGACGAGATCGTCAAGATGGGCATTGCCATGGTGCCGGAAGGGCGCCGCGTCTTCCCCTTCATGTCGGTCAGGGACAACCTCCTGATGGGCGCCTTCACCCGCACCAGCAAATCCGAGATCGCCGCGTCGATGGAGATGGTGTTGGGGCGCTTTCCGCGGCTGAAGGAGCGCTTCTCGCAGGCCGCCGGCACGATGAGCGGCGGCGAACAGCAGATGCTGGTCATCGGTCGTGCGCTGATGGCGAAGCCGAAGCTCCTCCTGCTTGACGAGCCGTCGCTCGGCGTCGCGCCAAAACTCGTCCAGGACATCGCCCGCTCGATCGTCGCCATCAACCACGATGAGAAGGTCAGCGTTCTGCTGGTCGAGCAGAATTCGCGCATGGCGCTGCGTATCTCGCAACGCGCTTATGCGCTGACCACCGGCAGTGTCGCGCTGAGCGGCAACTCCGCCGAATTGCTGACCGACGACCGGGTCAAGCGTCTTTATCTCGGCGGTGAGATCTGAGGCTGATTTCAATGCGCATACTCGTCATCAATCCCAACACGACCGCCTCGATGACCGCCAAGATCGGCGAGGCGGCGCAAAGCGTCGCCTCCGCGGGAACCGAAATCATGGCGGTCAATCCGGCCGACGGTCCGCCAAGCATCGAGGGCTACTTCGACGAGGTCTTCGCCGTGCCGGGCATCATTGCCGAGATGGGCAAGGCGCCGGCGGCCGATGCTTATGTGATTGCCTGTTTCGACGACACCGGGCTCGACGCAGCGCGCTGTGCCAGCGGAGCCCCCGTTATCGGCATCGGCGAGGCGGCGTTCCATATGGCGAGCCTGATCGCAGGCAAGTTCAGCGTCGTCACCACGCTTGCCCGCTCGGTGCCGGCGATCGAGCACAATCTGGCGAAATACGGTCTCGCCTCGCGCTGCGCCAAGGTGCGCTCGTCGGAGGTCGCCGTGCTTGAGCTCGAACGTCCGGGCTCGAATGCAAGGCACAAGATATCGCAGGAGATCGCCCGCGCTATAGGCGAGGATCGCGCCGAAGCCATCGTGCTTGGCTGCGCCGGCATGGCCGACCTTGCCAACAGCCTGTCGGAGGAACATGGGGTCCCCGTGCTCGATGGCGTCGTCTGCGCCGTCACGCTGGCCGAGAGCCTGTGCAAGGTGGGATTGAGGACATCGAAGATCGGCGGCTATGCCGCGCCGCGCGGCAAGCGGTTCGCCGGCATGTTCGCACCGCTGTCGCCCACGGAGGTTGTCTAGGCGGCTTCATGCTGCCGGACGACCCGCCGGCGCCCGGGCAGGTGGGATTGACCGCCGCGCGAGCGGTACTAGATTGGACGGGCTGCCGGCGATTTGGGGGGCAGATCGGGCCATTTCGGGCCTGCGCATTGAAAGCATGTTGACGGTACTCAAGGAAGAAGATCGAGACGACAAGCCGGCTGCGCGCTGGTCGCCGATCTATTATGGGCTGAGGGACGCCATCGTCAGCCATCGTCTCGCGCCGGGTACCAAATTGCCGGAAGACGAGTTGGCCTCGATCTATTCGGTGAGCCGCACGGTGGTCCGGTCCGCGCTGCAGGCCCTTGCCCATGACCGGCTGGCACGGCTGGAGCCAAATCGCGGCGCCTTCGTCGCGCAGCCATCGAAGATCGAGGCGCGGGAAGTGTTCGAGGCGAGGGCGCTGATCGAACCCAAGGTTGCCGCGCTCGCCGCCAGGACGGCGGTGCCGTCCGATATCGTGCAGTTGCGGTCACACCTGGAGAAGGAGCACGACGCGCTGCATGCCGGCCGCGACAGCGACGCCATCATGCTGTCGGCACGGTTTCATGTCGGCATCGCCGAGATCGCCGCGCATTCGGTGTTCACCAATTTCGTGCGCGACCTCGTCTCGCACTCCTCGCTGATCATCGCGCTCTATTGGAAGCGCCGCGACGCTACCTGCGAGAAGCACGCCCATCACGCGCTGGTCGACGCGATCGAGGCCGGCGACAGTGCCGACGCCGCGGCCTTGATGAACAGCCATCTGGTCGACCTGCTGTCCGGACTCGACCTTACCGACAAGGTGGAGAAGTCCGACAGCCTGGCGGATCTGCTTCGAGCTTAGAGCGAACGGCGGTTCAGCCGGGTCGCTGACCCGCCGGAGGACCAGTCTAGGCTGCGGCCGCCTGCGTGTAATCCATTCGCTCGAGATCGGCGATGAGGCCGGGTCCGGTCGGCTGCCAGCCGAGATGCGCGCGTGTCCATTCGCTGGACGCCGGCATGTCGAGGCCGGCGAACATGGCAAGCCATCCGAAATGGTCAGCAGCCTCTTCCTGCGACAGCGAGACCACCGGCACGTTGAGACCGGCGCCGATCACTTCCGCGATCTCGCGCACCGGAATGCCTTCCTCCGCGACGGCGTTGTAGCGCACGCCGGCTTCCTGCTTGTCCAGCGCCAGACGGTAGAGCTTCGCGACATCCAGCACATGCGCCGCCGACCACCGGTTGCGGCCTTCGCCAAGATAGGCGGACACGCCCTTGGCGCGCGTCTGCGCGATCAGCGGTGTGATCAGGCCCTGCTTCACCGTGTCATGCACCTGCGGCAACCGCACCACCGACACCTTGACGCCCTTCTCGGCCATCGCCGCGCCGGTGAGCTCCGACAGGATACGCGGATTGGGATGGTCGGTGTTGAACACGTCTTCTCTCGCCGGCTGTCCGTGCTCGGTGGAACCCATGCCCACACCGGACGTGATGATCAGCAACCGGTCCGAGCCGGCGAGCGCGCCGCCCAGCGCTTCGATGGCGCGCTTGTCCTTCTCGCAATTGGCCACGAAATTCGAGAAATTGTGGTCGAAGGCGGTGTGGATCACCGCATCCGATTTCGCCGAGCCGTCGCGCAGGCTGTCGAGGTCTTCGAGGTCGCCGCGATGCGGCTCGGCGCCCGCGGCGACAAGCGACCGCGCGCCTGCATCGGAGCGGGTCAGGCCAAGCACCTTATGGCCGGCGGCAAGAAGTTCGGGCACGATTCTGGAACCGATGAAGCCGGTCGCGCCGGTAAGGAATACACGCATGGAAAGGTCTCCTGTGGTTGTTCGGAGGCCTTATTTGCGCTATAACTCATTCTGTTAAAGTAGTGACTTTATCATGGTATAACAGCCAACAGGATCGCAATGCCCGTCGAGACGACCAACAGGCTTGGCACCTTTCTTCGCGATCGCCGCATGCGGCTCGATCCCGCCGCCTTCGGTTTCGCCACGGGGCGCCGGCGCACACAAGGTTTGCGCCGCGAGGAGGTGGCGCAGCGCGCCAATATCAGCCCGACCTGGTATACCTGGCTGGAGCAGGGGCGGGGCGGCGCGCCGTCCGCCGACGTGCTCAACCGCATCGCGACCGGGCTGATGCTGACTGAGCCCGAACGCGAGCATTTGTTCATGCTTGGTCTCGGGCGGCCTCCGGAAGTTCGCTACAAAAGCGTGGACAGCGTGACGCCGCGACTCCAGCGTGTCCTCGACGCTTTGGACCCGAGCCCGGCGATCATCAAGACCGCGACCTGGGACGTGGTTGCCTGGAACCGTGCGGCGGCCGCGATGCTGACGGACTATTCCAAGCTGCCGCGCGAGCAGCGCAACATCCTGCGCCTGATGTTCGGCAATTCGCGCGTGCGTGACGCGCAGGACGACTGGCAGAGCGTCGCGCGTTTCGTGGTCGGATCCTTCAGAGCCGACGCCGTCCGCGCCGGCGCCGGCGCGGAGGTCACGGAACTGGTCGAGGAGCTTTCCAGGATCAGCCCCGAGTTCGCGGCACTGTGGCGCGACAATGACGTCGTTGCGGCGCATGGCGAGGGCGTGAAGCGTCTGCGGCATCCCGAGATCGGACTGATCGAGCTGGAGTTCTCGGTCTTCGCGGTCGACGGCCGCCCGGAACTCGGCATGATCGTCTACAATCCCGTCACGCAGTCGGATGCGGAACGTATTCGATCACTGATCGCATCTCGCGCCGCAGAATGATGGCCGCCATGCGCGGTGTTCCGCCAAGGTGCGGCGGCGAAGCGGAAAACAGGTCACAAAGGCGACTCGGTTAGGATAATATCCACCGCCCGATTCCTTCGTGGAAGATGTCTATGACCTTGAATGAGCTTAGTTGGTCGCCCCCCGAAAAAAAGTTGCCCGCGCCGCATATGACAAGGCTCTTGAGAGGGCACTGGCCAGCATCATGGCCGAATTCAAAAGACGGGCGAACGCCGCGACCACACCCTCCGAGATGTGGGAGATCGAGGACTATCTGAAGGAGCAACGTCGCGATTTGGATCGGACGTTCGACTATCGCTATTCGCAACTGACCGTCGTTTTCGCAACTCTCATCCGGCAAGGATATCTGGACGAGGACTTACTATCGGGTCTGTCGCAAGAAAAACGCGAGGAGATCCGCAGAATGCTTGCGTGGCACAAGGGATAAGGGTTTAGAAGCGTTACCTTCGCGCCCCCGCACGCCGGATCGCTTGCGGTGGTTGGCCGAAGCTCCTCATGAAGGCGCGGCGCATGCGGCCGGCATCGCCGAAGCCGCTCTGTTCGGTCGAGCGGATTATTGCCTGGCTCAGCTGTCTTCACGGGCCTTCGAAGCGTCAGCTTTGCCGCCGCCTGCCTGATCGCTTCGGGGCGGCGTCAGCGCCGCCTGGCTGCCTGATGTGGTCGATGAAAGCGCGCAGCTTGGGCAACACCTGGTGCCTTTCCGGATAATAGAGAAAAACGCCCGGCGTGGTTACCGCGAAGCGGCCGAGCAGCGCCTGCAGTCGCCCGTCGGCGATCGGCGCTTCGGCGATCGGGCCCGGCACCTGCGCCAGCCCGACACCCTGGATCGCCGCGCCGAGCAGCGACGGATAGTCGTGCGCGATGAGCGGTCCCGACACGATTGCCTCGACGGACTTGTTGCCGTCGACAAAAGACCAGGGCGCGACCGAACCATTCGAGCGGCGCAGGCGCAGGCAGGCGTGGTCGCGCAGGTCCTCGATGCGCTCGGGCGCCGCGCGCTGGCGCAAGTAGTCCGGACTGCCGACGACCGCCATCGGAAAGGAGGGCGTCAGACGGACCGCGACCATGTCGGGCGCGATCAAGTCGCCCATCCGGATGCCGGCGTCGAATCCCTCGGCGGCGAGATCGGCGAGCTCGCCGCTGGCGACGATCTCCAGCTCAATCTCGGGATAGGTCTGGCAGAAGGAGGCGACCATCGGCTCCAGCAGCATCGGCACCACGGCCGGCGGTACCGAGAGGCGCAAGAGCCCCGCCGGCCGCTGGCCTATCCCGCGCGCGATCTCGCTCGCCGCGATCAGCTCCTCGAAGGCGGGCCGTGCGCGGGCGAAGAAGCGCTCGCCGGCTTCGGTAAGGCCGACGCTGCGAGTCGTGCGGATGAACAGCGCGGTGCCGATGCGCGCCTCGAGCGTTCGTATCGCCTGGCTGATCGCTGACGGCGTGACGGCGAGCTCGGCGGCCGCCTTGCGGAAATTGCGATGCCTTGCGACGCTCAGGAATGCTTCGACGCCGTCGAGCGCGCCGTGCCTGACTGTGAAGTTCTGCTTCATGACCCATCGACATTATCGTGGATAGTGGTTCGCGGAAAGCGGCCGTATTTCTTGCATGACTTTGGAAGCCTGAAGGGAAGCGGCAATGACCGATGAACTCGATCGCGTGCGCGATCACTATCGCGCGACCGGCTTGACCGGTCGATTGAAGAACGCACTAGCGGTATTTGGGCCTGAGCAACAGCGGCTGAAGCCCGAACAGCTGGCGACCCTCGACCAGTTCCATACCCGCGGGCTGGCCGCGACGGCGGAGCTCGCCGATCTTGCCGCCATCAAGGCCGATATCTCCGTGCTCGACGTCGGATCGGGCGTCGGCGGGCCGGCGCGGTTTCTTGCCGAGACCTATGGCTGCGCGGTGACCGGCGTCGATCTCAGCGAACCCTTCGTCGAAGCCGCGCGCTATCTGACCACGCGCACCGGCCAAGACGACAAAGTGTCGTTCGAAGCCGGCAGCGCGCTGGCGCTGCCTTTCGAAAACAGCCGTTTCGATGCCGCGCTCTTGCAGCATGTGGCGATGAACATCGCCGACCGGCCGCTGCTCTACCGTGAGATCAGGCGCGTTTTGAAGCCGGGCGGAAAATTCGCGACCTTCGACGTCGTGCTCAATGGCCGCGATCCGCTCTATCCGGTGCCCTGGGCGAAGACGCCGGGCGAAAGCTTCCTGCTGACGGCCGAGGCGACCTGCGAGGCGATCGAAGCCGCCGGCTTCGGCACGCTCGTCCGCCGTGACGACACGGCTGCCGCCAAGGCCTGGTTCGCCGAACTCCGTGCCTCCGGCCCGCCGCCGTCGCTCAATCTCGGCGTCGTCATGGGCCAGGGTTTCGCCGACTTCGCCGCCAATCTCGGGCGCAATCTCATGGAGGGACGGCTGGGCATTCTGACGGCAGTGTTCGAGGCCGTTCCGGCCAAGGCTTGATCGGGGCGAAGATGTCACCTGCGATGATCTTCAACATCCATCTCGTGCTCGGCTACGTGCCGTGGCTGCTTTGCTTCGCCGCCTATATCTGGCCAAGGCTGAGGTCGATGGAGCCGATAGAGGCGCAGCGCGCCATCGCAACGCTGCACAGCTTCCGCTTCTTCGGGCTCGTATTCCTCATCCCGGGCGTGGTCGGCCCCGACCTTGCACCTGCCTTCGCAAGCTTCGCCGCCTATGGCGACTTCGCCACCGGCTTGCTCGCCATGCTGGCGCTAATCACCGTGGCGAGGCCTGTGATCTTCTGGCCGCTGGTCGTCGCCTTTAACCTCGTAGGCGTGGTGGACATTGTCGGCGACTACTATCACGGCGTCGCGCTCGACCTTCCGGGCCATGCCGGACAGTTGGGCACGACCTATGCGATCCCGATCCTCTACGTGCCGCTTTTGATGGTCACGCATGTCGCGGCTTTCTATCTGCTGGCGCGTTCCAGGCGCCATCAGCTCACGGCGACTTAATAAACCGGTGTCGCCATATGCTTGGGCGCCGGCCATTCGTTCGTGATCTCGGGCTGCACCGGCCGCTCGAGATAGGTCGACAGCACCACATAGCTGCGCGTCGAGGTCACGCCGGGCGTGTCGTAGAGACGGGCCAGCAGGCCCTCCAGCGCGCGCGTGTCCTCGGTGCGCACCTTGAGCAGCATGCAGGTGTCGCCGGCGACCGTGTGGATCTCCTCGACCTCCGGATATTTGGAGACCGCCATCAGCTCCGGCGTCTTGCCCCAGCCCCTGGTGTCGATATGCACGAAGGCAAGCAGCGGCTTCTTCACCGCCCTCGGATCGATGATCGCCGATGTGGCGCGGATAGCGCCGCTGCGCTTCAGCCGCTTGACCCGCTCATGCGCCGCCGGCGCCGACAGGCCGACGCGCTCACCGAGCTCGGCATAGCTGATGGTCGCGTCCTCGACGAGGACGCCTAATATCTTTCGGTCGATCGGGTCGACCTCGCGGGCCGGATGCTTGTTCCGCTGAATGTCATCTGTTTCTGCGTCCATATGGAAATTCTCCATTGATGCGGAATTTAATTCGGCCATTATGATGATATGTCGAACAGCAATCAATCAGCAATCATAACCGAGGCGCCGCGCGCGTCGATCCCGGCCGCGGCCTATCTGCTGACCGGCTGCATCGCCGTCATCGGCTCCAATTCGCTTGTTCTCGGACCGATCGCGCCGGCCGTCGCGGCATCGTTCGGCGCCAGCGTGCCGGGGGTGATGACGGCTGCCGCCGCCTTCGGCCTCGGCACGTCGGCCAGCGCGCTCTTCCTTGCCCGCTACATCGACCGGATCGGCGCGCGCCGCATGCTGCAGGGCGCATTGCTGCTGCTGGCAATCGCGCTGGTCGCCAGCGCCCTGGCGCCGACGGTGACGATGCTGGTGGCCGCCCAGCTGGTTGCCGGCATTGCCGCCGGCATCGCCATGCCGGCGATCTATGCCAGCTCGGCCGTGATCGCGCCGCCCGGCCGCGAAAGCGGCACCATCGGGGTCGTGCTGACCGGCTGGACGCTTTCCATGGTCGCTGGCGTCTCGCTGTCGGCCGTGATTGCCGATCTTATCCACTGGCGCGCCGTCTTCGCCGCCGTTGCGCTGCTCGCTGGAGCGGCCGTTGCCGGTCTGGCGATGAGCTCGCTGCACGACACCGGGAAAAGCGGCCCTGCGCCGTCGCCGCTCGGCGCGCTCGCCGTTCCCGGCATCCTGCCGCTGCTCATTGCCTGCGGCGCCTTCATGACCGCCTTCTACGGCGTCTACGGCTATCTCGGCGATCATCTCCACCAAGCCCTCGGCGAGCCGGTCAGCGCCAATGGCCTGGCGGCGGTCGCCTACGGTCTCGGCTTCGGCGCGGCCGCCTTGCTCGACGGCGTTATCGATCGCCTCGGCGCCCGTCGCGTCATGCCCTTTGCCTATCTGCTGGTCGCCGCCGTCTATGTCGCGATTGCCCTGGCAAGCGGCGGCTTCGGTCTGCTGATCGCGACGATCGCCGTATGGGGCCTCGCCAACCATTTCGGGCTGAACGTGCTGGTCATGCGCCTCACCGCGCTCGACCCGTCGCGGCGCGGCACCATCATGGGCTTGAACAGCGCGGTCACCTATCTCGCCGTCACCGTCGGCACGGCAGGCTTCGGCCCGCTCTACACGAGCCTCGGCTTCGCCAATTGCGCGCTGATCGCGGCGGCACTGATGCTGGTGGCGGCGGGCGCAGCGGCGTGGCGGTCAGTCGATCCTCGGTAACAGGCCTCAGTCTTCGCTTGCGGCCGGAATACTGTTTCGCACTTTTCCTGGAATTGCTCTAAGGCTGGCTTGCGAACCGGAGTCGCAGCCGATGAAGACGAGTCTCGAGATCACCGCCGAGCCCTCGCCGCAGGACCTCGCTTTCCTGGGCGGAAGCCTTACCGCTTTCAACGATGCCGATGTCGGAGCGTCAGGCCGAAAGTCGCTCGCGGTTTTCGTGCGCGGGGAAACCGGCGCCCTCGTTGCCGGTATTTCCGGCTACACCGCCTGGGGCTGGCTCTACGTGCAGTGGCTGTGGGTCGACGAAAAGCTGCGCGGCCGCCGCATGGCCGCCGGCATGCTCGACGCGGCCGAGCAGGAGGCTGCCGCGCGCGGCTGCCACGGCGCCTGGATCGACACTTTCAATCCGACCGCCGAGAAGGTTTACCGGCGCCAGGGCTACCAACCGTTCGGATCGCTACCTGACTTCCCCATCGGCCGCAGCCGTGTCTTCCTGCAGAAGAAGCTGTCGGCCTGATCAGCCCGCCAGTTTTCCGCCGCGCATCGGCTTTGGCGCGCCGGTGGTGCTCGGAAAGCTGATCGGCAGGCCGCGCAGCACGCGCACGGCGAGGAAAGCAAAACACTCTGCTTCGACCGCGTCGCCCTTCCATCCGAGCGTCTCGGCCTGCACCACTTCGACGCCGGCGCGGCTCTCGAGCATTGCCATCATCGTTGGGTTGTGACGACCGCCGCCGCTGACCGCGAGCCGCTTCGGTCGACGCGGCAACAGGTCGAGCGCCTTGCCGACGGCCGAGACGGTGAAGGCGGTCAGCAATGCTGCGCCATCCTCGGCGTTCAGCCCTTCGGCCATCGCCGCGGCGAAGTCGAAGCGGTCGAGCGATTTCGGATAGGGCTTCGTCAGGTACGGATGCTGCAAGAGCCTGGCGAGCCGTTCCTCGTCGACCTTGCCTGCGGCGGCCAGCCTGCCGTCGCGGTCCATCTCGCCGAGGCCTTTCGACTTGATGAAATCGTTGACCGGCGCATTGGCCGGACCGGTGTCGAAGGCGACGATTGCGTCTTTGCCGTCCCACCATGTGATGTTGCCGACACCGCCGAGATTGAGCACCGCGGTGTCGCCGCTGTCGTCCGCCTCTTTAAGCAACGCGGCATGATAGGCGGCGGCCAAAGGCGCGCCTTGCCCGCCGGCCGCGACATCGGCCGAGCGGAAATCATAGGCGACCTTGGTGCCGAGCAGCGAGGCCATCAGCTCGCCATCGCCGAGCTGGCGGGTGCGGCCGATGCGCCCCGGCTGCGGGGCGCGATGCAGCACGGTCTGGCCGTGGAAGCCGACGACGCCGATATCGGCCATGCTCATCCCCTGGCTCTCGACCAGATCCCTGACCGCCGCCGATTGCGCGCGCGTCAGCGCCTCCTCGGCTTCGCGAAAAATCGCCGGCTCCGGCCCTTCGAAATTCCAGGCGCGCGCCTGGCGCAGCGTTTCTTCCAGCAGGGCGCGGATCGATTGCGGATAGGGGGCCAGCGTGTAGGTGCCGGTGTCGGCGATGCGCTCGCCGTCCGTCTTGATCAGCGCCACGTCGATATTGCCATCGAGTACCGTGCCGGTCATCAGGCCGACAGCCCAGATTGGTTCCATGGTCGTTCCTCGAATCGCCCTTCATTCACGTGTCGGACGGATCGGCCCGGCAGGCAAGTGTCTCGCTACACCCGAGCAGGCGGCGCATAGACCGACGGCTTTTTGCATCGAATGGTGAAAACGGAGCAACGCCGTTCTTGCCTCTCGGCGAAGAAGGCGCGAGGCTGCGAACAAGACCATCGGCCGGGCGACTGCCCGAATGGACTATCGCAAGGAGAAAATGCCATGGCAGCCAACGTCGCAGTGATCGCGGGCGCCGGTTCCGGGTTAAGCGCCTCGCTGGCGCGGCTTCTCGCCAAGCAGGGTTTCCGTGTCGTCCTTGCCGCCCGCAACGTCGACAAACTGGCCGCGCTGGTCAAGGAAACCGGCGCGCAGGCCCTCGAAACAGACGTATCGGACGCAGCCTCCGTGGAGCGCCTCTTCGAGACGGCCGACAAGGCAGGTCCCCTCGAAATTGCCGTCTTCAACGCCAGCGGCCGCACGCGCGGCCCAATCGCCGAACTCGACGCGCAAGCGGTCAAGCAAGCCCTGCTCGTCGGCGCCTATGGCGGCTTTCTTGTCGGCCAGCAGGCGGCGCGCCGGCTTCTTGCACGTGGTTCCGGCTCGATCCTGTTCACCGGCGCCAGCGCAAGCCTGAAAGGGTTCTCCGGCTCCGCCGGTTTCGCCATGCCGAAATTCGGCCTGCGCGGGCTGGCGCAATCGATGGCACGCGAGCTTTCCCCGAAGAACATCCACGTCGCGCATTTCATCATCGACGGCCAGATCGAGCCGGCCGGACAGGTGCCCGAGTCCGACCGGCCGGATCGTCGCCTCTCGCCCGATGCGATCGCCGAGACCTATCTCGCCGTCCATCGCCAGCATCGCAGCGCGTGGAGCTTCGAGGTCGAGCTGAGGCCCTGGGTCGAGACGTTCTGACGATCCCTCGCACGAACCGGGCAACAACACGCCCCGCCGCGGACTCGTTTATTTTAGAAAGTCTGCATGTATCCCGAGACCATTTCGGCCGTCTGCAATGTAAAAAAGCGCAAAACAAAAGATACCTTTACTTAACTTCGGCGTGCATACTGCGCATCGGTCAGAATTGTTGTCCGGCTCTCCTGCACGATAGAGAAATGCGCATGCCGCTCACACGTCGCACGCTGTTTGCAGCCGGAGGCGGAGGGCTGCTGCTCGCGCAGGCGCAGGCGCTGGCCACGCCGGCCCAGGCGCAAGACGCTCCCAAACCCATCGTCAGCGACAACAAGCTACGCATCGCCATGCCGGCTTTCGCTTCCGATCCCTTCTTCCCGGCCGACGGCTCTGGGGAGAGCGGCATCGATATGGACCTGGCGCGTGGCATAGCCGCGGAACTCGGCGTCGAACCGGTGTTCGACCGATCAGCCGGGACCTTCGACGCCATGGTGCAGCAGCTGACGTCCGGCCAGGCGGACCTGGCGATCGGCAAGCTGAGCCGCACCCTGCGGCGCGGCCGCTCGATCCTCTATTCGCGGCCTTACGCCATGCTGCACCAGGGGCTGCTGGCGAACCGCGTCAACCTGGCCCGCATCACGCAAGGCAAGCCGCCTGAGCAGATCATCCGCGACTTCTCCGGCGACCTCGGCGTGATCGAAGGCTCGTCCTTCGCCACCTACGCGGCCGCCACGTTTCCGCACGCCACGATCCAGCGCTTCGCCGGCTGGAACACGGTCATCGATGCGATCCGCAACGGCACGATCGACCTCGCCTATCGTGACGATTTCGAGATCAAGAAGCTGATGGTCGACGATCCGTCGATGACGGTGATCGCGCGCTCGATCACGCTGACCGACAAGGTCGACACGATCGCCGTCGGCATCAGTCCGGACAACCCGCATCTTGCGGCCTTCGTCGATCTCTATCTCGATCTCGCGCGAGGCCAGCAGGTCCTCAACACCGACGAGATCATCGCGCGTTATCGCCAGGGGAGCAAAGCCTGACAATGGCCGTCTCGGATGTAGCCGCAGCCATGCCTTTCGATTGGCGCTTGGCGGCAAAGCGCATCCTGCGCTCGCCGGCGACGACGATCATCATGATCCTGGCCGGGATCCTGTGCGGCCTCTATTACCCGGCCTTCGCCCATGCGATCAGCCCTGTCGCGCAGGTCTACCTGAATTTCCTCAAGATGGTCGTCCTGCCTTATCTGGTCTCGTCGGTGATCTTCTCCATCACCGCCATGGTCCAGGACCCGAAATCGGTCCGCTATCTCGGCAAGGTCGGCATAGCGGTACTGGTCGTGTCGTTCCTCGCCGTGCTGGTCAGCGGCACATATTCGCTGATCCTCAAGCCCGGCCAGATCGAGAACCCGCAGTCGCGCATCGAGCTCGGCGAGTTCATCAATTCGCAAGGCAGCGTCTCCACCGATCTCGCATTCCCCTTCCAGCCGCCGCCGTCGACCGGGGATCCGAACAGCGGACATTCGATCTTCCTGGATCTGGTGCCGAACAACGTTTTCAACGCGCTGGCCTCGGGCCAGACCATCCAGGTCCTGTTGTTCTGCCTGCTTTTCGGGCTTGCAATGGGCAAGATTCCCCAGCCCTCGTCGCTCAGCCTCTCACAGGCGCTCAACGCGGTGTACAAGGCCTGCACCGTGCTGACCAACTGGTTCGTCTGGGGATTGCCCTTCGCGACCTTCATCCTGATCGCCGACCAGACCGCGTCGACCGGCATCAAGCCGCTGATGCTGATGGGCGGCTACCTGCTGGTGATGGGCCTTTCCTGCGTGACATTCCTCGCCGGCGCGTTTGCCGTCATCGCCATACGCTCGCGACGAAGCTACTGGGCCACGATCAAGACCCTTCAGCCGCTTCTGATGGTGGCCATCACAACGCGCTCCACGGTCGCCTCGCTGCCCTGGGTCATCAACCTTTTGACAGAGCGCCTGAGGTTCAATCTGGTGGTCGTCGAGCTGCTCGTGCCCCTGCAGGCGGCGCTGCTGCGGACCGGCCCGGCGCTGGTCTACACCTCGGGCGTCCTGTTCATCGCCCAGCTCTACGGCCATCCGCTGGCGATACCGGACCTCTTGCTTATCGGCGTCGTCTCCGCGCTTCTGGCACTGACCACAGGCGGCATGGGCAGCCTGCTCATCCTGTCGCAGATGTCCATTGTCTGTGGCTATCTGAAGCTTCCCTTCGAGGCGGCGTTCGTCCTGTTCGTCGCGGTGGACGCGGCCGTGGACACGCTGATGACGCTGTCCAGCGTCTCCACCGTGGCCGCAAGCACGGCAATGATCGCGCCCAGCCATCGGGAAGCGGCGCAGGCCGCTGAAACAGTCGCACAAGAGCTCGAAGCCGAGCCCGCCCGATGATCGACGACGGCATCCGTCCGCAACTCGGCATCATCGGCGGTCTCGGGCCGCTCGCATCGGCCGACTTCTACTTCAAGCTGACCCGGATGACCGAGGCGCTGCGCGACAACGAGCATGTGCCTTCCGTCATCCTCAGCGTGCCGCAACTGCCTGACAGGACCGAAGCGATCCTGGCTGGCCATGATGGCCCTCTGGCGCCGCTGCAAGCTGCGGTCTCGACGCTCAACGCGCTCGGCGTTTCCTGTATCGCCATGCCCTGCAACACCGCCCACCATTGGTACGAAAAGCTGGCGGCGAACTCGCGCGCCGAGATCATCCACATCGGCGACGCGGTGGTGGCGGAGATCCGCCGGAGCTTGGACCGGGGCAGGGTTGCGAATCTCGCAACCCGGGGCACGCTTGCCTCCGGCTTTTATCAGGACAGGATTTCGCCGGCGGGGTTCGAGGTCTGCGTTCCGGCAGACGCGGAATTCCAGGAACGCGTCGACAGCGCGATCAATCTCGTAAAGGCGGGCTCGATCGCGCAAGCCGCGGCCGAGACTGAGCGCGCGCTCGATCTCGCGCAAATGGCCGGCGCCGATGCGGCACTTCTCGGCTGCACCGAACTGTCCGTGGTGGCCGCCAGCCTCAACGATCCGGCCGGACTATTGGTCATCGACAGCAATGCGGCCCTGGCGCGGGCCTGCCTGACCCGATTGGGCTTTGCCACGCAGGAGGCGCGCGGCTTGCCGACCGTCTCGTTGCTGCTGGGGGGCGACCAATTGCCCTTGCGTCTTGCCCGGCGCGCTTCATAGGCGCTGCCCGCCTTAGCCATATCGAACATCCGCTCCGGGCGTGCTCCAAGTCATCAAATCTTTGAGAGAATATTTCCCGCACTCCGCTTCAGAGGAAATGCGCTTCTTTGCCCGATGAGGCAGCATTGATGATCCTGAGAACAAGGCTTCGCATTCCGCCGGGCCGAACTGATTTCAGGATTGCAAGGAACGCATCATGCCCGACGCTTCAAATTCTCTCGTTACGTCAGTCACCAGGCGCGCCGGACTTGGCGTGCTTCTCGCTACGACATTGGCCGTCATCGGCCTTGGTGCGTCGTCGACATCTTTCGCCGAGGACAACAAGTCGATCAAGGTCGGGATCATCAGCGGCGAGGATGAGGATGTCTGGCGCGTCGTCACGGCCGAGGCGGCCAAGAAAGGGCTGACGATCGAGACCGTCGTTTTCAACGACTACACCCAGCCCAACGAGGCGCTGGAGCGCGGCGAGATCGACGCCAACGCTTTCCAGCACAAGCCCTATCTCGACAACCAGATCAAGACGCAAGGCTACCACATCGTGCCGGTCGGCTATACCGGCGTCTGGCCGATCGGGCTTTATTCGAAGAAGCATGCCAAGGTCGCCGACCTGCCGGAAGGCGCGGTGATCGGCCTGCCGAACGACCCGTCCAACGAAGGGCGCGCACTGCATGTCCTGGAGCATGAAGGCCTGATCAAGCTCAAGGACGGCACGGGCATCCTGGCGACGACCGCTGACATTGCCGACAACCCGAAGAAGCTCGAGATCAAGGAACTCGACGCCGGCATCGTCGGCCGCTCGGTGGACGATCTCGACGCCGCCGTCGTCAACACCGACTGGGCGCTGAAGAGCGGCCTCGGCCCGGAAAACCGCATCGCGCAGGAACCGGTGGCAGACAATCCCTATCGCAACTTCATCGCTGTCAAGGCGGGCAACGAGAACGAGCCATGGGTGAAGACGCTGGTCGCTTCCTACCAGAACGAAACGGTGAAGGCCGAGTTCGACAAGGTCTACAAGGGCACCGGGATCAGCGCCTATTGATCGGCGCCTGGCTGGCAGAAATAGGCGGCCCGCTGCTGAGCGGGCCGCCGTCGCGTTTGCGCGGCACAGAAACGGACATAGAAATGAACCACCATGTCACGGCCGAACGCGCCGATCCGGTCCACACCCAGCCGACCGGGCGGGAAGACGTTGTTCGCCTCGTCGGCCTGAAGCGCCGCTTCGGCGGGACGCCGGCGCTCGACGGTGTGTCGCTGACCGTTCAGAAGGGCGAGATCCTCGGGATCATCGGCCGCAGCGGCGCCGGCAAATCAACGCTGATCCGCTGTCTGAACGGGCTGGAGCGGCCCGATTCCGGCGAGGTCTTCATCGAGGGCCGCGAAATCGGCCGCCTGAGCGAACGCGAGCTGCAGCCGCTGCGCCGCCGCATCGGCATGGTGTTCCAGCACTTCAATCTTTTGTCGGCCAAGACCGTCGAGGAGAATGTCGCGCTGCCGCTCAAGATCGAGGGCCGCCCGCGCGCCGAGCGCTTGGCCCGCGCGGCGGAACTGCTGCAGCTCGTCGGTCTGTCGGAGAAAGCCAAGGCCTATCCGGCGTCGCTGTCGGGCGGACAGAAGCAGCGTGTCGGCATCGCCAGGGCGCTCGCCGCGCGGCCGGCGCTGCTCTTGTCGGACGAGGCGACCTCGGCGCTCGATCCGGAGACGACGCGCTCGATCCTGGCGCTGCTCAAGGACATCAATTCCAGGCTCGGTCTCACAATCCTGCTCATCACCCACGAGATGGAGGTGATCCGTTCGATAGCCGACCGCGTGGCGGTGATCGATGCCGGCCGGATCGTCGAGGAAGGGGCCGTCTGGCAGGTCTTCGCCAATCCGAAATCGGAGATCACCCGCAGCCTGCTCGGCAGCATCCGGCCGCAATTGCCGCCCGAGATCGCCAGCCGGCTGGCTCCGGGCGAAGGCGCGGAAACGATTCTCCGGATCGATGTGGCCGGCGAGGCAGCGCGCGGTGCTTTGCTTTCCGATCTTGCCGCAGCGGTGCCAGGCCAATTCCGCCTGGTGCAGGGCGGCGTCGATCATGTCCAAGGTCAGCCTGTCGGCACGCTGTTCCTGGCCGTTGCCGGCGCTGAAGCCGCGCATCTTGCGCGGGTGACGACATTCCTGAAGGACCGCGGCGCGCGGGTGGAGGTGCTTGGCCATGTCGCCGGTCCTGTTTGAACTCCTGCTTCGCTCGATCTGGGAGACCGTGCTGATGACCGGCGCGTCCGGTATCATCTCGCTCGTCTTCGGCCTGCCGCTCGGCCTTGCCCTGGTCGCCACCGATCGCGGCGGCATTGCGGAGAACATTTGGGTGAACCGCGTTCTCGGCGCCATCATCAATGGCTTCCGCTCGGTGCCGTTCATCATCCTGCTGGTCGCATTGATCCCGGTGACGCGGCTGATCGTCGGCACCTCGATCGGCACCTGGGCGGCGATCGTGCCGTTGTCGATCGCCGCCACGCCCTACTACGCCCGCATCGCCGAAGTGTCGCTGCGCGAGGTCGACCACGGGCTGATCGAGGCGGCGCGCGCCATGGGCGGCAATCGCTGGACGATCATCCGCGAGGTGCTGGTGCCGGAGGCGCTGCCGGGCATCGTCGCCGGCTTCACGGTGACGCTGGTGACGCTGGTCGGCGCCTCGGCCATGGCCGGCGCCATCGGTGCCGGCGGTCTCGGCGACCTGGCCATCCGCTACGGCTACCAACGCTTTGAGACCAGCGTCATGGTCGCCGTGGTCGTCGTTCTCATCGTGCTGGTCTGCGGCATCCAGTGGATCGGCGACCGGCTCGTCGCGCGGCTGGATCATCGCTGACCGGGCGAGCAGGGGCCCCGGCGCGAACGCAAATTGCCGCAAAAGCCTGGAATTGAGCGCCGGCTTGCTCCGTTTGCAACGAGATTGAGCGGTGCGTTTCTTCACCCGCAATGGCGCGCATGTCATCGTGCGACGGGGTCGCTAGAGCAATTCCAGGAAAAGTGCGTAGCGGTTTTCCGTTCGGAATTGCGCCGAAACTAAAGAGAGCAATTCCAGGAACGGTGCGCAGCGGTTTTCCGTCCCGGGATTGCGAAAAAAAAGTTACCGCCAAGAGGAGCCTGTCCATGGCCAGAATAATCCCGGTGCTCGATCTCGACCGCCTGGAGCAGGGCGCATCGGAACTGCGGACATTTCTGTTCGATCTGCGTACCGCCGCGCGCGATGTCGGCTTCTTCTATCTGAGCGGCCACGGCATCACCCAGCCGGAGATCGATGCAGTGCTGGGCGCCGCGCGCCGCTTCTTCGCCTTGCCGGAGGCCGACAAGCTCGACATCGAAATGGTCAAGTCGCCGCAGTTTCGCGGCTATACGCGCGCCGGCGGCGAGCTGACCAAAGGCAAGGCCGACTGGCGTGAGCAGCTCGACATCGGCGTCGAGCGCACGACGATTGCGCAAGGGCCGGGCGTGCCGGCCTGGACGCGGCTGCAGGGTCCGAACCAGTGGCCTGCCGCGCTTCCCGATCTGAGGCCCGCGCTGCTTGCCTGGCAGGCCAAGGCGACCGATGTGGCGATCCGGCTGCTGAAAGCCTTCGCGCTGTCGCTCGACCAGCCGGAGGATGCTTTCGATCCGATCTTTCGCGATGAGCCGAACCACCGTATGAAGATCGTGCGCTATCCTGGCCGCAACGTCACCGGCGACGACCAGGGCGTCGGCGCGCACAAGGATGGCGGCTTCCTCACCCTTCTGCTGCAGGACGAGAACAAGGGCCTGCAGGTCGAGTATGACGGCAACTGGGTCGATGTCGACCCGATCCCGCGAACGCTCGTCGTCAACATCGGCGAGTTGCTGGAGCTCGCCTCGAACGGCTATCTCAGGGCGACTGTGCATCGCGTCGTCACGCCGCCGGCCGGCGTCGAACGCATTTCGGTGCCGTTCTTCTTCAGCGCCCGGCTCGATGCCACGATCCCGCTGCTCGACCTGCCGGAGGAGCTCGCTGCCGAAGCGCGCGGCCCGGCCAGCGATCCCGACAATCCGCTCTTCCGCAACGTCGGAACCAATGTGCTGAAAAGCCGCCTGCGGTCGCATCCCAACGTGGCGCGGCGTCACTATGCCGATCTTCTGGGAAAAGCAGCGGCCATCGGCTGACGATTTCGTTGGATTTGAGCGAGATTTTTCGCGTTTCTCCTCTTTTTTGGAATTCCGTTCGTGGAAAATATGCCGCTTCAGGCCCACATAGGAAGTATCGCTCGGTGTTTTCCTCCCATTGCGCCGGGCGATGTTCCCCTCTGAAGGTTATGACCTTCATACTTTGGCCGGGCCGCTTTCGCGCCCGGCCTTTTTCTTATCTGCGTCGGGAATCCTCCGGTCAGACCGGCGAAGCGCTCGGCCTGCATTTGGATGTCGACCCCTTCACCGGCTCCGACTCGTCAGCCGCCGCCGCTCGAATATTTCGCGCGCTCGAACCTCAAGCGCATTTTCCCCGCTATTCCATCCTGACATGAATGCGCGAACCGTTGTGTTACGGTGTTGGTGATGTTCACGGCATCCGCTCGGACCTGCCGTAAAGTGAAGAGGAGAGTTCGCCACGTCCAGGATCAGCCGCCGCGCCTTGCTCTTTCATTCCGGCTGCGCGGTCGTCGCCTCGACCGTCGCAGCAAACGGTCACAGCACGAAGGCGCTGAGGCGTGACCGGCAACCATCCAATGACCTGTTCGCCCTGATTGAGGCGCACAAGGCAGCGTACGCAGCGTTCGGCAAGGCCGTCCACAAAAGGGGCAGCCATAGCCGTGACCACATCGAGGCCGGGCGAGAGGAGGAGAGGGCGCTGCTAGCCATCTGCGCCTATCGGGCGGTCAAGCAAGGCGACCGCCTGGCCAAGGCCCGATACCTTTTGGAGATCGAGGCGCGCGGCGAGCTCGACCTGCCAGAACACATGCAGGCCCTTCTGCGCTCTACGGTGTGAAAGGCATGAGACTTCCAGCGCATAGACCGTCGAACCCGCCGCAGTGCTGAAGGTTCCGGGGCTTACGATCATCTGTTCGCGACGAAGGTGCTGATGCGGCTCGGTGTGATGCAGCGACTGGAATCGGCGTGGACTTAGCTCATCATCTTCGGCAATCCCGCCGCCAGCGCGTCGACGGCCAGCCGCACTTTCAGCGGCAAATCCGGCGCCTGCAGCCGGAGCGCATGGCAGTCATAGAGATAGTCCCGTTGCTCGGGCAGCAGGCGGACCAGTGTGCCGCCCTCGATGCGTTGTCGCACCAGCCAGTATGGCAGCCAGGCCAGTCCCATGCCGTCGGTTGCCGCATCGGCGATGGCGTCGAGGTCGTCGAGCCGCAGCCGGCCGGCGGGGGCGATCTGCGTCACCGAGTCATCGTCGCGCGTAAACAGCCATGGCTGCAGCGCCTGGCCGAGCCGCCGGTAGACGATCGCTTGATGGCTGGCTATGTCTTCGGGTTGATGCGGTCGGCCGAAGCTTTCGATGTAGGACGGCGACGCGCAGACGATCATGCGCTGGCGCGCGACGCGGCGCGCGATGATGCCGGCCCTGTCGTCCAGCGTGCCGGTGCGGATCGCCAGGTCGAACCCGTCCTCGACGAGATCGGCGAAGCGATCGCTGAGCGACAGGTCCAATTCCAGCGTCGGATAACGCCGGGCCAGCTCGATTAGGATCGGCGTGACGCAGTGGCGACCGAAATGCGCCGGCATCGTCACGCGCAGTGTGCCGCGCGGCTCGGACAACTGATCGGCTGCCAAGGCATCGGCCGCTTGCACTTCGGCCAGCACGATGCGGCAGCGCTCGTAATAGGCGCGCCCGAAATCGGTCAGGCTTTGCCGGCGCGTGGTGCGGTTGATGAGCCGCATGCCGAGCCGCTCTTCGAGGAAGCGGACATGCTTGCCGACCATCGGCCCCGACAGGTCGAGCGCCGCCGCGGCGGCCGCGAACGAGCCGAGATCGACAGCCTTGACGAACACCTCCATGCTTTCGAGGCGATCCATATTCAAAACCAACCGTTTCGACTGTTCTGTCTGCGTGCAGATTTATCGGTTCTCGATACCGCTGCATAGTCCATTCCATCAGGTGGGTTTGGAGTTGCAGGATGACAAAGGTTGTTCGCTTTCACAGTCACGGGGGTCCCGAGGTGCTTCGCATCGAAGATATGGATGTTCCGTCGCCAGGCCCCGGCGAGGTGCGGATGCGCGTCAGGGCGCTGGGCTTGAACCGCGCCGAAGCCTTGATGCGCAACGGCTCTTACATCGAGACGCCGACGCTGCCATCGGGCCTCGGCCTCGAAGCGGCGGGGATCGTCGAGGCGGTGGGAGCCGGCGTGGAAGTCTTCGCACTGGGCGATGCAGTCAGCATCATCCCGCCGCGCTCGATGGCGCGCTGGCCGGCCTATGGCCAGCTCGTGAATTTTCCCGCCGAGCTTGTGGTGAAACATCCGCCATCGCTTTCGTTCGAGGCCGCCGCCGCGACATGGATGCAATATCTCACCGCCTGTGGCGCGCTGGTCGATATCGCGCGTCTCGGCCCTGACGAGCCTGTCGTCATCACCGCCGCGTCGAGCAGCGTCGGACTGGCCGCCATCCAGATCGCCAACAGAATTGGCGCGGTGCCGATCGCCGTCACCCGAACATCGGCCAAGAAGATGGCGCTGCTCGACGCCGGCGCGGCGCATGTGGTGGCCTCTGCCGAGGAGGATATCGAAGCGAGGCTGAGGGAGATAGCACCGCAAGGCGTGCGCGTCGTTCTCGACGCGGTCAGCGGCCCGATCTTCACGCCGCTTACCGCCGCGATGGCGCCCGGCGGCATTCTCATCGAATATGGCGGCCTCAGCCCCGAGCCGACGCCGTTCCCGCTGCCCGATGTCCTGGCGAAGACGCTGACGCTGCGCGGCTACCTCGTCCACGAGATCACCGGCGATCCCGCCCGGCTTGAAGCCGCCAAGGCCTTCATCCTCGACGGCCTCGCCGCAGGCGCGCTGAAGCCGGTCATCGCCAGGACGTTTCCGTTCGAGAAGATCGCCGAGGCGCACCGTTTTCTGGAAGCAGGCGAACAGTTCGGCAAGATCGTGGTGACCGTTTGAGGCTCTCTTCAGCCGGAAAAGCGACTATCCGCTTGGCAAGCGGTGCTGCGCCGGGCCAAACTGGTCGTTCCGCATGCCTGCCTCAAGGAGACTTCGAAGATGACCGCCAATGTTTTTTCCGGCTGCATGCCGGCGCTGATGACGCCTTGCACCGATGACCGACTTCCCGACTTCGACGCGCTGGTGCGCAAGGGGCGCGAGCTGATCGCCGCCGGCATGTCGGCCGTCGTCTATTGCGGCTCCATGGGCGACTGGCCGCTGCTGACCGACGCTCAACGCATGGAAGGCGTCGAGCGCCTGGTGAAAGCCGGCGTCCCGGTGATCGTCGGCACCGGCGCGGTCAACACCGCCAGCGCCGTGGCGCACGCCGCCCATGCGCAAAAGGTCGGCGCGCGGGGCCTGATGGTGATCCCGCGCGTGCTCTCGCGCGGCCCGTCGGTGACGGCGCAGCGCCATCATTTCAAGGCAATCCTTGCCGCCGCGCCCGACCTGCCGGCCGTCATCTATAACAGTCCCTATTACGGCTTTGCCACGCGCGCCGACCTGTTCTTCGCGCTGCGCGCCGAGCATCCGAACCTGGTCGGCTTCAAGGAGTTCGGCGGCCCGGCGGATTTGCGCTATGCGGCGGAAAACATAACCAGCCGCGACGATGAGGTCGCGCTGATGATCGGCGTCGACACCGCCGTCTTCCACGGCTTCGTCAATTGCGGAGCGTCCGGCGCCATCACCGGCATAGGCAATGTCCTGCCGAAGGAAGTGCTGCATCTGGTGGGTCTCAGCCAAGCGGCGGCGCAAGGCGATGCCGAAGCGCGCCGGCTGGCGCAGGAGCTGGACGCGGCACTGGCCGTGCTGTCCTCTTTCGACGAGGGTCCGGACCTCGTGCTCTATTTCAAGCACATGATGGTGCTGAAGGGTAATCCCGAATACAGGCTGCACTTCAACGAGACGGACGCGCTGAGCGAGAGCCAACGCGGTTATGCCGAGCAGCAGCTCAAGCTCTTCGACACCTGGTATGCCCAGTGGTCGAGGCAGCCCGTCATGGCAAGATACGCGGCCTGAGCCGATCGGTCCGGCGCAAAGTCTCCGGCGATCCAGGGCCTGTTTGACAGCTGCACCCCGTTCGGCCAAAGCCTCAATAGGCCGCGGCCGAGCCGGGTATGGCCTGAAGACGCTCGATGTCCTGACGGGGCGGGGCGCCGAACAGGCGCCGATACTCGCGGCTGAACTGGGACGGGCTGTCATAGCCGACCGCGAAACCGGCCGTGCCGGCGTTGGCCCCGTCGGCCAGCATCAGCCTTCGCGCTTCCTGCAGGCGTAGCTGTTTTTGATATTCCAGCGGAGTCATGCGCGTGATCGCCTTGAAGTGAGCATGAAACGACGACGCGCTCATGCCTGACGCCGCGGCAATCTCGTCGATCCGCAATTGCGCCTGGAAGCCGTTCCGAATCGTAGCGATCGCGCGGCTCACCTGGTTCAGGTGGCTGTCCACGGTTCCCATTTGACGAAGCGTTGCGCCATGCGGACCGGTAAGCAGACGGTAGAGGATTTCGCGCTCTATCAGCGGGGCCAGAACATCGATGGTTTCGGGGCGATCGAGCAGCTTCACCAATCGGCCCGCGGCATCGATCAGGTCCGGATCGCTTGGATAGACAGCAAGCACAGGCAAGTCCTTTTCGCCAGAAGCCCGCCGCTCCGTCACCAGCAGATCGGCAAGTGCCGCGAGGTCGAAGTCGATCTTGCAACATAGATATGGTGCGGCCGGACTGGCCTCGAGAACATGGCCGACCAGAGGCAGGTCGACCGAAACAAGAAGATAGCTCGATGCATCATAGACCACGCTCTGGTCTGCCAGCGAGACGCGCTTCGACCCTTGGGCGATTATGCAAAGCGAGGCTTCATAGACCGCCGGCACCGGCGCGCTGGGCCGGTCGGCACGAATGAGCGTCAGCCGGGGGATCGCGGTGCCTGAAATGCCCGGATCCCTGGTATGTCGGGCAATCAGCCCGGCCAGTTCGGTGATTTTTTCCATGCCGCATAAATCTGCATGACGCGGAATGTTGCAAGGCTTGTCCGCCTCGTTTGGAGGATTGTGCAAACTCTTTGGACGATCACGCTACCGGTCTTCACCTGTGCGGCGCCATTTTGCATCCCGTCACCGCAAGCCAAAAAGGAACGATCATGACGGGACTGAAAGACAAGATTGTACTCATCACCGGCGCATCGAGCGGCATCGGCGAAGCGACGGTACGAGAGCTTGCCGCGGCCGGCGCCAGACTGTTCATCGGAGCCCGACGCGCCGAGCGTCTGAAGGCGCTGGCCGAGGAAATCGGTGAACGCGTCGCCTGGCGCGAGCTCGACGTAACGGATGCCGAGAGCTTCGACGCTTTCGTCGATGCCGCTCATGCCCAATTCGGACGGATCGATGCGCTGGTCAACAATGCCGGCGTCATGCCGCTGTCGCCGCTTGCCGCGCTGAAGCGCGATGAGTGGGCGCGCATGATAAACGTCAACATCTTTGGCGTGCTGAACGGGATCGCTTCGGTGCTGCCGCGCTTCGTCGCGCAGAAAAACGGGCACGTCGTCAACGTGGCGTCCGTCGGCGCGCATCTCGTGCTGCCCACCGCGGCGGTCTACTGTGGCACGAAATATGCGGTGTGGGCGATCACCGAAGGCCTGCGGCAGGAGCACGACGACATCCGCGCCACGATCATCTCCCCCGGGGTGACAGCGACCGAGTTGGGCGACGACATCAGCGACCCGCAGGTGGCAGCGGCTTTGAAAGAGTGGCGGCAAAAGTCGCTGAAGCCGGACGCCATTGCCCGCGCGATCCGCTTCGCGCTCGAACAGCCCGACGGCGTCGACGTCAACGAAGTGATCGTGCGCCCGACCGCCGCCAACATGTGAGTGAACGCCAGCGATTGGCAATGAACAGGCCGGAGCTTGTTGCCGGCCTGTTCGCATGCGCGGGTCAGGCGGCCTTGACCTTCAGGTCCTCCTCGCCGCGCACCATCCTGGTCACGCCGGCGAAGTCGAGCTTGCCGGAACCGAGCACCGGCACTTTCGCCACGACACGCACTTCGGCCGGCACCATCAGGTCCATGGCGCCGTTGGCCTTGGCGAAGGCGAGGAACTCGGCGCGGGTGGCGCCGGACGCTTCCGTGATCAGGATCAGCTTCTCGCCCTTGCGCGCGTCCGGCAGCGTGGCGACGGCCGACAGCGAGCCTTTCCACAATTCGCCCGCCAGCGCCTCCACCGCGGCAAGCGAAACCATCTCGCCACCGATCTTGGCGAAACGCTTGGCGCGGCCACGGATCGAGATGAAGCCCGCATCGTCGACGGTGACGACATCGCCGGTGTCGTGCCAGCCGTTTTCCAGCTGCTCGATCACGCCAGGATTCTCGGCGCGCAGATAGCCGGCCATGACGTTGGGGCCGCGCACGAAAAGGCGCCCGCCTTCGTCGACGCCGGGCACCGGCTCGAGACGGTACTCCATGCCGGGCATGATCTTACCGACGCTGCCCGATTTGTTGTACATCGGCGTGTTGATGGCGATCACCGGCGCGGTTTCGGTCACGCCATAGCCCTCCAGGATGCGCAGGCCGAACTTCTCCATATAGGTCGTGCGCGTGGCGGCCTTGACCGGCTCGGCGCCCGCGAAGCAGTAGCGCACCGAGCGGAAGTCGTAAGGGTGCGCCGTGCGGGCATAGCCGGAGAGGAACGTGTCGGTGCCGAAGATGATCGTCGCGTTCGACCCGTAGATCAGTTCCGGCACGATGCGGTAGTGCAGCGGCGAGGGGTAGAAATAGACCGGCACGCCGGAGATCAGCGGCAGCACCGTGCCCGCCGTCATGCCGAAGGAGTGGAAGATCGGCAGCACGTTGAACACCTTGTCGCCCGAATGGAAGTCGATGCGCGAGGCGGCCTGGGCGGCATTGGCCAGGATGTTGCGATGGGTGAGCACCACGCCCTTGGGCGTGCCTTCCGAGCCCGAGGTGAACAGGATCGCTGCCGGATCGTCCGCTTTGCGCGCCACCCGCGGCGTCGTCTTGCGCAACAGGCCGAGTAGCTTGTCCTTGAGGCCGATCGTGGCCCGCAGGTCGTCGAGCCAGACGATGTCGACCGAGCGGCCGATCTCCTCGACGACCGGCCCGAGCTTTGCCTGTTCGACGAAGGCGCGGGAGGTGAGCACGGTGCGCACCTCGGCCGCCTTGCAGGCCGACAGGATGTTCGCTGCACCGGCGGTGAAGTTGATCATTGCCGGAACCTTGCCGGCCGACATCACGCCGAGAAGTGCCGCGCAGGCGCCGTTGGCGTTGGGCAGCATGATGCCCAATGTCTGCTGGCCGGCATAGAGATGCTCGAACTTCTCGCCGAGCACCGCAGCGGCCGCCAGCAGCTTGCCGTAGCTCAGCGACCCGGTAACCGGATCCTGCACGGCGAGCTCCTTCATGCCGCGCTCGTTGGCGGTCTCGATGATCTTCTCCAGCACCGTCTTGCCGATGTCCTGGGTGCGGAAGACCAGGTCCGACATCACCTGGTAGAGCGCGGAACCGGCCGCGGCGCGGCGCTGGCGGCCCTTCAGTTCCTGCGCGACTTCGAGCTTCACCGGTTCCAGGATGGTCACCTTGACCTTCGGGAACAGGCGATGGCGCACATGCTGCGAGGTCAGTCGCGAGAAGTAGCTCTTCTCCAGCCCCTCGATGCGCACCGGCACCACCATCGAGCTGGTCTTGTCGGCCACCATGGCCGCGCCGTCATAGACCTTCATCAGGCCGCCGGTGACAGTGATGCGGCCTTCCGGGAAGATGACCAGCGGGTCGCCGCCCTGCACGATCTTTATCAGCGTGCGGGTCGACATCGGCTTCGCCGGATTGAGCGGCAAAGCGCGAGCAAGCTTCATGAACGGCTTCATCCACCAGGCCTGGGCGATCGTGTAGTCGATGGCGAAGACTGGTTCCTCGTCGGTCAGGGTCAGCGCCAGCGGACCGTCGAGGAAGCTGACATGGTTGAGGGCCAGGATCGGCGCCTTACCGGCCGCCTTGAGGTTTTCGATGCCCTCGATCTCCAAGCGCAGGAAGGCGCGGAAGAGGATAGAGACGAAGTCGCGGAAGGGGTTGGTCGGCAGATATTTCAGCATCAGCCAGGCGGCGAGGGCGTTGGCCGCGACGAGGCCGAACAGGATGCCCGCGATCGAGACGCCCGCAGCCTGGATGGCCGCGACGAGAATGCCGCCGACGGTCATGAAGCCCGCATTGACGATGCTGACCGCGGCCACGATGCGGGCGCGGCGCGCTTCCGGCGACCAGGCCTGCACGGCGGCGAAGGTCGGCACCACCAGGAAGGCGGCGGCAATGGCCATGCCGGCGAGGTCGATGGCGACGCGGATGGTGTTAGGCCCGGCGAAGAAGGCGGCAAGCGTCTCGGCCTTGGGCGAAGGCTGCATGCTGCCGATGGTCCAGGCAAGATGCAGGCCGAACAGCGCCAGCAGCGCCGTGCCGACCGGCGCCGGCAGCAGCACCATTCGTCCTTGCGACATCCAGGCGGCGATGGCCGAGCCGATGGCGATCGAGACGGCGAACACGGCGAGATAGGCGGTGACGGCGATCTCGTTGCCGCCGAGCGAATCCTTGATCAGCGTCGGCAGGATCGAAAGCACGATGGCGCCGACCAGCCAGAACCAGGAGGTCATCAGGCCGGCACGCCAGATGCGCGTGTCGGTGCGCAAGTCGGCGACCTGCCGCCAGGTCGAGCGGAAGATGTTCTTGTCGATGGCAAGATTGGGCGCGGCCGAACCGGTGGACGGTATATAGCGGCTGACGAACCAGCAGCCGACGGCCAGCGCCATCATGATCGGTCCGAACACCCAAACGCCGATACCATCGGCGGAGACGACGCCGCCGGCGATGGTGCCGCCGAGGATCGCTGCGAACGTGGCCGACTCGATCCAGGCATTGGCCTTTGGCAGTTCCTTGCGCTCGAGATGATCCGGCAGGATGCCGTATTTGATCGGCCCGAACAGCGCCGAGATGGTGCCGAACATCAACAGCGCCGTCATCAGCACCGGGATCGAGGACAGCGCGATGCCGGCGACGGCGACGGCGGCCGCGGCGATCTCGGTGAACTTCAGCCGCCGCGCGATCAGCGCCTTGTCGAAGCGGTCGGCGATCTCGCCGCCAAGCGCCGACAGCAGCAGGAAGGGCGCCATGAAGACAGCCCCCGCCAGCGTCACCAGCGACGCGGCCTGGTCCTTGGCTAGCGTGAAGAGAATGAGGAACACCAGCGTGTTCTTCAGGAAATTGTCGTTGAAGGCTGAGAGGAATTGCGTCCAGAAGAGAGGCGCGAAGCGCCGCGACATCATCAGATGGGTGTTCATGGCAATTTCCATTGGGCAAGGCCGGCTGGCAATCCGATTGGACTGAGCGGACACTTGCGCGGTTTGAGCCTTGTTTATCGGGAAGCCGTTAAACTTCGTTACTGCGATTCAATCCAATCCATTTGTTTCTTGTTCTTGGCGCCTGGAATCCGTCGTTCATGATCGGCCTCCAGGCTTTCCAGGCGCTTGACTGTTTGCGGGCTTGGCTGTCGGCGAGCATCGATATGATCCTTTCGTTTCAGCGTTAAGCCGGATCGGCGCCGGTCTGTTTCAGGCCGGATACATTGCCTTGAACGCTGTTCACGAATGCACTATAGCACATCGTGAACGACGTTCAAGCGGAAAATTGAACGATGTTCACAAGTGACTGACCGGCACTGTCAGGAGAGCAACGGAACGTTAGACAGGTTCTCAAATTTTACGGCGGCTGGAGCTACACCGGCGCGCCGCAAACGGCTATCAATCGTTGCGACGTCATTGCTTCGGGGTGGTGAGAGGCGCGCGGCTTGCAGCTGGATTTGAAGACAATCGAGGCATTGGCCCCCGATCAGGCTTCGCTTGGCGCCGCGGCCAAGCTAACCAAGCGGTCGAACTGGCCCAGGCTTGAAGCACATGAACAGCTTCCGCTCATCTGGGGCGAATGCCAGGGCTCAGGATCCAACCCGTACCGGGTCGCATTCGACACCTCCGATCACGGCGCAAAATGCACGTGTCCGTCGCGAAAATTTCCGTGCAAGCACATACTGGCGTTGGCGTGGATCGGTGCCACGGCGCCCGACAGCTTCGCGCGTGTCGACCAGACGCCCGACTGGGTGAACGACTGGCTCGGCCGGCGCCGCAAGCCAGGACAGCCGCCGGCGCAAGCGCCCGCGCGCGCGGAAGGCAAAAGCATCGACGAGGCATCGCGGCCGGAAGAGACCGCTCCTGTTGAGGACGCTGCTGCCGCCGAACGCCGCGAGGCCGCGCAGCGCAAACGGGCCGAGGACACGCGCAGCGCGGTTTCTGCGGCGCTCGATGAGCTCGACCAATGGATCGCCGACCAGCTTCGGCTCGGTCTCGCCGGTTTTGTCAACGCCAGCAGTGAACGCTGCCGCCGCATCGCGGCGCGTCTTGTCGATCTGAAGGCGACGACGCTCGCCGGGCGCATCGACGAGTTGCCGGCGCGGCTGATGGCGCTGCGTGGCGAGGAGCGCCCGGATGCCGCGATCCGCGAGCTCGGCAAGCTGGTGCTGCTCGGCAAGGCCTGGCGTGCCGCGCCCGACGATGCCGAATTGAAGCGCCTGGTCTCGACGTCGGAGACGCGCGACCAGATCCTCGCCGACCCCGATGCCGTCCGGGTCGAGAGTGACTGGGAGGTGCTTGGCGAAAAGATCGAGACGCGGCGCGACGGCCTTGTGAGCCACGCCACCTGGTTGCTCGATCTCGGGAGTCCAACTCCACGATTTGCACTCCTGCTCGATTTCTTCCCGGCATCAGCGGGGCGGCGCTCCGGCGCTTTTGCCGCCGGGGACCGCTTCAAGGCGAGGCTGGTGTTCTACCCATCCCGCAATCCGCTCAGGGCGCTGATCGCGGAGCGGCTGGGCGACGCGTCGCCTGGCGCATGGCCGGCGTTCGCCGGCGGCGCCGAGGCCGATCCGCTCGCCGCTTATTCCGTATTCCAGGACAAAACGCCTTGGCTGTCCGATTGCCCGCTCATCCTGCCGGCCGGCGCGATCGCGCTGGACGAAAGGGACGGCGCCTGGTGGCAGGCGGCGAACGATCCGCATGGCATCGCCTTGCCTGTCGCGGGTTCGGTCAATCAAACCTTGCTCGGTCTCGACCTCGCGGCGACGGCCGCGCTCTGGAATGGCGCGAGGCTCGAGCTTCTGGCTTCGCAAAGCAGCATGGGGAGGCTCGACCTGTCGTGAACGAGCTCGATCAGGCAGGGCTGGCGAGGCTGCGCGACGGCTGGATTTCCGGCGGCGCTGCTTTCGAATTGGCTCCCGCCGAATGGAAGGAAGTCGTGGCGGCGGCCAACCCGGACGAGCAGGAGCGGCGGCTGCTGGCCATTGCCGCGCAGGCGCTGGATGTCGCGCTTCGCCCGGCGGCGCCGAAAACCTTGAAACGCCGTCCGCCACTGCCGGTGCTGGCCTTGCCGATGCTTCCTGAACGGCTGCGGCCGTCGCTGCGTGCCGCATTGAAATATGCAGCCGATGCGAGGCTCAAGACCCGCGTGGCCACGCTCGTCGCCAGCCGAGGCTTCGTGCTGCATCCGATGGACTGGATGCCCGCTGCGACGGATCAGGACAGTCCGGAAGTCTATGCGCCTTGGATCGACTGGCAGGCAGGCGCCGAAGGCGAAAAACGGTCCGGCCGCGAGCAACTGACGGCGGAGACCTGGGACGATTTCTATCCCGCCGCGCGCCGTATTGCCTTGATTGATTTACGGCGCACCAGGCCTGCCTTGGCGCGGGCTCTCATCGAGACCAAAGGGGCAAGCGAACCGGCGGAGGTCAGGCTTCCACTTGTCGAACTCATGCGTTTCGGCCTTGGTGCCGATGACGTTCCGTTTCTGAAGAGCTTGTCCGCCGATCGCTCAGGCAAAGTGCGCGAAACGGCCGGCCGGCTCCTGGCAAGATTGGGCGAACGTGGCAATCCAACTGATGGCGGGCTGGAAAATCCGATAGCCGAGCTCGCCGCTTTCATCGAGGAAGGCAAGTCCGGCTTCATCCGGCGCCGCACCACCTATGCGCCGATAAAAATCAAGTCGCCCGCGCAACAGGCACGTCGCGCCGAGTTGTTCGCGTCTTGTTATTTCGGCGATCTCGTCGCCCGCTTCGGCAAGGCGGAGCCCGATTTCATTGCGGCATGGCAGTTTGGCGTCGATGATAATGCCGACCTCTTTCTCGTTCGAATGGTCTCGGCGTCCGGCGGCGATGCGGCGGTGGCTTGTTTGGCGGACCTGCTCGTCGCCGCCGGCGGCAGGTTGGCGCTTCTCGTCCTCCAGCTCATGTTGCGTTTGGACGGCGGCAGGAAACGTCTCCTGATCAGGCAGATCCTGAATGACGCGCAAAATCTGGCCGCGCTCACCCTAGTCGAAGGCGCGGAAGCAGGCTGGCTGGAATGGGGCGACCTCACACGCGGCAAGACGCTTTCGGCGCTGCGTGCCGCCGTCTCGGGTGACAACGACATCATGAAACGAAGCGCCGAGCAGTATCTCGAAACTATCGGTTTTCTCGCCACGGCGGCGACGGCGGAAAAATTGATCGGCGAGGTCGTTGCCGCAGGCTTGCCGCCCGCATCCCCATCGCTCGGTCTGCTGCGGCTCAACGCGGCGCTTGCCGAGAATCAATCCCACAGATGATCAAGCTGGAGACGATCGCATGAACGCAGCCATCCGCCTTCCGGTCGAAGAAATCTATGCGTCGGAACTGCAGGCGCTGGCGCGCGGCGACGACCGTCAGAAGCCTGCCGGCTGGAGCCTGTCGCCCAAAGCAGTGCTCACCTATCTGATGGGCGGCAAGACCAGCGACGGCACGGTGATTTCGCCGAAATATGTCGGCCGCCGGCAATTGATGGAAACGGCGGTCGCCACTTTGGCTACCGACCGGGCGCTGCTTCTGCTCGGCGTTCCCGGGACGGCGAAATCCTGGGTGTCGGAACATCTCGCCGGCGCCATCATGGGAAACTCGACGCTGGTCGTGCAATGCACCGCCGGCACCGACGAAAACCAGATCCGCTATGGCTGGAACTATGCCCAGCTGCTGGCCAAGGGCCCGAGCCGGGAGGCGCTGGTGCCGACCCCGCTCTACCGCGCCATGCAGGACGGCAAGCTCTGTCGCCTGGAAGAGTTGACGCGCATGGGCTCCGACGTCCAGGACACGCTGATCACCGTGCTCTCGGAAAAGATGATGCCGGTGCCGGAATTGAACGCTTCGATTTATGCGCAGCGCGGCTTCAACATCATCGCCACGGCCAACAACCGCGACAAGGGCGTCAACGAGCTCTCTTCGGCGCTGAAGCGTCGCTTCAATGTCGTGGTGCTGCCCTTGCCTGAGGACATGAACGAGGAAGTCTCCATCGTCTCCCGGCGCGTCGGCGAGATGGCCGGTGGGCTTGACCTGCCGGTGCCGAAGAATGTCGGCGAGGAGATCGCCCGCGTGCTCACCATCTTCCGTGAGCTGCGCTCGGGCGCGACCGCCGACGGCAAGGTGACGCTGAAGACGCCGTCGGGCTCGCTGTCCACTGCCGAGGCGATCGCCACAATGGTCGGCGGCCTCAGCCAGGCGGCCTGGTTCGACGACGGCAAGCTTCACGCCGCGGGCCTTGCCTCGAGCCTTGTCGGCGCCATCGTCAAGGATCCGGTGCAAGACAAGGTGGTGCTGGAGGAATATCTGGAGACGGTGCTCAAGAAGCGGCCGGACTATGCCGGCTATTACGCGGCGCTCAACGCGGCCATCTGAGCGATGACTGAGGGCGGCATCAGCTATTTCGGCATTCGCCATCACGGGCCGGGCTCCGCCGAGAGCCTGGTCAAGGCGTTGCAGGAATTGCGGCCCGTCGCCGTGCTGATCGAGGGGCCGGTGGATGCCACGCCGCTGCTGCCGCTGCTCGCCAGCCCCGACATGAAGCCGCCGGTGGCGCTGCTCTGCTATCCCGAAGATGATCCCGCGGCAACGAGCTTCTGGCCCTTTGCCGAATTCTCGCCCGAGTACCAAGCGGCGCTGTGGGCCGTAGCCAACAAAGCGGCGCTTCGCGTCATCGACCTGCCGTCGGCGGCGCGGCTGGCCGAGAAGGCGGCTGAAAGTGCGACGGACGCCGATGGGGCCGAAGCGGAGGCGACGGAAGAGCAGGGCGAGGAGGCCGAACGCATCCGAGATCCGATCGGCACCCTGGCGCGCGCCGCCGGCTACGAGGACGGCGAGAGCTGGTGGTCGGATATCATCGAGCAGAATCCTGCACCCGGCCCGATCTTCGCGGCCATTGCCGACGCGATGACGACGCTGCGCGACGGCGAGGGCGCGATCGGCAACTTTGAGGCGATGCGCGAGGCGCATATGCGTCTCGAGATCGCCGCCGCGCGAAAGGAATTCGATGGACCGTTGGCCGTCGTCTGCGGCGCCTGGCATGTACCCGCCCTGCAAGCGGCGCACACGCAAAAGAGCGACCAGGCGCTGCTCAAGGGCATCGGCCGACGCAAGACCACGATGACCTTCGCGCCATGGACCGGACCGCGCCTGGCGCTGGGCTATGGCTATGGCGCCGGCGTCGTCGCTCCCGGCTGGTGCAAGCATCTGTGGGCGACGCGCGGGCGCGATGATGCTTCGGTCCTTTGGCTGGCGCGGATCGCCGCGGTGCTCAGGGGTAAGGGCCATATGGTTTCCACGGCCTCTCTGATCGAGGCAGAACGCTTGGCTCGCGCGCTCGCCGCCATCCGCGACAGGCCGAAGCCCGGCTTCGAGGAATTGCGCGACGCCTCGGTCTCAGCGCTCTTCAACGGCGAGGCTTTGCTGTGGAAGATGGTCGAGGCCGAGCTGCTGCTCGGCGCCGATGTCGGCGAGATTCCACCCGACACGCCGCTTGCCCCACTGATCGATGATCTGCAGCGCAACCAGAAGGCGGCCCGGCTGAAGCCCGAGGCCCTTGAGCGGGAACTTTCCGTAGACCTGCGCAGCGAGAGCGGGCTCTTCCGCTCGACATTGCTGCACCGGCTGAATGTGCTTGGCGTCAACTGGGGCAGGCTGACGGATGTCGGCCGCAGTCGCGGCACGTTCCGCGAGCGCTGGATGTTGGCCTGGCAACCGGAATATGCGGTTCGCCTGGTCGAGAACCTGGTCTATGGACCGACCATCGAGAAGGCCGCCAATGGCCGCCTGATCCAGATGATCGGCGCGGCCGCGACACTGGATACGCTTGCCACACTGGTGCAAAACGCGATCACGGCGGGGCTGAGCGAGGCGTCCGCCGCCGGGCTCGCGGCGCTGGAGGAAAAGGCGGCACACAGCAGCGAGTGCCTGGAGCTGCTGGCCTCGGTGCCGCCGCTGGCCGACATCATCCGCTACGGCGAGGCGCGCAAAACCGAGACCGAACGCCTCGCCGGCCTCTTGGAACGGTTGATCATCGAAGGATCGATCGCGCTGCCTTATGCGGCGCGCGACCTCGACGCGCAGGCCGCCGCGGCCTTGATGGCCGCGTTGCGCAAGGCCGACGAGGCGATCAGGCTGGTCGAACCGGACGAGCATGTCCTGGAGGCCTGGCGCAACGGTCTGGCTGCCGTGCTCGATTCATCGCGCTCGACGGCGCTCGTCGCCGGCTGCGCCGCGCATCTGCTCTACGAGCACGGCCGGCTCTCCGCCGAGGCGACCGCTAATCTGCTCGCAAAGCGTCTGTCGCCGGGGACGCCCGTTGCCGATGCCGCGGCATTCTTCGAAGGCTTTTTCAGCGGTGCCGGCCAGAGGCTGATCTACGACGAGGGCCTGCGCGGCGCCGTCGATGCCTGGTTGGCCTCGCTCGAAGAGGAAGCTTTCGTGGCGCATCTGCCGCTGCTGCGCCGCGTCTTTTCCAACCTCGACAGCATGGAACGCCGGCGCCTGATCGAGGCCGTGCTTGGCAAGAGAGCGAGCCTGCCCAAGGGGCTGACGCCGGCACCGGACGGCGGCGAGGCTTGGCGCCGGCATTTTGCCCTTCTTGGAAAGCTGCTCGCAGGGGAGCCCCGCCATGGCTGACGAAGCGACTGGGCCGGAGCTCGATCAGACGCTGGACAATCGGGAGCGTCGCTGGCGGCTGGCGATCGGCGCCGACGAGGAAACATCGTCGGCGCTCTCGGCCGAGGATCGGCGGCTGTCTGCGGCGCTCGACGCGCTCTATGGCGACGGCAGCGGCGACACCGCCGGCGATCCGCGTAAGCGGCGTGGCGGGCTTGGCCGCTCGGCGCCGCGCGTCGCTCAATGGATGGGCGACATCCGCTCCTTCTTCCCCGAGCAGGTCGTGCAGGTCGTGCAGAAGGACGCCTTCGAGCGGCTGAACCTGAAGCAGATGCTGATGGAGCCGGAATTCCTCAAGGCGATCGAGGCCGACGTCAATCTCGTCGCCGACCTGATCTCGCTGCGCTCGGCAATGCCGGACAAGACCAAGGACATCGCGCGCTCGATCATTACCGATATTGTCGCGAAGCTGATGCAACGTCTGGAGCAGAAGACCGCGGAGGCGATCCGTGGCGCGCTCGATAAGTCGCGGCGCACCAACCGCCCGCGCCAGCGCGACATAGACTGGCCGCGCACTATTACGGCGAACCTTCGCCACTACCAGCCGGACCACAAGACCGTCGTGCCGGAAAAGCTGGTCGGCTTCATGCGCCGCCAGCGGCGGCTGGTCGATCTCGACGAGGTAACGCTCTGCGTTGACCAGTCCGGCTCGATGGCAAGCTCGGTCATCTACGCCTCGATTTTTGCCGCCGTGATGGCGTCACTGCCGGTCGTGCGCACCAAGCTCGTATGTTTCGACACCGCCATCGTCGATCTGACGGAAGAGCTCAGCGATCCGGTTGAGGTGCTGTTCGGCGTCCAGCTCGGCGGCGGCACCGATATCAACCAGGCCGTCGCCTATTGTGCCGAGCGTATCGAGCGGCCGGCCAAGGCGCATTTCATCTTGATCACCGATCTCTACGAGGGCGGCAACGGCAAGGAGCTTCTGCAAAGGCTGGCGACGCTGGTGCGGTCGGGCGTCAACGTGGTCGTGCTGCTCGCGCTTACCGACCAGGGCCGCCCCGGCTACGACCCTTCCATGGCCGGCTCGGTCGCGGCGCTGGGCATTCCGGTCTTTGCCTGCACGCCGGATCACTTCCCCGACATGATGGCGGCGGCGCTGCGCCGCGAGGACATCGGCGCCTGGGCGGCAGGGGCCGACATCAAGCTCGTTCGCGCCGACGCGGAAGAGCCAAAAACGGATGCGTGAGGCACGCGCCTGGCTTTAGACTCTATTTGTTCGTGCGCATTTTTTGCCGCGGATTGATGCCGCCGCTGGCCGTTGTGTCGTTCTCGACGTCGCCTTCGGTCGTGTTCTCGCCGAGCTCGAGATCATCGCCTTCCTTGATGCTGCCCTTTGACGTTCCGATGCCTGGATTGTTTTCCAGATCGGCGTCGCTCGGTTTGCGCGATTTGAGATGCTTGGTGCTCATGGCAGGCTCCTTCCAAGATTTGCTGGATGAGGAACTGATTGGCCGAAGCGAATGTTCCGAGCGCGTTTGGCCGCCGCTCCGTTTCGAAACTCCGACTTCGTTAAAGTCCGAACGGATAGGTTTCGGGTACACCGGTCCTGGCATGCTCCGGCCCAAGCGGCGTCACCGCTTTCGTCTTGTCGAACCAGACGAAGGCGTCGAACTGCCTCGGCAGCGAGGCATCGGCATAGTGGCTGCGCAGTTCGGTTTCCGGCCTGTAGATCACGCCGATGAAGCGCTCCAGCCGCCGCTCCAGCAGGCGATGTCTCAGTGCGGCGTCGCGGTCCATATCGAGCAGGAACCGCGACACCCCGCTGTCGTGGCAGAGCCGTTCGTAGCTGTCCGCATGCGAAGGGCGCACCCGCATGACCTGCATCGGATCGTCCCAATCGGAAGCGGCGGCCACGGTTCCGGAATGGGTGCCGAAGCCGATCAGCGTCACTTGGTCGCCGAAGCGCTCGCGGCAGAGCTGGCCGATGTTCAACTCCTGCCTGATCGTTCCCATCTCGGTGAAACGGGCATCGCCGATATGCGAGTTGTGGGCCCAGACGACGGCCTTTGACTCCGAGCCGCGCGCCTCGAGTAGATGCTCTAGCGTCTCGAACATGTGCGTGTCGCGGAGATTCCAGGATTCCGCCCCGCCGTAATACATGATGCGATAGTAGCGTTCAGCGGCTGCGATCAGCCTTGCGTTCTGCGTAGCATCGAGAAAGTCGGCGCCGTCCTGTCGAGCGTAGTCGAGCTGTCTTGCAAGCAGCTCCTGACATTGCTCCAGCACGGCTTGTTCGCATTTGCGATAGCCGGCGGTGAGCACGGCGCGCCCGTATGTGGAAGGCTCTTTCTGCCACGGGGTCAGGCAGCCATAGCGTTGCCGCGCAGCGGCGGCGGCTTCCGGATCGACCTGGTCGAGATAGCGCAGGACGGCCGCAATCGACGCGCTCATATTGTAGATGTCGAGACCGTAAAAGCCGGCCCGGCGGTTTACATCGTCGAGGTCTCCATTGTGATCCCGCATCCAGCCGACGAATGCGTCGACATCGGTGTTGCGCCACATCCATGTGGGAAAGCGCTGGAACGGCGGCTCTGCGGCCGCGCGCGGCGGCCGATGGCGTACATGGCGGTCAATGGCCGCAGCATCCGGCCAGTCCGCTTCAACCGCGACGATGCTGAAGCCATGCTTTTCGATGAGCCGACGCGTGATCGCGCCGCGCGCCTTGTAGAATTCGGAGGTGCCGTGACTGGCCTCGCCGAGAAGGACAACACGCCGGTCCGCGAAGCGGTCGAACAGATCGCCGAAGGCCGGGTCTTCGAAATCCCGCAGCGGCTCGGCGGCGGCCGCGATCATCTCCGGCAGGCTTCTTTCGCGCGGCTGCGGCGTGACCACAGCCGGTCGATCGGCTCCATATCGAGGCCGTTCCGCCCAGCCTTGTTCGCCGATGAGCGGAACGAACTGCACGCCACCGAGGTCTTCCTCCTCGTAGGTCGTTGCGCCGGTTCGGGTGACCTTCAGCAGCCGCTGGTCGTCGACCTCCTTGCCGACGGGGATCACCAGACGGCCACCGACATCGAGCTGTTCCTGAAGCGCCAGCGGCGCGCCGGGACCGGCTGCGGCCACCAATATGGCATCGAACGGAGCGGCGTCGCTCCATCCCTTGGTGCCGTCGCCGGCGCGAACCTCGATATTGTCGTAACCGAGGCGTTCGAACCGCTGCCGGGCGATTTCGGCGAGCATCGCATGGCGCTCTATCGTGTAGACGCGGGCTGCAACACGACTCATCACTGCCGCCGCGTAGCCCGAACCTGTGCCGACCTCGAGAACGCGGTCGCCAGGATCGATCTCGGCGGCTTCGATCATGTAGGCGACCATGAAGGGTTGCGAGATCGTCTGACCCTTGCCGATCGGCAGAGGGGTGTCCTCATAGGCGAATTCCTCGAAATCGGGGTCGACAAAGACCTCGCGTGGAACCTCCCGCATGGCCTCCAGAACCCGGCGGTCATGAATTCCACGCTGGGCGATCTGGACATCGACCATCCGGCCGCGCGTCAGAGAAAGTTCGGCCATCAATGCCTACCGATCATGGACAAGTACCATCTTTCCCAGAACCATCTGCGGGCGGGAAAGTTTCATGTCCGGGACGATTTCAAGCATCCTCCGTTACGACACTAGAACGGCTTCTCGCTGATCACCTCGAAGCGCTCGACCGCGCAATGCTCGCCGACAAGCGTCAGCACGTCGGTCGAAGGTGGAATAGCGTCGGGCTGCTTCCACAGAATGTTGAAGGAATAAACAAAGCGCTCACGGTCTGCGTCGTGCTCCATGCCGACGAAGCGGGCACTGTAGCCAAGCGGCCGCACCATTTCCTGGAGGTCGGGCGGCGCGTTTTTCGGCCAGGAGACCGAAAGGATTGCCTTGTGATCGCGCCGGATCTTGAGGTCGACCCATTTCAGCGCCTGCAGTGTCACCAGCGTCAGCACGGTTGCGATCGCGCCGAGGCCGTACTGACCGCCGCCGAAGGCAAGGCCGATCATGGTCATGATCCACATCGTGGCGGCGGTGGTGACGCCGGTGACCAGATCGCCGCGCCGCAAGATAGCGCCGCCGCCGATGAAGCCGACACCGGTGAGCACGCCGAGCGCAAGACGCATCACATCCATGCGCACGAAGGAGTCCGGTCCTTTGCCCGAGACACCGAGCAGCATGTTGGCCTGGACCATTGCGACGCAGGCCGCAAGGCCGACCAGGATGGTCGTCCGCAACCCGGCGGAATGACCGCGGGCCTGGCGGTTCAGGCCAATGAGGAAGCCTGCAAGCACCGTGACCAGCAGCCGCGCGACGAGGTCCGGCCATGTCGGATGAAGCGGCATGTCGCAGCAAAGCGGCGTGAGCATGGTCCGTCGGGGCAGCCTAAGCGCGCCCTCCGTTGCGTCTGGAATGCTCAACTAGGCTTGGCCGCCGATGGTTCCCTGGCCGCTACTCCATCATGCGCGAATCGCCTCACCGGACGGCAATGCTCAGCACCAGCGCCAGCACGACGATGCCGACCAGCCCAGCGATGAAGATGATGCGACGGGTGCGCGTGCGCAGGATGATTTCGCCCTGTCGCGCGTCCTGCCCGGAAAACACCGGACCTTCGCTGTCGCGGTCCTTGCTCATGGTTGTCTCCTTCCCTGTGAGCGGGCACGGGAGGCGTCAGAGCAGGAACCGGTTTGGCCGGCATGAAGTTCCGCCACGCGGATGCTGAGGCGGGGCAGGGCCGGCTACCGCGACCGGCCGAAAACCGGCCGCGGGAAAGTTGGCTTAGCCGAATTTCGGGTCGAGGCTGCCCGACTTGTAGCGCTTGGCCATGTCGGCCAGCGGGATCGGCTTGATCTTCGAGGCGTTGCCGGCGGTGCCGAACTGCTCGAAGCGCTCCTTGCAGAGCTTCTTCATCGCCGCCATAGCCGGCGTCAGATATTTGCGCGGATCGAACTCGCTGGGGTTCTCGCTCAGCACTTTGCGGATCGCGCCGGTCAGCGCCATCCGGTTGTCGGTGTCGATGTTGATCTTGCGCACGCCATGCTTGATGCCGCGCTGGATCTCTTCCACCGGCACGCCCCAGGTCGGCTTCATCTGGCCGCCATATTTGTTGATGATCTCCTGGAGTTCCTCGGGTACCGAGGACGAGCCGTGCATGACCAGATGCATGTTGGGCAGGCGGCGGTGGATCTCCTCGATCACGTTCATCGCCAGCACCGCGCCATCCGGCTTGCGCGAGAATTTGTAGGCGCCGTGGCTGGTGCCCATGGCGACGGCCAGCGCGTCGACATGCGTGTCGCGCACGAACTGCTCGGCCTGCACCGGATCGGTCAAAAGCTGGTCATGGCTGATCGCGCCCTCGACGCCGTGGCCGTCTTCCTGCTCGCCGCCGCCGCTCTCCAGTGAGCCGAGCACGCCGATCTCGCCTTCCACCGAAACGCCGCCCCAATGCGACATGTCGACGACACGGCGCGTGATGCCGGAATTATAGGCGTAGTCGGCCGGCGACTTGCCGTCCTCCTTCAGGGAGCCGTCCATCATCACCGAGGTGAAGCCGTACTGGATCGCGGTGACGCAGGTCGCTTCGTTGTTGCCGTGGTCGAGATGCATGCAGACCGGGATGTCGGGATGGATCTCGACCAGCGCGTCGATCAGCTTGGCCAGCACCACGTCATTGGCATAGGCGCGCGCGCCGCGGCTGGCCTGCAGGATGACCGGCGATTTGGTCTCCTCCGCCGCCTCCATGATGGCGAGGCCCTGTTCCATATTGTTCATGTTGAAGGCAGGCACGCCATAGCCATGTTCGGCAGCATGGTCGAGCAATTGTCTCAGTGTGATGCGAGCCAACGAATAGTCTCCCGTATCTGGTTCGAGCCCGTGTTTGAAAAGGCCGCCCGGGCGTCGGGCGGCCCCGTTGCTTCTGGCCGGATTTCGGAGCTACCGCAACCTTTCGGAGCCTTTTCGGCCGCAATTCTTGTTGCAGGGCTGAAATCCGGCCGCGGCCGGGCCTAAAGCGCGTCGCGCTGAAAAGGATTCAGGCTCCACGCTTTAGGTTTTGCTTTCATGCGGCGATGCGTGAGCGCGCGGCGAGGATTTCGACGCAGGCCTTCGCCGCTTCCTTGCCCTTCACGGTGAAATGCTCATGGAAGAAGCGATGGTGCTCGGCGCTGTCATGGTAGTTGTGCGGCGTCAGCACCGCCGACAGCACCGGCACGCCGGTCGCAAGCTGCACGTTCATCATGCCGTCAATGACGGCGCTCGCCACGAAGTCGTGCCGGTAGATGCCGCCATTGACGACAAAGGCGGTGCCGAGAATCGCGGCGTAACGGCCGGTCTCGGCAACCGTCTTGGCGTGCAGCGGAATCTCGTAGGCGCCCGGCACGTCGAAGACCTCGACGGCAAAGCCGCCGAGGGCGGCAAGCTCCGTCTCGAAGGCCGTCACGCATTGGTCGACGATATCGGCATGCCAGCGCGCCCGGATGACGGCGACATGACGGACAGTATGGTCTTTGAGGAAATGCTGATTCATGGGTCCTTCCTTCCGTTTCGAACCAGAATCAGGACGCACGACGCAAAAACGCGGCCCGCGCCAGCGGACCGTCTTCTGCGTGCGTTCTCTTCCATCCGGACTTTAACCGTCGGCTCCGGAATCACACCGGATCTGCTGACCCTTCCGTTTACGCGGAAGGCGCTCGCGGGCTTGAGCGATCGAAATCGCCCTTACCGCCGGTGGGGACTTTCACCCCGCCCTGAGAACATTAACGCAGGTTTTATGAGAGAGCAGGGCAATAGTGTCAACTGGCGATGACATCGCGGTCGTCATCCTAAGGCGGAGTAAGGAGCGAAGCGACGCGCACAGACCCTAGGATCCATGCCGTGGCGCTAAGGCATTGCCACGGTTACAGAATTCTGCACCGTTGCGCTCGATGACGGAGGTCACGGCATGGATTCTCGGGTCAAGCCCGAGAATGACGACGTGCTGGGGAGATCAGCTAGTCACCCACGCTCCGGGAACATCGCTTTCAGCCCCTCGCGCGAGGCCTTGGCCACGCCGCGCTCGGTGATCAGCCCTGTCACCAGCCGCGCCGGCGTCACGTCGAAGGCTGGGTTCGCCGCTGGCGTCGCATCCGGCGAGACGCGCACCTGCGCGACCTTTCCGTCGGCCGTCTTGCCCCACACCAGCGAAACCTCGTCGCCGGAGCGCTCCTCGATCGGGATTTCCTTCAGCCCGTCGGCCACGGTCCAGTCGATGGTGGGCGAGGGGAGCGCGACATAGAAGGGCACGTCGTTGTCGGAGGCCGCGAGTGCCTTGAGATAGGTGCCGATCTTGTTGCAGACGTCGCCATCGGCCGTGGTGCGGTCGGTGCCGACGATCACCATGTCGATGTCGCCGCGCTGCATCAGGTGGCCTCCCGCATTGTCGACGATCAGCGTGTGCGGTACGCCGTGTCCCGCCATTTCCCAGGCGGTGAGCTGGGCGCCCTGGTTGCGCGGCCTCGTCTCGTCGACATAGACATGCACCGGAATGCCGGCCTCGGTCGCCAGGTAGATCGGCGCGGTGGCGGTGCCGTAATCGACCGTCGCCAGCCAGCCGGCATTGCAATGGGTGAGGATGTTGACGCGCTCGCCCGGCTTCTTCTTCGCCGCGATCTGCCTGATTATCGCAACCCCGTTTTCGCCGATGGCGCGGTTCAGCCTGACATCCTCATCGGCGATCTCCGTGGCCCGCCTGTAGGCCGCTTCGGCACGCTCTGCAGGCGCGAACGGCTTGAGGTGCCGGCGCATCTCGTCCAACGCCCAGCGCAGATTGATGGCCGTCGGCCGTGTCCTGTGCAGCGTCTCCCACACCGCGTCGAGCGCTTCGTCCGACGGGTCGTCCATCATCTGGATGGCGACGCCATAGGCCGCGGTGACGCCGATCAGCGGCGCGCCGCGCACCCACATGTCGCGGATCGCGGTGGCGATGCCGGTGACGCTTCCGATCTTCTCGATGCGGAATTCATGCGGCAGCCAGCGCTGGTCGATGATCTCGACCGAGCGCTTGTCGTCGCTGAGCCAGATGGTGCGATAGTGGCGTTTGCCGACGTTCAAAGGCTCTTCTCCTGTTCGATCAGCGCGGCCAGCTTGTTGACCTCGTCGATGCTGTGGATCTGGCGCCGGTTGACGGCGATATGGCGGCCGAAGCGCAAAGCCTTGGCTTCACATCTGGCGCGCAGGTCTTGATCGGCAATGGTCTCGAAATCGGCATTGTGGGCGAGACCCAGGATGCGCCGGTGCACCTCGATGCCGGCAAAGCCCAGCAGGTCGGTCCAGATCGAATGCAGCACGTGGTCGAGCGCCTGCTCGGCGCCGAGCAGATCGCCCTGATCCTCGAACAGGCTCCTCTGGTAGAGCATGCCGCTGCGCTCGGTCCGCCACAGATGCGAGAACTCGGCGCGGAAGGTCGCCCAGGTCTCGGCGGTGACGCCGAGCAGATAGGCGCGCATGGAGTCGCGGCTACCTTTCTCCTCGTGGCCGCGCTGCGAGAAGAAGGCCATCCAGAAATTGGCAAGCAGCATGCCGACATCGAAGGCGATCGGGCCGTAGAAGGCGAATTCCGGATCGATCATCCGGGTCTCGCTGTCGGTCACCATGATCGAGCCGGAATGCAGGTCGCCATGCAGCAGCGTCTCGGCATTGGCGGCGAACAGATGCTTCAGCCGCTGCGCCTCGACCTTGAGGTCGCGGTCGGCGCGCAGCTCGGCGACCAGGCCGTCGAGCTGCGGCGAGGTATGCCGGTTCATCTTGGCGTCGAAATAGGGGTCGGAGAACACCAGGTTCTCGGTGATGTCGCACAGCTCGACATTGTCGGCGAACAGCGCAAGATCGGCCTTGCGCTCCTTGGCTGCCATCGACAGGTCGGAGCCGCGGAACAGCGTGCGCGCCATGAACAGGCCGATGTCGCGTGCGATGTTCGGCAGCTCGCGGCCGTCGATCAGCGCCCGCCTGAGGATGATGTGCGGCGGCGCCAGATACTCCATCACGATCAGCGCCTGGGTCTCGTCGAAATGGTAGATCGCCGGTACCGAGCCCGGCGCACGGCGCTCCTGCCTGGTCAGTGCATGATATTCGAAGAAGGAGCGTTTTAAGGGCAGCGGCCAGCTGTCGCCGACCAGCCGCACATAGGGCAGCGCCTGCTTGACCACCGCGGCACCCTTGTCGCCTTCGACGATGAAGACGAGGTTGAGATTGCCGTCGCCGACCTCCTGTACCTTCCAGCGGCTGGTGTCCTTGCCGATGCGCGCGGTCAGCGCCGCGGTCTCGCCAAGGCGCTTCGGCAGCGTTTCCACCGACAATGCTTCGAACTTCCCGGTCATGCTCTCCCTCCTGCGCGTGGTTTCCGACGATAGCGGAGCCACAGCGGCGGGGCCAAGCTAGGAAGCGCTCTGGCAAATGTCAATCGTGTTGACAATTGCCGAATGAGCCCATAGCGTCACGATCCGGGAGGAATGGATGGGCGCAGATGCCGTGTTCCATGTGGAGGGCCTGAGGAAATCCTTCGGCCAGAACGAGGTGCTTGGTGGCATCTCGCTCGACCTCTTTGCGGGCGAGGTGACCGTGCTCATGGGCGCCAACGGCGCCGGCAAATCCACCCTGGTCAAGATCGTCAGCGGCGTCTACGAACACGGCGCAGGCTCGATGCGGCTTGCCGGCAAGGCCTTCGACCCGCAGACACCCGCCGAAGCCATCCGCGCCGGTGTCGTCACCGTGCACCAGAACATCAATGACGGCGTCGTCGCCGACCTCGACGTCGCCACCAATCTGACGCTCGACCGGCTAAGCGGCAAAGGCGCGTCGTTGCTTTTCAAGCCTGCCAATGTCCGCGCCGAGGCGAGAGCCGTCGCCGACCGCATGGGACTTGCCATCGACCTCAAGGCGCGCGTCAGCGACTTGTCGTTGGCGGATCGGCAGATGGTGGCCATCGCCCGCGCCATGGCGCATCGGCCTAAGGTCCTGATCCTCGACGAGCCGACCTCTTCGCTATCGAGCGCCGAGGCCGATCGGTTGTTTTCGCTCATTGACCGGCTGCGCGGGCAGGGCGTCGCCATCCTTTATATCTCGCATCGCATGTCCGACATCAGGCGGCTCGCCGACCGCATCGTGTCGATGCGCGACGGCGTCGTCTCCGGCGTTTTCGACAACAAGCCGCTCGACTATGAGGGCGCGGTCAACGCCATGCTCGGCCGCAAGATCCATCTCGACAGGGTAGTTGCCAGAAGCTCGGCCCGAGCCGTGTTCTCCGCCGAAGGGTTGCGGCTCGCGCAAGGATCGAGACCGATCTCGATGACGCTCGGCGCCGGCGAGGTGGTGGCGATCACCGGCCTAGTCGGCGTCGGCAAGACGGCTTTGGCGGAAACGCTGTTCGGCGTGCGCCGGCCGCTCGCCGGCACCATGCACATGGACGGCAAACCCTACGCGCCGGGCTCGGCGCGCGAGGCAATCGCCGCCGGCGTCTTCCTGGTCGCCAAGGACCGCGCCGCGAGCGGCATCGTCGGCGGCTTCAACATCGAACGCAACATCAGCCTGCCGTTCCTCAAACGCATGTCGGGCTTCGGCGTCATGAAGAAGCGCGCCGAGCGCATCGCCGCCCGCCGCCAGATCGACGAGCTGGGTATCGTCTGCCGCTCGGAGAGGGACGAGCTGTCGGCGCTCTCCGGCGGCAACCAGCAGAAGGTGATGGTGGCGCGCTGGATGTCGCAGGCCTCGCGCCTGTTCATCCTCGACGAGCCTTTCCAGGGTGTCGACATTTCGGCGCGTCGCGACATCGCCGCCAAGCTGAGGGCAAGCGCCGACGGCCGCGCGACGCTGATCTTCGTTACCGAGCTCGACGAGGCGCTGGAGACCGCCGACCGCATCCTGGTGATGTCGGAACACACGATCGTCGGCGAGCACCGCAACGATGACATCGATCTCGACCGGCTGCTGGCGGAAGTGGCCGGCGGACCGCTTCACAGCGCGGCGTGAGATCGCAGGATGACGAGACTCGGAGTGCAGGCATGAGTTCCAGTTTGGCGGGCAAGGCAACGGCGCGGGAGCGTTCGATGACATTGCGCGATTACGCCATCCGCTACGGCTTCATCGTCCTGCTGGTCGGGCTGATCGCCTATTTCGCGGTCGCCGCCGATGGCTTCGCTTCGCCGCAAAGCGCTGTGTTCATCTTCCAGTCGGTGGCCATCACCGGCGTGCTGGCGCTCGGCGTCACCGCGACGCTCGTCGTCGGCGGCTTCGATCTGTCGATCGGCTCGGTCGCCACCAGCGCCATGATGGCGGCCTCCTACGCCATGGTCGTGCTGGAGCAGAACGCGATCGTCGCCGTCATCGCCTGCCTGGTCATCGGCGTCATCGTCGGCCTGATCAATGGCTGGCTGATCGTCTATATGCGCGTGCCCGATCTTCTGGCCACGCTCGGCATGATGTTCCTGCTGCTCGGCCTGCAGCGCATTCCGACGGAAGGCCGCTCGATCGCCACCGGCATGACCATGCCCGACGGCTCGGTCGCCAACGGTAAGTTCTCGGAAGCCTTCCTGGCGCTCGGCCGCCACCGCATCGACTTCTTCATCCCGAACCTGATCCCGGTCTCGGTCGTCGTGCTCGTCGTGCTCGCGGCGCTGATCTGGTTCTTCCTCGAATACACGCGCTTCGGCCGCATGATGTATGCCGTCGGCAGCAATGAGAGGGCGGCCGAGCTCGCCGGCGCGCCTGTCAAGGCATACAAGATCTGGGCTTATGTGATTTCGGGAGTTTTTGCCTCGATCGGCGGGATTTTGCTCGCCGCCCGGCTTGGACGCGGCGACATCGCCTCGGGTAATAATCTCTTGCTCGACGCAGTCGCGGCGGCGCTCATCGGCTACGCGGTGCTTGGCGCCGCCAAGCCAAACGCCTTCGGCACCGCCGTCGGCGCGGTGTTCGTCGGCGTCCTGCTGCAAGGCCTGACGATGATGAACGCGCCTTACTACACGCAGGATTTCGTCAAGGGCGCGGTGCTTGTCGTCGCCCTTGTCTTCACCTTCGCCCTTTCCGGCAGGGGCAAGAGATAGTTTCGACCGGGGCATAACAAATGGAGGAAAACGAAGTGAGCATCACAAGAAGACTTTTGGGGAAGGCGGCACTCGGCCTCGCCGGCGCGGCGCTGCTGATGCAGGGGACGGCGCTTGCCGCGGACCGTCCGGCGCCGTTCGACAAGCCGGGCGTCAAGATCGCGCTGGTGCGCTATCTGTCGACCGGCGACTTCTTCCAGGCCTATCTCTCCGGCGTCGAGGCGCAAGCCAAGGCGCTCGGCGTCGACCTGCGCGTGCTGGACAGCCGCCAGGACGCAGCACTCCAGGCCGACATGGTCGACCAGGCGATCGCGCTCGGCGTGCAGGGCATCATCATCCAGCACGGTCTGACGGAATCGATGAAGGACGCCGCCCAGCGCGCCGTCGACGCCGGCATCAAGGTCGTCGCCTTCGACGTCAATGTCGAGAACCCGAAGATCCCGCAGGTCGAGCAGTCCGACCGCGACCTGGCGAAGCTCGCGCTCGAGCAGGCGGTCAAGGACAATGGCGAGAGCTGGAAGGCCGGCTATGTCTATGTCGCCGGCATCGCTCCGCTCGACCGCCGCAACGAGACCTGGGTCGACGTGAAGAAGAAGTACTCGGGCATCAACGAGGTCGCCATGTTCGGCACGCTCGACAACCCGATCGCCAACTCCGTCGCCAACCAGGCGCGCTCGGTGCTGCAGGCGCATCCCGACATCAACGTGATGTTCGCCCCCTATGACGAGTTCGCCAAGGGTGTGAAGATCGCCGTCGACGAGGCCGGGCTGAACAAGAAGATCAAGATCTATTCGGCCGACATCTCGACCTCGGACATCGCCGCCATGCGCGAGCCGGACAGCGCCTGGGCAGCAACCGCCGCCACCAACCCGGCCGTCGTCGGCCAGGTCTCGGTGCGCGCGCTGGCGCAGCTGCTCGCAGGCGAAGATCCCGGCCACAACGTCATCGTGCCGCCGACGCTGATCACCCAGAAGGAGCTGATCGACAAGGACATCAAGAACATGGAAGATCTGTCGGCCAAGCTGCCGCAGTTCGCCCATGCCGATGTCGCGATGCCGGCCTGGATGCCGAACCCGAACGCTAAGTAAGGTTCGGACGGTCGCAAATGAAGAGAGCGGTCCAACGGGCCGCTCTCTGCCCTTCAGCCGGCCCAAGGCGGTCTATCGCTGCCAGAAGGGCAGCTTGGCGATCTCCGCCTCGACCTCTTTTCTCGTCAGCCCGATGTCGTCAATCAGATGCGGATTGTCCGTCGCCATGCGCTTGAGCTCGAAGCGGAAATAGGCCTGCTTGCGCCGCTCGGCGATAAGGCTGCGCAAGGCCGCCAGGCTGAAGCGCCCGCGCCTTGAGTGCATTGCCGGTGCCGCCGCCAGACACGTAGAGGGCGTGAAGCTATCGTTCATGGCAACCTCCATCCAATAAGGGGTTTTGAACACCCTCGACCTGATTGAGATTGCACTGTGCCGCAGGCGGCCGGCGGCGTAATTAAGCCGTCCCAAATAGTTCTCAAAACTTCCAAATCGGCTAGAGCGGTTCACCGTTTCACGAAAACGGCGAACCGCTCTATCCCTTTGTTTTTACGCAATTCCGGACGGATGGTTACGGCGAAGTCGCCGAACTTAACCGCTTCACAATTTTCCTGGAATTGCTCTATAGATCGCCGCATGCAGGGATCGCGCTTCGCTTTCGGACCGTTCGTGCTTGATCCGGGCGCGGGAACGCTGCTCCGGGGCGATGTTCCCGTCGCAGCCGGCCATCGCGGGCTGAAGCTGCTGGAGGCGCTCGTCGCGCGTCCGGGCGAGATCCTGGCCAAGGCCGAGCTGATGGATGCGGCCTGGCCGGGCACCGCCGTCGAGGAAGGCAATCTCACCGTCCAGATCGCGCAGCTCAGGAAGCTGCTTGGTCCGGCGACCGGTGGCGGTGAATGGATCGCCACGGTGCCGCGCGTCGGCTACCGCTTCACCGGCACCGTCGAACGGCCCGATGCCCCACGCAAACCCTTGCCGCTGCCCGACAAGCCGTCGATTGCCGTGCTGCCCTTCGTCAATCTGAGCAGCGATCCCGAGCAGGACTCTTTCGCCGACGGCCTGACCGAAGACCTGATCACCGATCTCTCCCGAATCCCGGGCCTCTTCGTCATCGCGCGCAACTCGGTCTTTGCCTATAAGGGCAAGGCCATGGATGTGCGCGCCATCGCCGCGCAGCTCGGCGTACGATACCTGCTGGAAGGCAGCGCCAGGCGCGCCGCGGGGCGGGTGCGCATCAATGCCCAGTTGATCGATGCGCTGAGCGGCGAGCATCTCTGGGCGGAGCGTTTCGATCGCAGCCTTGAGGACATTTTCGCCGTTCAGGACGAAGCGACGGCCAAAATCGTCGAGGCGCTGCTCGGGCGGCTGCGCGCATTGCCGGAGCGCAACCGGCCGAAGAGCCTCGAAGCCTATGATCTCGTCGTGCGGGCGCGAAAACTGTTCGACGAGTCGCCGCAAATGGCGCGCGAAGCGCATCTGATGCTGACGCGCGCGGTCTCGCTCGACCCGGACTATGCCGAGGCCTATCGCTGGCTCGCCATGAACCATTGGATGGGCTGGGTGCATTGGGGCGAGCCGTTCGAGCCCGCCCGCAGCACGGCCCTGGAACTGGCGCGCAAGGCTGTGGCGATCGATCCCAACGATGCCGGTTGCCGCTGGGTTCTGGCGAACCTTCTTGCCTATGAACGCGATTTCGAACGGTCCGAGGCGGAATTCGCCAAGGCGATCGAGCTCGACCCGAACGAGGCGGATATCTGGGCGACATTGTCCGATATCGACGTGCTGGGCGGGCGGATAAGCGAGGGCCTGGAGCACATCCGCAAGGCCTTCCGGCTCAACCCCTTTCCGCCGAGCTGGTACTATCTGACGCTCGGCCAGGCACAGTATGCGGCCCGTGACTATGAGGCCGCCGTCGAGACGCTGCGTCGCGACGAGACTTACCGCACGAGTTCGCGCCGCTTTCTGGCGGCAAGCCTGGCGCAGCTCGGCCGTCTCGACGAGGCGCGCACCGAGGTCGCGCTGTTCCTCGTCGGCAATCCGCATTTCTCCACGCGGCGCTGGGTCGAGACGGAGCCCTTTCGCGACGACGCGATGCTCGAGCATTTCGTCGACGGCTTCCGCATGGCCGGCCTGCCGGAGTGATGTGGCGACATGGCCAACTGGCCGCTGCCGGGATTTCGTATTCTTAGGTCTTTTTCACCGGCCGGCGCGCGCCAGCCCATGCGCCACCAGACGGTCGATGACCTCCGGATAGCTGACGCCGCTCGCCGCCATGGCCTTGGCGTACATGCTGATGTTGGTGAAGCCGGGAATGGTGTTGAGCTCGTTGATCAGGAAGTTCATGTCCGGCATCAAGAAGAAGTCGACGCGGGCCATGCCGTCGCAGCCGAGCGCCCTGAACGCCCTTGCAGCCGCATCGCGCATGGCATCCTCGACCTTCTGCGGCAGCTCGGCTGGCACGATCAGTGCCGCGCCGTTCTCGTCGATATATTTGGCGTTGTAGTTGTAGAAACCGTGGCTCTCCGCAGGCACGATCTCGCCCGGCCGTGAGACGAAGAGTTCGCCCGCGGGGCTCTCCAGCACGCTGTATTCGATCTCTCGGCCACGGACGAATTCCTCCGCCAGCAGCTTGCGGTCATGTTGGAATGCTTCCGCCAGCGCGTGGTCGAATTCCTGGCTGGCATTGACCTTCGCGACGCCGACCGACGAGCCCTGCCGCGCCGGCTTGATGAACAGCGGCAGGCCGAGCTGGTCTTCCAGTTCGGCGAGCGGAGGCGCGGCACCTTCATTGATCGTCACCGAGCGCGCCACAGGCAGTCCGGCCGCCTTCAGCAGCCGCTTGGCGATGTCCTTGTCGAGCGCCGTGGCGGAGCCGAGGATGCCGCAGCCGGCGAGCGGCACGCGTGCCACCTCGGCCACGCCCTGCACCGCGCCGTCCTCGCCATGCAGGCCGTGCAGGACCGGAAACAGGATATCGATGGCGGGCAGTTCGTGAGGCACGCCGCTGGCGGGGATCGCCAGCATCCGTCCATGGCCGCCCGGCACCAGGCAGAGCTGCGTGCCGGCCGACGGCGCCGCCAGCGCGCCGTCCTCGAAGCGGCTCAGCAGCCATTGCCCTTCGCGGGTGACGAAGATCGGCACGGCGTCGTATTTCGCCGGCTCCAAAGCAGCCATGACGTTGGTTGCCGAAAGCAGCGATACCTCATGCTCGGCGGAGCGCCCGCCGAAGAGCACGCCAATACGAAGTCTTTTCGCCGCCATCTGGAGCTCCGCCAATGATCAAGGTTGGAGCCGCATGCGAAACACGAGGCACCCCTTAAACTGGTTGAGCAATACGCGAAGGGTTGGTGTGGATTTTGACGGGTTCGAGCAGTTCTTCAGCAGAAGCGCGGAAGGCCTTCAGTTCGGAACGGCGTCAAAACAGGGACGATGGAGCGTTCTTCGTTTTCACGAAACGAAGAACGCTCCAATGCATGCCCACATGTTCAGCGCAGTGCCGCCGCGATGTTGCCGCCGTCCACCGTCGTCACATCCGCCGTGGTGCGCTCGGCCAGCGCCTGGTGCAGGAAGGCCTGCGCCACGTCGTCGGCCGTCACTTCCTGTCCCAGCAGATTGCCGGACATGTATTCTTTTTCGGACACGCCGCGCGCGCCGGAACGGCTGGCGATCATCGCGTCGGTCAAGAGACCCGAACGGATGCGGTCGGCGTTGACCGCGTTGGAGCGGATGCCATAGGCGCCGTAGTCAAGCGCATACTGCCGCGACAGGAACAATGTCGCGGCTTTCGGGATGCCGTAGGCGCCGAATTTCGGGCCGGGATTGATCGCCTGCTTGGAGGTGTTGAACAAAAGCACGCCGCCCGTACCCTGTTCCAGCATGATGCGCACTGCATTCTGCGCCGCCGACTGGTGGGCGAAGAAATTGAGCTCGAAGCTTTTGCGCAGCGTCGCGTCGTCCAATTCGCCGATGCGGCCTTCCCAGGCTGCACCCGCATTCGAGACCAGGATGTCGACGCCACCATAGATGGCGACCGCCTTGTCGAAAGCGGCGCGCATCTCGGCCGGCTTGGTGATGTCGGCGCCGACGCCGATCGAGTTGTTGCCGGCCGCCTTCGCTGCTTCCGCTGCCTTGGCTGGGTCGAGATCGACGATCACGGCATGCGCGCCATTGGCTGCGAACAGTTTTGCCGTCGCGGCGCCGATGGCGCCGGCGCCGCCGGTGATCAGCACCACCTGGCCGCTCAGCGGTTTCGGCTTGTTCGAAGCGAGCTTGGCCTGCTCGAGAGACCAGTATTCGAGCGGAAAGAGGTCGGCCTTGGAGAGTGGATGGAAATTGCCGATCGCTTCCGCGCCGCGCACCGCCTCGATCCACATCTCGCCGACATCCGACGCGATCTTGGCTTCCTTCAGCGTGCGGCCATGGCCGAACATGCCGAGGCCCGGCACCAGAGTCAGGCGCGGCATCGGGTCGAGCATGGTGCGCTTGACATCGTCCAGCGCGTCATTGGTCTCGAAATAGGCGGTGTAGTCCTTGACGAAGGCATCGACATGGCTGCGGACGGCGGCCTTGTAGTCGCCGAGCTTGTCGGCGTCGGGCGCCGGTACCGCCATCGGTCCGGTCTTGATGCGGATCGACAGGTCCGGGGTCGATACCCCGCGCCCGGCCAGCTCGGCGATCTTGGCGGAATTGATGAAGTCGACGATCGCGTCCGAGGTGCGGAAGTCGCTGATCATGCGGTCGAAGCGGCCTTCGCCGCGCGCCACGGCAACGGCGCCGCGCAGCGTCGGCGCGATGTCGCTGGGCTTGGCGAGCTTTGCCGGCAATGCTGCCTTGGCCGTCTGCGGCTTGCCGTTCTTGGCCACATAATCCTCGGCCACAGTCACATAGTGGATCATGCGGCCATAGGCCTGCCTGGCGTCGTCGCCGAAGGTGAAGATGCCGTGCTTGTCGAGAATAAGGCCTTCGACGCTGGGATCGGCGCCGAAGATTTCCGCCGCAGCCTTGGCGAGGTCGAAGCCCGGCTTGATGTAGGGCACGTAACCCATCTTGTCGCCGAACACCTTTTTCACCAATGCCTTGCTGTCTTCCTGGTCTACGATCGCAAGGATCGCTGTCGAATGCGTGTGGTCGACGAACTTGTGCGGCAGGAAGGCATGAAGCAGCGTTTCGACCGACGGGTTGGGCGAGGACGGATCGATGAGGTTGGAGCGCTGCAGCGCCACCATGTCCTCGTCGGAGAGCTTGTCCAAAGAGCGCGCCTTGAGCAGCGCGCCCATCTTCACCGCCGGCAGGCCTTGCGGCTCGATGACCGCCATGTCCCAGCCGCTGCCCTTGACGCAGAGCACGTCCCATTCGTCGCCGACGAGATCGGTGGCTTTGGTCTTGCAGGAGGTGTTGCCGCCGCCATGCAGCACCAGGCGCGGCTCGCCGCCGAGCAGTCGGGTCGTGTAGACGCGCAGCGCAAGGTCGCGGCCGACGCCCTTCCTGGCATAGTCGGCAACCATCTTTTCCGCGTCGGCGTCATTCCAAAGGTTCTGCATGTCGATCCGTCCGATTCCGTCTTTTCTTGCTCATGAACAGAAGGCCGCGACGTCGTGATGACAGAAGCGGCGAGGGTGGTTTTCTACGAGGCCTTTTTCGTTGCCGCGCCGGCGTGCTGAAGCAGGCGCTCGGCCATATGCGCGCCGACCACCAGATGCGTGCACAGCCCGCCGGCGATGGCCGCAAGCAACGGCTCGAACTTGGTGTCTTCCTGCACCACCATCAGCCGCTTCTCGATGGCGCGCAGCGAGGCGAGCTCGGCGGAGATGACGCGCCTATTGTAGCTGCAGTCGAGCACTTCGCCCATGGCGTCGATGATCTGTCCGGCGATGACGCCGGCCGCACCCTGGCGCCGCAACGTTTCCATCTCGGCCGCCGACAGCGCGCCGCATTTCACCAGATGGCTGTCGGCGTCAACCGCGCCGACGGAATAGAGCGCCAGATCGCAATCGGCGATGCCGGCCAACTGGTCGCGGATCACCGGCTCGGCACGCAAACCTTGCGCCAGGCCTTCCGTCGACAGCACCAGCGGGGCGTAGAAGTTGAGGCCCTTGGCATTCAGCCGTCGCGCGATCTCCATCGTGCACTGGTCGGGCCGGTAGGAATAGGGCGCGCCGAGATTGCCGCAGAGCTGCACCACGGTGACGTCCTGCAGGTCGGCATAGGACATGATGTCGGCGATGGTATAGACGGTGCGGCCCCAGGCGACGCCGATGCGGTCGCCTTTCTTCACCAGCTCGAGAAAGACGCTCGCCGCCAGCACGGCGATATCGGTCGAGGGATCGGCGAGGTAGGCATTTTCCGGCGCGATCCAGACCGCGTCGAGATCGAACGCATCTTCCAGCCGCCGCGCCATGACGTCGTCGGTGAAGAGCTGGGTCGAGGTCGAGATGTTGACGATGCCGGTCTCGCGCGCCTTGCGCAGATACATGGCGACCGAGGCGCGAGAAATGTTGAGCTGGCTCGCCACTTCGTCCTGACGCAGGCCATGCGCATAGTAAAGCCAGGCGGCCTTGTGGATGAGCTGTTCTGCCGGTCTGATCGCCATGCCGCCTCCTCGGCTGACATTAGTCACGGCTCTCGACAAAAGTCAAATTTGCCTGCGCGAGCTGCGATCGTCTCGCGGTGCGGCCCAATCCGGATCGCCATTCCACGAAGCCGGCGCAGCATAGCATTTTCAGCCGCGGAAGGGGGATAGCGTGACGGCGGGCCTAAGGTTAGAAAGCTCGAAAAGAACATCGGGGAGAACGGGATGGCCAATCCTTACGAACAGGATCTCGACAGGAACGCTGCCAACCACCAGCCGCTGACGCCGCTCACCTATCTTGAGCGCGCGGCCAAGACCTATCCCGACCACATCGCCATCATTCATGGCAACCAGCGCATCACCTATCGCGATTTCTGGCGCCGGTCGCTGAAGCTTGCCTCGGCGCTCGCGAAGCACGGCGTCGGCAAGGGCGATACGGTGACGGTGATGTTGTCCAACACGCCGCCGATGCTGGAAGCCCATTTCGGCGTGCCGATGGTGAAGGCGGTGCTGCATTCGCTGAACACCCGCCTCGACGCCGCCGTCATCGCGTTCCAGCTCGACCATGCCGACAGCAAGGTGCTGATCGTCGACCGCGAGTTCTCGGGCGTCGTCAAGGACGCGCTGGCCTTGGCCAAGGTGAAGCCATTGGTCATCGACTATGACGATCGGGACTATGCCGCCGACGCACCCTATCCGAAGGGCGAACGGATCGGCTCAGCTGATTACGAGGAGTTCGTCGCGGCCGGCGACGAGACCTTTGTCTGGTCGATGCCCGATGACGAGTGGGACGCCATCTCGCTCAACTACACCTCCGGCACCACGGGCAATCCGAAGGGCGTCGTCTATCACCATCGCGGCGCGGCGCTGATGGCCTACACCAACACCATCCATGCCGGCATGGCCAAGCACGCGGTTTATCTCTGGACGCTGCCGATGTTCCATTGCAACGGCTGGTGCTTCCCCTGGACTTTGGCCGTGCAGGCCGCCACCCATGTCTGCCTGCGCTGGGTGCGGGCAAAGCCGATATACGACGCCATCGCCGACCACGGCGTCACCCATCTGTGCGGCGCGCCGATCGTGATGTCGGTGCTGATCAACGCGAAGGATGAGGACAAGCGGCAGTTCGCGCAGACCGTCACCTTCAACACCGCCGCAGCGCCCCCGCCGGAGGCCGTGCTGTCCGGCATGGCCGATGCCGGCTTTGCCGTCACCCATCTCTACGGCCTGACCGAAACCTACGGCCCGGCCGTCGTCAACGAGTGGCACTATGAGTGGGACGCGCTGGAGAAGGGACCGAGGACGCAGAAGAAGGCACGCCAGGGCGTGCGCTATGCAGCGCTCGAAGGTCTTGCGGTGATGGATCCCGGGACGATGATGGAGACGCCGCCCGACGGCGAGACCATCGGCGAGGTCATGTTCCGCGGCAACATCGTCATGAAGGGCTATCTGAAGAACCGCAAGGCCACCGACGAAGCGTTCGCCGGCGGCTGGTTCCATTCCGGCGATCTCGGCGTCATGCATCCCGACGGTTACATCCAGCTCAAGGATCGCTCGAAGGACATCATCATCTCGGGCGGCGAGAACATTTCGTCCATCGAGGTCGAGGACGCTCTCTACAGGCATCCGTCGGTTGCCTCGTGCGGTGTGGTTGCCCGCGCGGACGACAAATGGGGCGAGGTGCCGGTCGCCTATGTCGAGCTGAAGCCCGGCAAGAGCGCGACCGAGGCCGAGATCATCGAACACTGTCGCGGGTTGCTGGCCCGTTTCAAGGTGCCGAAGGCGGTGGTGTTTGCCGAAATCCCGAAGACCTCGACGGGGAAGATCCAGAAGTTCCGGCTACGGGAAATGGCGAAGGGGGTGTGAGCGCAGCCCCCAGCGTTGGCAACTAGCATTTGGCCCCTGCGCGGTCGTCATCCACGGGCGAAGCAAGGAGCGTAGCGACGCGCGCAGACCCGAGGATCCATTCCGTGACATCAGTCGAAGAACGAAGCCGGATCAAGAAGTTACGCTGATATCCGCCCAACAATCGCTGACGGCTATTCTCGACCCGTTGGAGCACGGCCGCATGGTCACGGAATGGATCCTAGGGTTTCCGCGACGTCGCTTCGCGACTGCTCCACCCTAGGATGACGACCTCACAGGTGCCGGCGAAAATTGTCGGAGTCGCCAGCCACCGACCTCCCTCCTGTCACCATCTGTCACCAAATTATACGCGTACGTCGATTTCGCGTTGACTCCTCGCCGCTTTCGTTTTACGACTGATGAAAATTGAAATTCGTCACTCATCAAAACGAAAGCGCTATGTCCGAAGCCGCCAACATCGTGGCAGATCCCGCCAGACAGGAGAATGTGACCCGCATTCTCGACTGCGCCGAGCGCCTGTTCCGCCACTATGGCTACGGTAAGACCAATGTTGCCGACATCGCTCGCGAGCTCGGCATGTCGCCCGCCAACATCTACCGCTTCTTTGCCTCCAAGGTCGAAATCCACCAGGCCGTCTGCGGCCGCATGCTCGGCGCCAGCTACAACATGGCCTATGAGATCATGCATCTCCCGATCAGCGCCGAGGAGCGACTGAGCCGCTATATTCATGCCCAGTACAAGATGACGCTCGAGACCATGCTCGACGAGCAGAAGGTGCATGAGATGGTTATCGTCGCGCTGGAGCGCGACTGGTCCGTCATCGACAAGCATGTCAACAGTATCCACGACCTGTTCGCCGAGGTGATCCGCGAGGGCATCGAGGCAGGCGAGTTCAGGCAGCAGGATCCTGAAACCGCCGCGCGCTGCTTCGGCGCCGCCACCGTCATTCTGTGCCACCCGCAGATGGTGGCGCAGTGCCTTGCCAAGACCAACCGGGCAATGCCCGACGAACTTATCGACTACGCCATCAGAGCCTTGAAATAGAAGCCGTCCGCCGCGTGCGGTCGGCAGATCATCTCCAGTTCGGGAGTGCTAAAGTGTCTTTGCCCAGTTCCATCCTCCGCAGGCTGCCGGCCGCCGGCCTTCCCGCCATCGGCGTCGTCGTCGCCGCGCTTGCCCTCGGCGGCTGCAGCCAGGAAAAGGCCGAGGTCGTTCAGGAAGTCGTCCGGCCGGTCAAGGTGGTCGAGATCGGCGAGGCGCGGACCACTCGCCAGCTCGACTATTCCGGTTCGGTGCGCGCCCGCATCGAGATGAACCTCGGCTTCCGCATCGCCGGCAAGGTCACCGAGCGTCTGGTCGATATCGGCCAGCATGTGAATGAAGGCGACGTGCTCGCCCGCGTCGACCCGTCCGACTACGAGCTGTCGGTGAAGAGCGCGCAGGCCAGCCTGGACGCCGCCGAACGCCAGGTCGAAACAGTCGATCTCGCCAGGAAGCGCGCCGAGCAGCTCTATGCCAAGAACTTCGCGCCGAAGTCGCAGCTCGATCAGGCGCGGCTGGCCTACGACCAGGCCGTGGCGACGCGCGATGCCGCCCGCTCGACGCTGGCCCAGGCGCAGAACCAGGTCCATTACACCGATCTCAAGGCCAGCCAGGCCGGCATCGTCACCGCCATCTCCGCCGATGTCGGCCAGGTGGTCGGCGCCGGCACGCCGGTCATGACGGTCGCGGTGGACGGCGAGAAGGAAGTTTCGATCGCGGTGCCGGAGATGGATATTGCAGGGTTCAAGCCCGGCAAGGAAGTCAAGGCGAGCTTCTGGTCGGACGAAGGGCTGACGCTTGACGGCAGGGTCCGCGAGGTCGCCGGCAGCGCCGATCCGCAGTCGCGTACCTTCGCTGTCCGGGTGTCGCTGCCCAACGATCCGCGCGTGCTGCTCGGCATGACGGCCAATGTCGAGGCAACCGTCGGCAGCAAGGCGCAGCTCGTGTCGATCCCGTTGACCGCGATGACCGAGAAGGATGGCAAGCAGATCGTCTGGACGGTCGACCGCGCCTCCGAAACAGTCCATCTGCGCCCGATCAAGGTCGCCAACTTCACTGCCGACGGTGTCGCCGTGGCGGACGGCCTCAAACAGGGCGACGTCGTGGTGGCGGCCGGCACACAGTTCATGACCGAGAATCTGAAGGTCAAGTTTGCAAGCGACGCCCAGCAATCCGCCTCGGCGGAGGACGACGTCGCGACCACCAGCAGCCTGCACTGATGCTTGTCGCCCAAAAGTGCGAAGCGGTTTTGGGACAACGACATGCATCGAACTAAAACCTGAAGTCAGGCGTAACGAACGCCTTTCCCGCTCTCGCTGCTTGCGCCGCGGGCCGGGGAAAGCATGGGTTCCGGGCGGCGAACGCCCCGATCGTGAGATGCCGGCATGTTGGCTCCCCCGCAGCAGTGCCGCGTCGAGCGCGATTTGCGAGCTCTCTCCGCTTGAGGGGTCTCGCCGCCCGGAAGCCCACCGAACTGGAAGCGGCATGCCGAGCGAGCGTGCCTTGCCGATCAATTGGACTGGACGTGTGCCATGACCACCAGCGACAGCAGCACTGAAAAGCGGCCCTTCAATCTTTCGCGTTGGGCGATCGGACATCCGAGCATCGCGCGCTTCCTGTTCGGGCTGATCATCCTTGCCGGCGCGCTCGGCCTGATGCGCATGGGCCAGAAGGAAGACCCCGACTTCACCTTCCGCGTCATGGTGGTGCAGGCGGTCTGGCCCGGCGCCTCGATCCAGGACATGGAGGATCAGGTCGTCAACAAGATCGAGCGCAAGCTGCAGGAAACGCCGCATCTCGATTTCGTCCGTTCCTACACCCGCGCCGGCAGCGCCATCATCACCTTGCAGGTCAAGGGCGACACCAACACCGAGGAAGTGAAGGACGCCTTCTACCAGGTGCGCAAGAAGGTCGGCGACATCTCCAATGAATTGCCCCAGGGCCTGCTAGGCCCCTATTTCAACGACGAGTTCGGCGACACCTTCATCACGCTGCATTCGATCAGCGGCGACGGCTTCACCTATCCGGAGCTGAAGAAGTTCGCCATCCAGGCGCGCGACATGCTGTTGACGACGCCGGGCGTCGAGAAGGCCGTCATCATCGGCGACCAGCCTGAGAAGATCTATATCGATGTCTCGTCCAAGGCGTTGGCCGAGCGCGGCCTGACCATCCTTGACCTGCAAAACGCCGTGAAAGGGCAGAACGCCGTCGATCCGGCGGGCTCGGTCGACACCGGCCTGCGCTCGGTGCGCATCTCGGTCGAGGGCGATGTCACCAAGGCCGCGGATATCCGCGAGCTCAGGCTGCGTTCGGGCAACCAGGTGACGCGCCTCGGCGACATCGCCACGGTCTCTTCCGGCCTCCAGGATCCTTACGACAACAAATACCTCTTCAACGGCCATCAGAGCGTCCAGCTCGGCGTCGTCATGGCCAAGGGTTTTAACGTCAGGGATGTCGGCAAGGATGTCGAGGCGACCTATCAGCGCTTCGAGGCAGGGCTGCCCTATGGCGTGTCGGTCGATCAGATCTCCGACCAGCCCCAGGTCGTCAAGGACGCGGTGAGCGAGTTCATGGAGGCGCTCGGCGAGGCGCTGCTGATCGTCCTTGCAGTCTCGCTGCTGTCGATCGGTTGGCGCTCGGGCCTGGTGATCGCCATCGCCATCCCGCTCGTCTTGGCCGCCACCTTCGCCATCATGTACGAGATCGGCATCGACCTGCAGCGCATCTCGCTCGGCGCGCTCATCATTGCGCTCGGCCTTTTGGTCGACGACGCCATGATCGTCGTCGAGATGATGGAGCGAAAGCTGGAGGAGGGGCTGGTCAAGATCGAGGCGGCGAGCTTCGCCTACACCTCGACCGCTTTCCCGATGCTGACCGGCACGCTGATCACCACGGCCGGCTTCATCCCGGTCGGCTTCGCCGCCTCCACCGCCGGCGAATATGTGCGCACGCTGTTCTATGTCGTCGGCATCGCGCTGGTCGTGTCGTGGTTCGTCGCGGTCTATTTCACGCCGTGGCTGGGCTACATGATCCTCAAGCAGCGCAAGCATGCGGGCACTCATCACGATGTCTTCGATACCGGCTTCTATCGCCGGCTGCGCGCAACGGTCACCTGGGCCGTGCGCCACCGCATCATCGTTTTGGTGATGACGCTGGTTACTTTTGCCACCAGCCTGTGGGCCTTCCAGTTCATCCCGCAGAACTTCTTTCCGCAATCCTCGCGCCCGGAAATCCTGGTCGACCTGTGGCTGCCGGAAGGCACCTCGATCAAGGATGTCGAAAACCAGGCCAAGTCGTTTGAAGGCAAGATGGCGGACGATCCGGACAAGCGCTTCATCGCCACCTATATCGGCGAAGGCGCACCACGCTTCTTCCTGCCGCTCGACCAGCAGCTCCGTAACCCGAACTTCGCCCAGCTGCTGGTCATGGCCAAGGACGAGCCGGCGCGCGAGCGGCTGATCGTCAAGATGCGCAAGATCCTGGCGCAGGACTTCCCCTCGATCCGCGGCAAGGTCGACCGCCTCTTCCTCGGTCCGCCGACCGGCTGGCCGGTGCAGATGCGTGTCATGGGCCCGGACCGCAAGGAGGTGCGCCGCATCGCCGACGAGGTGAAGGCGAGGTTCCAGGCCAATCCGCTGCTCGGCGCCATCCACGACGACTGGCTGGAACCGGTGCCGGCGATGAAGCTGGTGATCGACCAGGATCGTGCCCGAGCCCTCGGGGTCACCTCGCAGCGCATCCGTCAGATGCTGCAGGCCACCATGTCCGGCGCGCCGCTAGACGACTTCCGCGACGGCGAGGAGACGGTCTCGATCGTCGCCCGCGAGCCGGAGGCGACCCGTCACCTGCTCTCTTCGGTCGACTCGGTCTATATCCCCACCGACTTCGGCGGATCGGTGCCGCTCTCGCAAGTGGCCAAGGTCGTGCCGGTGATGGAGCAGGGCGTCGAATGGCGGCGCGACCGCCTGCCGACGATCAGCGTGCGCGCCACGCTGCCGGACGGCGTGCAGTCCAACGACGTCGTCACCAAGATGTACAACGACATGAAGGACCTGCGCGCCAGTCTTGCACCCGGCTACAACGTCGAGATCCAGGGCGGCGCCGAGGACTCGGCCGAAAGCCAGGCCTCGATCGCCGCCAAGGCGCCGATCATGCTCGCCGTCATCGTCGTGCTGCTGATGGTCCAGCTGCAGCATTTCGGCAAGTCGATGCTGGTGCTGGCCACCGGACCGCTCGGCATCATCGGCGCCGCAGCGGCGCTGCTGATCAGCGGCGCGCCGTTCGGCTTCGTCGCCATCCTCGGCGTCATCGCGCTGCTCGGCATCATCATGCGCAACTCGATCATCCTGGTCGATCAGATAGACCAGGATATCGCCGCCGGCATGGAGCGATCGGAAGCGATCGTGGGTGCAGCCGTGCGCCGCTTCCGGCCGATCATGCTGACGGCGCTGACCGCGGTCCTGGCGCTGATCCCGATCTCGCGCGGCGTTTTCTGGGGGCCGCTGGCCTACGCCATGATGGGCGGCATCCTCGTCGCCACCGTGCTCACCATCCTGGTGCTGCCGGCCGGCTACGCCCTGTTCTTCGGCCGCGCGCCGAAGAAGGCCAAGACCGACGAGCAGGTGCCCGAGCCGGAGAACGTCGAAGGCATCGAAAGACCGCAGCTGGCCTTGGCTGCGGAATAAAAGGTGGCAACCTTGGATCATCCGCCATCGGCGAAAGCCGGTGGCGGATGATCCGCGTCAAGGTCCGCGGGGCGGAAAAATGCGCTGCGGCAAGGCTTCCGCAAAACAGAATTCTTTCTCAGCAACGCCATAAAGGTTCGACGCTGCGCGAGAATCTCGGCCTGAAGCGTCCAGAAAATCGGCTCTTTGTAAGCGAGGCGGTCCGAAAGGCCGGCTGATGCCGGGACGGGCGATCGCAAAAAAGAACGGGCGCGCCGAGGCGCGCCCGTCTGTATTCAAGGCTGCCGCGTCAGATGACGAACACCCAGTTGGCGATCAGCATCACCACCACGCCGGCAATCAGCGTCAGGTAAGGCAGCATGCCCGCCTTCTTGACCGAGAGGTCGGCCCCCGCCATGCCGAGGTCTGCCAGCATGTGTTCGGGGAACTTGCCCTTGTCCTGGACGTAGTGGCGGAAGCAGAACACCGGGATGATCAAGGCAGCGGTGATCAGGCCGGCCCACAGCGCCATCGGGTTCCACACCTTGGCGCCGGCGCCCATGAAGATGGCGTTCACATAGGCGAAGATCGCGCCGATGCCGAGCAGCCAGGTCGGCGCCTTCCAGGGGCGGTTGATGTGGCCGTTGTCGATGCGATGGATCCAGCCGGCATTGAGGTTGAGGAAGTTGAAGATGATGTAGCCGCAATTCGACACGGCGAGGATGAAGAAGAAGCTCGTCGCGTCGGCCGAGGCGATGGCCAGCACGATCAGGTTGAAGCAGAGGTCGGTCCACATCGCCCGCGTCGGCGCGCCATGCTCATTAACGTGGCTGAGATAGCGCGGCAGCCAGCCGTCGACCGAACCCTGGTAGAGCGTGCGCGAGGAGCCGGCCATCGCCGTCATGATGCAGAGCACCAGGGCCAGGATCATCAGCATGACCAGCAGGCTGTGGATGATCTTGCCGCCGCCGACCATGCCGGCCAGCGCGTCGGCGACGCCCGAGCCGTCGACGATCGGCGTCGCCAGCATGCCGTTCAGGCCGAGCACGCCCTGGAAGGTGAAGGGCACCAGGATGAACAGCAGCATGCAGAGCAGGCCGGAATAGAAGATCGCCTTGAACGTGTCAGTGCCGGGGTTCTTGAACTCCGACGTGTAGCAGACGGCCGTCTCGAAGCCGTAGGTCGACCATGCCGCGATGAACATGCCGCCCAGCACCAGCGTCCAGCCGGCGATGTTCCACGAACCCGGATCGGGCGCGTAGGCGGCCGCCAACGGCACCAGCGGCGAGAAGTTCGCCCAGTCGATCTGGCCGGTGAAGATCGGCACGACGCCGACGATCAGCATCGGGACGATGACCAGCAGGCCGATATATTTCTGCACATTGGCCGTGCCGAGGATGCCGCGATGCTGGATCGCGAAGATGATCAGCATCAGCACCGCGCCGATGAAGAAGGTGGCGTTGAAGGTGAAGGACACTGGACCCAGCGTATGGCTGAACAGCGACCAGGTGCGGATCGCGGGCGTGGCGGCAGCCGCCACCGCGGCGATGGCGTCGGCGGGCGCCGTTCCGGCATGCGCAGCGATGTAGGCGACGACTTCCGGCGATGTCTCGGTGAAGGCCGGGATCGGCGCCAGCGCGTTGAGGATGTAGGCGGCGGCGATCGAGCAGCCGAGCGACAGCACCGGCGACCAGGCGAACCAGTTGCACCACACCGATAGCGGCGCGATGAACTTGGAATAGCGCAGCCATGCCGTGGCGCCGTAGATCGAGGCACCGCCGGATTTATTCGGGAACAGGCCGGCGATCTCGGCATAGGTGAAGGATTGCAGGAAACCCATGATCATGGACACCGTCCAGATCAGGAAGGCCAGTGTTCCGGTCGTGCCGGCAATGCCGCCGATCGAGAACAGGACCAGCGCTGGAACGCCGCTTGCCACCCAGAAGGCGCCACGCCAGTCGATATGCCTGAGCAGCTTGCTTTCGACAGGCTGCTCGAGGGCCGTGCTTATCGTGCTCATATCTTGTGTCTTCCCCTTTTTGTTGTTCCCCGCCAGCGATGCTTCGGCTCTTGCGAAGCTTGCTCCCCGGCAAATCGGCGTCGGTCTGTCGTGTTTCCACTCAGTCGTATTTTTTTCTTAAGAGTGAAGATTGATCCGACGCGCTTTCGCGTCAAGCGTTTTGTGGATGTCATGCACATCGCGCTTGCGAAACATGCTCTTTCCTTCTCTCCTTTGTGGAAGAAGGTGGATCGGCGCGTAGCGCCGAGACGGATGAGGGGTGTTCCAGCGAAGTGCGCGGCTGGCGTCTTCTGGAATACCCCTCATCCGACCGAACTTCGCTCGGCCACCTACTCCCACAACGGAAGAAGGCAAGGGTTGCCGCTATCAGGAACGCGGCTTGGTCTTCTGCGGATCGTAATGGGCGAAGCCCACGACACGCGCCGGCAGCCGCTTGGCGTGGCCGTCGAGCTTGCCGATCTCGACCTCCGTGCCGATCTCGGCGTGAGTGACGTCGAGCCGTGCCAGCGCGATGGTCTTGCCGAGCACCGGCGAGCGCATGCCGGAGGTGACGACGCCGATCTGGGCACGGCCGACATGGACGCAGTCGCCGTGGCCGACGGCGACATTGGCATCGATGTCGAGACCGACGAGCTTGTGCTGCGGATGCTCCTTGCGCCGGATCAGCGCCTCGCGGCCGATGAAGTCGTCGGCCTTGGTCTTGAGTGGCACGGTGAAGCCAATGCCGGCCTCGAACGGATCGGTCTGGTCGGAGAATTCGTAACCGGCGAAGATCAGTCCCGCCTCGATGCGCACCATATCGAGCGCCTGCAGGCCCATCGGCTTCAGGCCGTGCGGCTGGCCGGCCTCCCAGACGGCGTCGAACACTTTTTCGGCGTCGCGCGGATGGCACCAGATCTCGTAGCCGAGCTCGCCGGTGTAGCCGGTGCGCGAGATGACGACGGGCACGCCATTGCCTCCGCCGATGCGCGCGACGGCGAAGCGGAACCATTCGAGCTCGCCGATCGAGGGCTGCACGGGCGAGGTCCAGACCACTTCCTTCAATATGTCGCGGCTCTTCGGCCCCTGCACGGCGATGTTGTGCATCTGGTCGGTGGAGGAGCGCACCAGCACGTTGAGGCCGAGTTTTTTCGCCATCTCGCGCAACCATTCGCCGGAAAGATCGTCGCCGCCGACCCAGCGAAAATTATCCTTGCCGAGCCTGAGCAACGTCCCGTCGTCGATCATGCCGCCATGCTCGTAGCACATCGCGGTATAGACGACCTGGCCGACGCCGAGCTTCTTGACGTCGCGGGTCAGCGTGTATTGCAGCAGCGCTTCGGCATCCGGACCGGTGACCTCGAACTTGCGCAGCGGCGATAGGTCCATGATCACGGCGGCCTGCCGGCAGGCCCAGTATTCGGCGATGGGGCCTTCCTTGGCGAAGGAATTGGCGAGCCAATAGCCGCGATATTCGACGAAGTCGCGCGTGTGCTTGGCAAAGCTCGAATGAAAGGCTGTCTCGCGGGTCATTTTCGGTTCCGAGTCGGGCTTCATGCGTCTGGCGATCGCTCGCGAGAATTTGTGCTGGCCTGAATAGGCGCGCACATGGATGTCGGTGAGGTCCCAGCCATTGGCGGGCGTGGTGTCGTCCGGGCAGGCCGAGGAGACGCAGACGATGTCGGTCAGGGCGCGCAAGAGCACATAGTCGCCAGGTCGCGACCACGGCTCGTCCGACACCATCACGCCATGCGCGTCGATCGCCGTGTTGAAGAAGAAATTGATCGCCATCCAGCCGGCGCGGGGCGTCACGCCCTTGTCCGACAGCGCCTTGTTGAAATTCTCCGAGCAGTTGGTGTGTCCGGGATAGCCGATGTCGTCGTAATATTTGGCGGCGCAGGCGAGTGCGAAGGCGTCGTGGCGGCCGCAAGTGTCCTGCACCACCTCGACCAGCGGCTCCATGTCCTGGTCGTAGTATTTCGAATGCAAGCCGGGCATCGGATAGGCCGAACCCATCAGCGTGCGGGTCGTCGTCACGTCGAGCGGCAGGTCGCGCCCCTTGTCCAGCTTGCGCGCGGAAAAACACTGGAAGTCGGTGCATTGCCGGCCATCGACATCGATGATCTGCAGATAATCGCCGGCCTTGACGAAATAGGCCTCGGCGGTCGCCGACTTCACCCGAAGATCAAGCACCGGATCGGCAAGCGGATCGGCAAGCTGCGACCTCGTCTTCAGCCGGATCGTGGCGCGGCGCACCAGAACGGTCAGCGGCGTCGCGGTGTTGTGGCCGTCGACCAGCATCGGCCCGCCTGGCGCCGCGATCAGCAGCGCGCCGTCGCGCTGGATGGCAAAGCTCTGCTCGGTGCCGGCCGGCGTGGCGCCGCCGAAAACGTGCACGGCCTTCGGCTGGTCGAGTTGCACGCTGCGGCGCTCAAGGCTGAGACGCAGCGCCGAGAGGCTGTCGTCGCCCTCAGCAAGCAGCGCCTTGATGCCGGCGGCATTGCTGTTCGACCGCTCGCCGAAAATGCCGGGATCCGTCGCGCCTGATTTGTCCCAGGCCAGCAGCTCGCAGGGCTGGCCGCCTTCGACATTGCTCACGCTGACGCTGTCGCCCGCCTCGACGTCGATCAGCACCGCGCCATTGCCCTGCACGGTGTAGCGTTCCACGCCTGGCGGCAGGCTGATCTCGCCGGGGCGCAGGATCAGGCTCGGACGCGGCGGTCCGGACAGGACGGCAGGGTAGGGCGATTGGCTCATCTCAAACCCTCCTCCGAGCGAGAAACAAGTTTGCCTGTGTGTAAAATTATTTTCGCTGAGAGAATAGCAGGGGGAATGCGTTTGGCAAGGCGGGACTTCCCTTCTCCCCTTGTGGAAGAAGGTGGCCGCGCAGCGGCCGGATGAGGGGTGCTCCAGGGAAAATCAGCGTCTCACTCCGCTGGAGCACCCCTCATCCGTCTCGGCGCTTGCGCGCCGATCCACCTTCTCCCACAAGGGGAGAAGGGGGAGTCTGCGCACGGCTACGCCAACTCCTCGGAATGGGTAATCGTCACGCCATACTCCGCGGCCGAGTCCAGAATCGTATGCCATAGGCTCTCGGCGAAAGTCGCGAACACCAGCAGGTTGAACACCGCCTGTCCATTTGCCCGATCCTTGTCGCGCCAGAGCGTGATGCTGGTGTGATCCATCGACGTGGCCGCCGCGACACCCACAGCAAACACATCAGGGTGGAGGTCGATCGACGACAGCTTGGCGAGCATCGTGCGCGCCTTCTCTCCGGATATGCTGATCAGCACCCGCGCATGCGATTGGTCGGAAAGCGAGGCCGAACCCACGAAGACCGGGGCAAGCGCTTCGATCGTATGCTTGCCGCCGTTGGACAGCACCAGGAATTGATCAGGTCCCGACCAGATCAGCGCCGCGTCCGCCGTATCCACCGCCTTGGGCGTCTCCGGCGAGGCGACACCGAAGCGCGCCTTTGCGGCCTTCGCCATCTCTGTGGCCTTGCCGCGTCGCGCCATCACCTGGACGAGGTTGAAATCGCGGATCTCGGTCAGCGCCACGCCGGCGTCACCGTGCGCGCCGTAAGCGCCGGCGACCAGCGCGCGGTCGAGCGGGCTGCGCATGTCCCAGGAAAAATCAGCCACGCTGGCGTCCTCCATCGGGATCGTAGAAGACGGAATTGCAGAGCTCGACATCGTAGTCCTCGCCGCGCAGCGGATCATGCGCGCGCACGATCTCGCCGATGCGCTCGCGGCCGCGCTCGACGAGGCCGAGACCGATCCACTGGTCGAGCACCGGCGAGAAACAGACCGAGGTGACATAGCCCTGGTCGTTGTCGGGGCCGGGGGTCTCGCCCTTTGGAATGATGTGAGCGCCGGAGCGCAGGCGGCGCGCCTTGTCGGTCGGCTTGATGCCGACGACCACCTGCCGGTTCGGCGCGGTGAGCGCCTCGCGGCCGGCCATGACGCGGCCGATGAAATCCTTCTTGGTCGACATCATCTTGCCGAGGCCGAGATCGCCCGCCGTGGTGGTGCCGTTGAGCTCCGGCCCGGCGACATGACCCTTTTCGATGCGCATCACGCCGAGCGCCTCGGTGCCGTAAGGCGTCACGCCGAACGGTTTTCCCGCAATCATCAGATTGCGCGCCATCGCCTCGCCGTAGCGCGCCGGCACCGAAATCTCGAACGCCATCTCGCCGGAGAAGGAGATGCGGAACAGCCTTGCCTTCAGGCCGCCGCGCAGCTTGACCTCGCGCGCGCCCATGAACGGGAAACCTTCATTCGACAGGTCCTCGGCCGGATCGACGATCTCTTTCAGCAGATCGCGGGTCTTCGGTCCGGCGATCGAGAACTGCGCCCACTGGTCGGAGACCGAGGTCAGCTGCACGTCGAGCTCGGGGAACAGCACCTGGCGGCAGAATTCCAGGTGCTGCATCACCAGCCCGGCCTTGGCCGTCGTGGTGGTGAGGAAGTAATGATCCTCGGCCAGCCGCGAGGTCGTGCCGTCGTCATAGACGATGCCGTCCTCGCGCAGCATCAGCCCGTAGCGCGCCTTGCCGACGGCGAGGCTGGAGAAGGCGTTGATGTAGACGCGGTCGAGGAAGGCGCCCGCGTCGGGGCCGTGCACGTCGATCTTGCCGAGCGTCGAGACATCGCAGAAGCCGACGCCGCTGCGCACCGCCTTGACCTCGCGCGTGACCGATTCCAGCCAGTCCTTCTCGCCGGCGCGCGGATACCACTGCGCGCGCTTCCATAGGCCGGTGTCGACAAAGACCGCGCCCTGTTCGGCCGCCCAGTGATGCGAGGGCGTCAGCCGCGTCGCATGGAAATTCTCGTCGCGGTGATGGCCGGCGAAGGCGCCGATGGCGACCGGCACGTAAGGCGGCCGGTAGATCGTCGTGCCCGTCTCCGGGATCGACTTGCCGCTGACCGCCGCCATGATGGCAAGGCCGGCGACATTCGAGGTCTTGCCCTGGTCGGTCGCCATGCCGAGCGTCGTGTAGCGCTTCAGATGCTCGACCGATTGAAAACCCTCGCGCTGCGCCAGCTCGACATCGGAAGCGGTGACGTCGTGCTGCTGGTCGACAAAGGCCTTGCCCTTGCCGGCGACATGCCAGAGCGGTGTGATCGAAAACGCCTCGTCGTCGGCGACCGGCATCGATCCGATATTGCCGCTGCGGCCGGCGTCGCGTGCGGCGGCAGCGCCGGCTTCGAACCCCTCGCGCAGGCAGGCGCCAAGTCCGAACGTGCCGTTGGCCGCGCCCGCTGCCAGCATGCCGGGCGGCGCGCCATCCGGCACGAAGGCGGCAATGTCGTCGCGCCATTTCGGCCTGCCGCGGTGGTAGGAGGTGAGGCCGACCGCCGGGTTCCAGCCGCCCGAGACGGCAAGCCCGTCTGCCTCGACCTCGGCGCGCGCGCCACCGGTCAGCGAGACGGAAATCTTGCGCACGCCGTCCTTGCCGCCGTCGATGCCGGCGACAGCGCCGTGCAGCACCGGAAAGCCGTCTTTGTTGGCCAATGAGCGGTGGGCCGGCGAAATGTCCGGCCGCGCATCGATCACGGCGGCCACCTGCAGTCCGGCCGCGATCGCCGTTTCGGCCGTACGCCAGCCATCCTCATTGTTGGTGAAGAGCGCGATGCGCCTCGCCGGCGTCGCCGCGTAGCGGTTGATGTAGCTGCGCATGGCCGACGCCATCATCACGCCCGGCGTGTCGTTGCCGGCAAAGACGATCGGACGCTCGATGGCGCCGGCGGCGACGACGCAGCGCTTGGCCACGATCCGCCACAGCCGCTGGCGCACCTGATGCTCCGGGGGCACCGGCAGGTGGTCGTTGACACGCTCGATCGCGCCATAGGTGCCGCCGTCATAGACACCGAACAAAGTCGTGCGCGTCATGATGCGCACATCCGGCATTGCCGTCAGTTCGGCAACCGCGCGCGCGACCCATTCGGCGGCCGGCAATCCGTCGATCATGCCGCCATCGGCGAGCAGGCGCCCGCCGAGGACGAAATCCTCTTCGCACAGGATGACGCGCGCGCCGCAGCGCGCGGCGGCAAGGGCCGCCGCCAGGCCTGCCGGGCCGGAACCCGCGATCACCACATCGCAATGTGCCCAGGCCTTGTCATAGTGGTCGGGATCGGAAACCTGGGCCGCGCGGCCAAGGCCCGCGGCGCGCCGAATTGCCGGCTCGTAGATCGCTTCCCAGAACTTCGCCGGCCACATGAAGGTCTTGTAGTAGAAGCCGGCGACGAAGATCGGCGCGAACAGCTGGTTGACCGACATCACGTCGAAATGGAGCGACGGCCAGCGGTTCTGGCTGGCGGCTTCGAGCCCTTCATAGAGCTCGACGGTTGTCGCCTTGGTGTTTGCCTCACGCCTTGCGCCGCTGCGCAGCTCTACCAGCGCGTTCGGCTCTTCCGACCCGGCGGCGAGAATTCCGCGCGGGCGGTGATATTTGAACGAGCGGCCGACGAGCTTGACGCCGTTGGCAACCAGCGCGGAAGCCAGCGTGTCGCCCTTGAAGCCGAAGAGCGTCTTGCCGTCGAAGCGGAAGTTGAGCGCGGTCGAGCGGTCGATGAGACCGCCATTGTTCAGCCGGTTTGCCTGATCGCCGCGCATCACACACCAACCTTGGCGGCGCCTGCGCCCGCCGCCGGCTCGACGGCTGAAATCTCATGCGTCAGCGTGTTGCGGGTGACCTTCAGCCAGGTCCGGCAGCCGCCGCCATGGTACCAGTGCTCGCTCATCGGGCCGGCAATGTTGTCGCGCAGATAGACGTAATCGTAGACCGCGTCCTCGCCGGCATCGGCCGCCGGCCGTTGTGGCTTGGCGTCGCCGAGATAGGTGAACTCGCCGAGTTCGCGTTCGCCGCAGAAGGGACAGACTATGCGCATGGCTGGGTCTTCAATGCATGATGCCAAAAAGTGTGAAGCGGTTTTTGGATAACATCATGCTCTATCCCTAATGCAGGTTCGGTTGGGCGCCCTGGCCCTTCTCGTCGATCATGGCGCCGCGCTGGAAACGGTCGAGGCGGAAAAGCGCGGCTTCCTTGTGCGATTGATCGCGGGCGATGAGATGGGCGAAGACGAAACCGGAGCCGGGCGTCGCCTTGAAGCCGCCATAGCACCAGCCGGCATTGATGTAGAGGCCGTCGACCGGGCTCTTGTCGATGATCGGCGAGCCGTCCATCGACATGTCCATGATGCCACCCCACTGGCGCAAAAGCCGCACACGGCCGATCATCGGGATCAGCGCCATACCGCCCTCGCAGACATCCTCCACGACCGGCAGATTGCCGCGCTGGGCATAGGAATTGTAGCCGTCGATGTCGCCGCCGAAGACCAGCCCACCCTTGTCCGACTGGCTGACATAGAAGTGCCCGGCGCCGAAGGTCATGACGCCGGGAATGAGCGGCTTGATCGCTTCGGAGACGAAGGCCTGCAGCACATGGCTTTCGATCGGCAGGCGAAGACCTGCCATAGCCGCGACCCGTGACGAGGAGCCGGCCACTGCCATGCCGACCTTGCCGGCGCCGATCTTGCCGCGCGATGTCTCGACGCCGGTCACCTTGCCGTTGGCGTCGCGCGTGAAGCCGGTAACCTCGCAATTCTGGATGATGTCGACGCCGAGTTCGCTCGCCGCATGCGCGTAGCCCCACACCACGGCGTCATGCCGCGCCGTGCCGCCGCGCCGCTGCAGCAGTCCGCCTTGCACGGGGAAACGCGCATTGTCGAAATTCAGGAACGGCAGCATTTTGCGCAGCGCCGCCTGGTCGAGCAGTTCCGCATCGATGCCGTTGATGCGCATGGTGTTGCCGCGCCGGGCGAAAGCATCGCGCTGCGCGTCGGAGTGATAGAGGTTGAGCACGCCGCGCTGGCTGACCATCGCGTTATAGTTGAGGTCCTGCTCCATCCGCTCCCACAGCTTCATCGACAATTCGTAGAAGCCGGTGTTGCCGGGAAGGCCGTAATTGGAGCGGATGATGGTGGTGTTGCGGCCGGCATTGCCGGAGCCGATCCACCCCTTTTCCAGCACCGCGACATTGCGGATACCGAACTCGCTGGCGAGAAACCAGGCGGTGGCGAGCCCGTGGCCGCCGCCGCCGATGATGATCACGTCATAGCGGTCCTTGGGCGCAGCGTCGCGCCAGGTCGGCTGCCAGTTCTTGTGGCCGGAAAGGGCGGCGCGGGCGAGCGAGAAGATCGAATATTTCATCAGTTCATTCCGAGGTCGCTCGCACCGCTAGAGCATGATGCCGAAAAGTGTGAAGCGATTTTCGGACGACATCATGCTCCACTACAGGACGGTCAGATATCCAGCGTGTGGTCGCGCTCCCACTGCGTGAAGTGGGAAGCATAGGAATTCCATTCCTGCTGCTTCAGCTTTAGATATGCCGACGAGAATTCCTCACCCAGCGCCGCCTTGAGCGATTTGTCCCTATCGAACTCGCGCAGCGCGTCGAGCAGGTTGAGCGGCAGTTTCGGCGCATCCGTCACCGTGTGGCCGAGCTGGTACATGTCGATGTCGTAGCGCTTGCCGGGGTCGGCCTTCGAGCGGATACCGTCGAGGCCGGCGGCGATGATGACGGCCTGCAGCAAATACGGGTTGGCGGCACCGTCCGGCAGGCGCAATTCGAAGCGGCCGGGCCCGGGCACGCGCACCATGTGGGTGCGGTTGTTGCCGGTCCAGGTCACCGTGTTCGGCGCCCAGGTCGCGCCCGAAATGGTACGCGGCGCGTTGATGCGCTTGTAGGAATTCACCGTCGGGTTGGTGATCGCGGCAAGCGCGGAGGCATGCTTCATGATGCCGCCGAGGAAGTTCCTGCCCTTGGCGGACAGGCCGAGCTCTTGCGAATTGTCGGCAAAGACATTGGTCTTGCCGGTCTCGTCCCACACCGAGATGTGCGCATGGCAGCCATTGCCGGTCAGGCCCTGGAAGGGCTTGGGCATGAATGTAGCGCGCAGGCCATGCTTTTCGGCGATCGACTTGACCATGAACTTGAAGAAGGAGTGCTTGTCGGCGGTCGCCAGCGCGTGATCGAAGGTCCAGTTCATCTCGAACTGGCCGTTGGCGTCCTCATGGTCGTTCTGGTACGGGCCCCAGCCCAACGCCAGCATATGATCGCAGATCTCGGCGATGACGTCGTAGCGCCGCATCACAGCCTGCTGGTCGTAGCAGGGTTTCGAGGCTGTATCGTACTCGTCGGAGATCGCCTTGCCATCGGGCGAGATCAGGAAGAACTCGGCCTCGACGCCGGTCTTGACATGCATGCCGTCGCGGGCGGCTTCGTCGATCAGCCGCTTCAGCGTGTTGCGCGGCGCCTGGTTCACCTCCTTGTCGTCCATGATGCAGTTGGCGGCTACCCAGGCGACGTCCTTCTTCCACGGCAATTGGATGACCGAATCGGGGTCCGGCACGGCCAGCATGTCGGGATGCGCCGGCGTCAGGTCGAGCCATGTGGCGAAGCCGGCAAATCCTGCACCGTCCTTCTGCATGTCGGCGATCGCCTGCGCCGGCACCAGCTTGGCGCGCTGCCCGCTGAACAGGTCGGTGTAGGAGATCATGAAATATTTGACGCCGTTCTCCTTGGCGAATGCGGCGAGATCGTTCCCCATTATGTAGTTCCTCGCTTACGTGTCTCTGGAAGTTTGTTCTAGAAGCCGTTCTTGCCGGGTATCCAGTTGGTGCCGGCCAAAGGCACGCCGGCCATGGCGGCGGCTTCGATCGAGAGCGCGACGAGATCCTCGGGCTCGAGATTGTGCAGGCTGTTCTTGCCGCAGGCGCGTGCGATGGTCTGGGCTTCCAGCGTCATCACCTTGAGGTAGTTCGCTAGGCGCCGTCCGGCCGCGATCGGGTCGACCCGCTTCATCAATTCGGGGTCCTGGGTGGTGATACCGGCCGGGTCGCGGCCTTCGTGCCAGTCGTCATAGGCGCCGGCCGTGGTGCCGAGCGCGTTGTAGTCCGCCTCCCAGCGTGGATCGTTATCGCCGAGCGCGACAAGTGCTGCCGTGCCGATCGACACCGCGTCGACGCCGAGCGCCAGCGCCTTGGCGACATCGGCGCCGTTGCGGATGCCGCCGGAAACGATGAGCTGCACCTTGCGGTGCATGCCGAGGTCCTGCAGCGCCTGCACCGCCGGCCTGATGCAGGCAAGCGTCGGCTGGCCGACATTCTCGATGAACACTTCCTGGGTGGCAGCGGTGCCGCCCTGCATGCCGTCGACCACCACGACATCGGCGCCGGCCTTCACCGCGAGCGCGGTGTCGTAATAGGGCCGTGCCCCGCCGACCTTGACGTAGATCGGCTTTTCCCAGTCGGTGATCTCGCGCAGCTCGAGGATCTTGATCTCGAGATCGTCCGGTCCGGTCCAGTCGGGATGGCGCGAAGCTGAGCGCTGGTCGATGCCCTTGGGCAGCGTGCGCATCTCGGCGACGCGGTCGGAGATCTTCTGTCCGAGCAGCATGCCGCCGCCGCCCGGCTTGGCGCCCTGGCCGACGACCACTTCGATGGCGTCGGCGCGGCGCAGGTCGCGCGGATTCATGCCGTAGCGCGAGGGCAGGTACTGATAGACCAGCGTCTTAGAATGCCCGCGCTCTTCCTCGGTCATGCCGCCGTCACCGGTGGTGGTCGAGGTCCCGGAAAGCGTGGCGCCGCGTCCAAGTGCCTCCTTGGCCGGGCCGGAGAGCGATCCAAAACTCATGCCGGCGATGGTGATTGGGATCTTCAGCTCGATCGGCTTCCTGGCGTGGCGCGAGCCGAGCACCACCGAGGTGTCGCAGCGCTCGCGATAACCTTCGAGCGGATAGCGCGAGATCGAGGCGCCAAGGAAAAGCAGGTCGTCGAAATGCGGCAGCTTGCGCTTGGCGCCGGCGCCGCGGATGTCATAGATGCCGGTCGCGGCCGCGCGGCGGATTTCGGAAAGCGTGTAATCGTCGAAGGTCGCGGATTTGCGCGGCGTCGTCGGCGGGTTGCGGTAGGTCATCTTGCCTCAATACGCGTCGGCGTTATCGATGTTGAAATTGTAGAGTTTGCGGGCCGAGCCGTAGCGCTTGAACTCCGAGGCCTTGACGCCGGTCACGCCGGCCTTGTCGAGCAGGGCCTGCAGCAATTCGATATGCTCGGGCCGCATCTCCTTGGCGATGCAGTCGGCGCCGAGGCTCTCCACCTTGCCGCGCACGAAGAGCCGCGCCTCGTAGATGGAATCGCCCAGCGCGTCGCCGGCGTCGCCCAGCACCACGAGGTTGCCGGACTGCGCCATGAAGGCCGACATGTGGCCGATATTGCCGTGCACGACGATGTCGATGCCTTTCATCGAAATGCCGCAGCGCGACGAGGCATTGCCCTCGATGACCAGCAAGCCGCCGCGGCCGGTGGCGCCGGCATACTGGCTGGCGTCGCCCTTGATGACGATCGAGCCCGACATCATGTTCTCGCCGACGCCGGGGCCGGCCGAGCCGTGCACGGTGATCGCTGCGCCGTCATTCATGCCGGCGCAGTAATAGCCGACGCTGCCGCGCACATCGATGCTGACGGGCTGATCGACGCCGACCGCCACCGAATGGCTGCCCTTGGGGTTGAGCACTTCCCAGGCGGTCTCGTTCGAGCCGGCCGTGAGCTGGTGCAGCGCCTGGTTCAACTCGCGCAGCGAATGCACGGACAGGTCAAAGACGCGTGATGCCTGACTGTGGGCATGGCCTGGCTCGCGCTCGGCTTTCGACATTGGGGTTGCCGGCATCAGCTCAATGCTCCCAGAAATAAACGGTTGCGGGCTCGGGCTCCCAGACCCGCGCACTGTCGATGCCGGGCAGCTTGGTCAGCGCGCGATATTCGGAGCCGAAGGCGACATACTGGTCGGTCTCGGCCATCACGGCCGGCTTGCAGGCGATCGGATCGCGCACCACACCGAAGCCGTTCTTGGTGCCGACGACGAAGGTGAAGAAGCCGTCGAGGTCGGAGAGCGTGCCTTCCAGCGCCTCACCGAGATTCTTGCCATGCGCCATCCGGTTGGAGAGATAGGCAGCCGCCACCTCAGTGTCGTTCTCGGTCTCGAAGGTCATGCCGTCGCGGATCAGCTCGCGGCGTACATTGTTGTGATTGGAGAGCGAGCCGTTGTGCACCAGGCACTGGTCGGCGCCGGTCGAGAAAGGATGCGCGCCCATCGTCGTCACCGCCGATTCCGTCGCCATGCGGGTGTGGCCGATGCCATGCGTGCCGGTCATCGCGCGCACGCCGAAGCGGTCGACGACGGCTTCGGGCAGGCCGACTTCCTTGTAGATCTCCACCGCCTCGCCGGCGCCCATGATGCGGATGTCGGGTCGGAGCGTCTGCAGCGCCTCCCGCGCGGCGTCGACCTTGTCCGGCGTGGTCCGGATCACCGCATGCGTGGACTTGACCGCGACGCTGACCGGCGCGCTGATCGCCTTGGCGAGCTCGGCGTCGAGGCCGCGGAAATCGCGATCGGGCTTCGGCGACTGCACGGTGATCTTGGCTTCATTGCCGGTGGCTGCGCCATAGATGGCGATGCCGGCACTGTCCGGGCCGCGGTCGCTGAGCGACACCAGCATCTCCGACAGCATGGCGCCGAGCTTCGGCTCCAGCGCCTTGTCCTTCAAGAAAAGTCCGACGATTCCGCACATGCCAGCCTCCAACGTTTTTTGGCTCTCAGATGATGTACCCAATGAGTAAGCCGAATTCAATTGGTATGAAAAAAATTTTCCTGTGATTACATATTAGACGGCGCATTGCCCTCGGCACTATCGCCGCCCGGACGCGCCTTGTGAACCCAGATCGCATGGCGGATGCGCGCGATCCTATAGGCGTCGAGGATCGAGAGGGCATAGATCAGGAAACCCCCGGCATGGCGGCCGATGAAGCCGGCGTCGACCGGCGCCAGCTTGGTGGTTATCCAGCCAAGGATCACCATGAAGAACAGGAATTGCAGCCCGCGCGCCGGCACGCCGAGCATGACATGGCCGCTTGCCGGCAAGACGATCGCGGCGCCGAGCACGAGATAGGGATTCGCGGGAGCAGGGGTGGCGGCTTCGTCGCTCATGCGGCCCGCCTTTCGCGCCGGTTGATGGCTTGGCGAAGCGTCGAGGCTGCCTCGAGCAGCCGTTCGATCAAGGCCGGATCGATCCCGGCATCGCCGAACGCCGCCTGCCGGAACACACCGTAGCGAGCGCGCTCGGCCTCGGCCAGCAGCCAGACGATGCGCACGCCCTTCGGCGTTATCAGCAATTCCTTGGCGCGGCTTTCGGCAAAGATGTCTGTATGCGCGGCGATCAGATCCTGCGGGAAGGCGACGCCTCTGCGGTCCGTCCTGAGCACCGCGTCGGCGGGAAGGCCGAGCACCTTCGGCAGCGTGTGCGGCAGATGGTCGAAATTGGAGAATGTCGTCGCCGAATTCGGCCGCATCATCATGTCGAACGTGCCCGGCACCGCGACCGGCTCGGTGATCGAAACGCTGAGCCAGCGCGTCGGCAGCTTTCGCGTCGCCAGCGTGTCGACGATGGTCCGCACCTGGACGCGCTGACCGTTCCAGGAACCGGCCCAGGTGAGGACGCCGACCGTGCCGTCGGAAATGTCGGCGGCATCCGCAACGACGCTGCGGATGCTCGCCATATCGGCGGCAAAGGCCGCCTTCGCCCTGTTGCGGCTGGCGCGCGCCAGCCAGACAATATGAGCGGCGACGCCCAGTGCGATCGCCCCGGTAAGCAATACTGACGTCAGCTCGGACATTTCGATACGCCACGGCCCGCCATCGAACGGCGGGCCCTTACTCCACTCAATAACCCTGCGGCTTCGGCCACGGCATGGAGAACTGGTCGCCGCGCCGCACGAACTTGTAGCGGTAGAAGTGGAACCACAGCGAGATCAGGAAATAGAAGACGGTCATCGCGATCAGCTGCGAGCCGAAGCCGAGGAAGATGGCGAAGAAAGTCACCATGCACAGGCAGAAGAGCACGATCGCCGGCAGCGGGTGGAAGGGGTGCGTGTAGCCGCGGCGGATCGAACCCAGCGGCCACTTCTTGCGGAACTTCATGATGTTGATGCTCATGAAGGTGTATTGCAACACGCCCGACAGGATCGAGAAGGTGATCGCCTGGTTGAGATCGGCGATGAAGGCGAAGGCCAGCGCGATCGGCAGCAGGAACAGGATCGAGCGATAGGGCGTGCGATACTTCGGATGCACCGCCGAGAACCAGCTCGGCAGATAGCGGTCGCGGCCGAGCGAGAACCAGGCGCGCGCCGCGTCGTTGATGCAGCCATTGGCCGAAGCGAGCGCGGCCAGCAGCGTCGCGATGAAGAGCAGGTTTTCCAGCAGCGGGCTGCCGGTCAGCTTGCCGGCGTCCCATAGCGGATAATAGGTGATGCCGAGATATTCCCAGGGCATCAGCGAGGCGCAGACATACCAGGTCATCGCCGCGGCGATCAAAAGCGTGATCATGCCGGCCATGGTGCCGTAAGGCAGCGAGCGCGCCGGCGAGCGCACTTCCTCGGCGGCCTGGGTCGTGCCCTCGATGCCGAGATAATACCAGATGCCGAACTGGAAGGCGGCGATGACGCCGATCCAGCCATAGGGCAGCGCATTGGCGGGGGTGACCAGCTCGTTGAGCTTCAGCACCGCGCCTTGCGTCCACGGGCTGACGGAGAAGAACAGGATGACGATCGAGACATAGGCGATCGCGGTGATGACGAAGTTGACGTTGAGTGTCATCAGCACGCCGCGATAGTTGAGCCAGGCGAGCACGACGATGGTGGCGGCGATGAAGGAGTTGTGCGTCAGCCCCTCGACGCCGGCCTTGGCGACGATCGTGTCGCCGAGCAGGATCGCGTCCGACACTTCCAGCATGGTGTAGGCGAACACCAGGAACAGTGCGACGTTGAAGGCCATCAGCGGCCCGACGATATGCTTGGCCTGAGCATACTGGCCGCCGGCGGCGGCGACGGTGGACGTCACCTCCGAATCGATCATGGCGACCGAGGTGTAGAGCAGTCCGACGACCCAGCAGACAATCAGCGCGGCGAGCGCGCCGCCCTTGTCGGCGGAGAAATTCCAGCCGGTGAACTCGCCGACCAGCACGATGCCGACGCCGAGCGCCCACACATGCGCCGGGCCGAGCACCCGAAGCAGCGAGACCCTGTCGCCGTGGATTGTCGTCGTTTGTGCCGTTTCAACCGCAGCCGTCATGTCAGTCCCCACTCAGATCCGGTGTTTTTCGGAAACGGCTTCAAGCTCGCCTTCACGGGAAGACGTCAAAGTCTCCTCGGAATAGGTCGTATCGACCTTGAACCAGTCGTAGAGCATCCACGCCGCAAGCACGACCGAGATGCCCCAGCAAACGTAAGACAGTCCCATCCACATGATGTCTTCCCCGGTCTCTTTGTCGTCGAAAGTCTCTTTGTCGTCGAAGTCTATTTGTCGTCGAACTCTATTTGTCGTCGAACTTCTCGTTGATGACCTCGCGATATTCCTTATCGGAGGCGCGGAACAGGAAGACGAAATAGGCGATCAGCACGATCGCCATGATGATCAGCGTCGGCCAGTCGATGATGTAATGGAAGCGGTTCTGGATGATGTCGTGCGCCGTCTCCGGCGTGTAGCCGAGCTTCTCCCAGATCGACGCCATGGTCGCATTCTGGCCGAGCGCGTCCCAGGTCTTGGCGTCAAGCGGGTCGATCGACTTCGCCGCCCCGGCAAACCCGAGTTTCAGCGGCAGCCAGAGCGCCACAAAGATTGCGACCACCACGACCGCGATGTCGAGGATCTGTCCGGCCTTGCTCTGCTCCGGCGGGGTGTAGCGAGCCATGGTTTCTCCCTTCACGATTGGCGGTTGCGGGCGGCGTCGGCGTTCTTGATGTCGAGCCCGTAGATGAAGTCCTTGTCTTCCTTGTAGTGGTTGAGCATGGCGAGGATCGCGGCGGTGTTGAAGATCAGCACCGCGGCGGCTGCAACCGCCACCACGAGCTTGATGCCTCTATGCGGAATGTATGGCCACGTCATCAGGAGGACGAAGAGGATCGTTGCCCACAGGCATACGATCAGGAGCACGGACCCACGCACGTCGGAACGGTACAGCGCTTCGATGCGCTGCTGCATGTCGGACATCGGTTTTCCCCTTCTGGCGACGTCCGGCCACACAACCGACCGGGCGTCCACTCTTTCAACAGAGTGAAATTTTTTTCATAAATTCCGCTCGATTCCCGGAATTGTCAAGCCGGATTTACGCATCGTAAACCGTTTGTCATCGGGCAAGAAATTTGCCTGACAATGAAATTATTTGCTTCAAGGGGATTGCAGGGCTTCGCCGTTTGCGGTCAATATTCGGCCAAGCTCCGCCACCAAGCAGGAGCAGGGAACAGCAACGACTTAAATCGCACGGAGGACGATCGGATGACGGCATCCTGGAGATTCTCGACCTTGGCGGATCGCCATCGCGCGCTCGGCTCGAAACTCGAGGACTGGAGCGGCATGGGCACCGCCTGGACCTACGACAAGGATGCCGACGAGGAATATATCGCGATCCGCACCAAGGCCGGGCTGATGGACGTCTCCGGCCTGAAGAAGGTCCACATCACCGGGCCGCATGCCTCGCATCTCATCGACCTCGCCACGACGCGCGACGTCGAAAAGATCTATCCCGGCAAGTCGGCCTATGCCTGCATGCTGAACGAGGCCGGCAAATTCACCGACGATTGCATCCTCTACCGCATCAGCCCGAACTCGTGGATGGTCGTGCACGGCTCCGGCACCGGCCATGAGGAGCTGCAGCGGGCGGCGATGGGCCGCGATGTCTCGCTGCGCTTCGATGACAATCTGCACGACCTTTCGCTGCAAGGCCCGACCGCGGTTGACTATCTGGCCAAGCATGTGCCGGGCATCCGCGACCTCAACTATTTTCATCATATGCAGACGCAGCTCTTCGGCTTTCCGGTGATGATCTCGCGCACCGGCTACACCGGCGAGCGCGGCTACGAGATCTTCTGTCGCGGCCAGGATGCCGGCACGATCTGGGACAGGATCCTCGAGGAGGGCAAGAGCGCCGGGATCATTCCCTGCCGCTTCACCACGCTCGACATGCTGCGCGTCGAGAGCTATCTGCTCTTCTACCCTTACGACAATTCCCAAAAGTATCCGTTCGAGAACGAAGGCCCCGGCGACACGCTGTGGGAGCTCGGCCTCGACTTCACCGTCAGCCCCGGCAAGACCGGCTTCCGCGGCGCCGAGGAGCATTATCGGCTGAAGGGCAAGGAGCGCTTCAAGATCTACGGCGTGCTGCTCGACGGCAAGGAACCGGCGGATGAGGGCGCGCCCGTCTATCGCGACGGCAGACAAGTCGGCGTGGTGACCTGCGCCATGTATTCGCCGCTGGTCGAGAAATCGATGGGCATCGCTCGCCTCGACGTCGACTGCGCCGTCAAGGACACCAGGCTCGAGATTCGCAACAGGAGCGGCTCGATCAAAGCAACGGCGCAGCCCTTGCCGTTCGACGATCCCAAAAAGACCAAGCGCACGGCAAAAGGTTGAGGCATCATCAGCGGGAGGGCTTTCGGGGCACGAAGGAAAGAATGGCAGTCAAGACGATCATCAGCCGGCCCATTTACGGAACGCTGTCGCCGCAACCAGGCAAGCATCATCTGTTCATCGCCGATGCGGAAGGCGCGCTCGCGATAACGGACATGACCGGCAAGGCGCCGCCTGGCTTCTTCGACGGCGCCGAGATCGTCTTCATTCCGGGGCCCGAGGGGAAGCACATCGCCGCCCTCGAAGCGCTGAAGCCGATGCAACTTCACATCGCGCCGTCTTTCGCCAGCCTGTTGCCGCGGCTGAAGCAGACGCTGACCAACGCCCATATGGGCCTGCGCCTTTATCTTGCCGGCACCGAAGGCCTGATCGGCCAGGCAATGCAAGTAGCGCTCGAAGCCGGCATCGACCATACCTCCATTGCGACCGAGCATCGCGGCTCGCTGGCGCGGCGCATGCAATGCGTGCACTGCAAGGGCATCACCGAGAATGTAACGACGCAGCCGGCTACCTGCTCGCATTGCGGCCTGCTGCTTCTGGTGCGCGATCACTATTCGCGGCGCCTCGCGGCCTTCCAGGGCGTGTGCATCAATGCCGAGGATCGCTCCGAGATTCCTCCGATCGAGGAGGCCTTCCCATGAGCACCGGCACCACCAAGCTCGACGTCGTTGTCAGCGACGTCGTTCCCGTCAACGATCTCGTGACCCGCTTCCATTTCCGCCGTCGCGACGGCGAGCTGCTGCCGACCTTTTCCGGCGGCGCCCATGTCGTGGTCGAGATGCGCGACGGCGACCGCACCAGGCTCAATCCCTATTCGCTGATGGGCTCGCCGCTCGACACGCGCGAATACACGATCTCGGTGCGCCGAGACGATGCCGGCCGCGGCGGCTCGCTGTTCATGCACCGGCAGGTCAAGCCCGGGCTGGAGATGGTGATCAGCTATCCGGTCAATCTGTTCTCGCTGGATCTCCGGGCGAAGAAGCACCTGATGCTGGCCGGCGGCATCGGCATCACGCCTTTCATGGCGCAGACGTCGCAGCTGGCAGGCGCCGGCGGCAATTTCGAATTGCATTACACCTGCCGCACCGCCTCGCTCGGCACCTATGCCGATGTCCTGCAGCAGCGCTATGGCAACCGGGTCAGGCTCTACCACGACGACCGCGAGGAGCGCATCGACCTCGACCGGCTCTTGTCCTCGCAGCCGCTCGGCACGCATCTCTATGTCTGCGGCCCGGCCGGCATGATCAACTGGGTGCGTGACCGCGCGGCTAGCCTCGGATGGCCGCCGGAGACCGTGCATTTCGAGCATTTCGCGGCACCCCAGCCCGGCGCGCCGTTCGACGTGACCTTGGCCGTCAGCGGCAAGACGATCCGCGTCGGCGAGCAGCAGAGCCTGCTCGAGGCGATCGAAGCCGCCGGCGTCGACCCGCCTTATCTCTGCCGCGGCGGCGTTTGCGGCCAGTGCGAGACCAATGTGATCTCCTTCGACGGCAAGTTCATCCACAATGATCACTGGCTGAGCGAGGAAGACCACCGTTCCGGCTGCAAGATCATGCCTTGCGTCTCGCGCTTCGAGGGCAAGTCGCTGGTCCTGGAAAGATAGGAGGCGTCAATGGGCATCACCTTTCGCAAGGAAACGTTCCGGGACGACTACACGTTCAGGAACAGCCCGGAGCATATCCGGCGCTTTCCCTTCCCATTCAACGAAGACTCCTACATGTACGCGGTCAACATCGAGCCGCATGTGGTCGGCCCGAAGGGCAGCGTGCTCGAGAACCTGATCGACGTCGACGAGCACTATGTCGCCGAGATGCAGGACCGCGCGCTGGTGCTGGCCGAGGATCCACTGCGCTGCCAGTCGCTGCCGCATATGACGCTTGCCGGCTGGGACCTACTCGAGCTTCTGATGGAGCAGCAGGCGCTCGGTTATCCCGAGCACTTCACACTGGAGCGAAACGGCGATCGCTGGCGCTGGATCAACCGGCCGCTCGGCATCGACGACACCTTCACCTTCGGCGACACCTCGACGCTGCCCTACGGGCCGATGGAATACATCACCCGCCAGAGCCAGGGCGATTTCTGCATTCTCGACCAGCGCGACGGCAATTTGTGGATGGATGCCGGTATGGTCACCACTCAGGCCGACTGGTCGCTCGACTTCGACATCGGCATGAATTTCTTCGAATGGCATGCGCCGGTGCCGCTGGCGCATGAGAAGGGCATTTTCACCCGCGCGCTGAAATTCCTGACCAACATCCAGCAGGGCAAGCCGGCCAGGCGCCTCAACTGGACGATGACAATCAATCCGCGCCTCGACACCAGCCCCGAGAACTATCACAAATGGGGTCCGGACCGCGCCACGGTCACGCCCGAAAATGTCGGGCAGAAGGTGCATTTGCGCGTCGAGCTGCAAAGCTTCTGGCGGCTGCCGCGTTCAAACGCCATCGTCTTCCCGATCCGTTGCTATCTGATCAAGATGGACGAGCTGGTCACGCAGCCGAAATGGGCGCGCCGCCTGCACCGCGTCATCCGCGACCTGCCGGAAGAGCTCGCCACCTATAAGGGCTTGACACGATATAGGCCGACGCTGGTGGAATGGCTGTCGAAGCTTGACGACGGCAGCCCGACCAGCCCGGGATTTGGGCCGGATTGAAGACTTGGGTTCCTCGCCCCCGCAAAGCGGGGGAGAGGTGTCCGCGAAGCGGACGGAGAGGGGGCCTTCGTAGGGCGCTCCCCTCTCCGT